>DYLN01000062.1 GCA_020722085.1 Melioribacter roseus
TAAACGCTCAATATCCAATTCTCAACTTTCAATATTCAACGGCTACTGAAAATTGCTCGCCTCGCTCCGCTTCGGTTGCCAAACTTCGGTTGAAGACTCCGCCCGTCTCGTGACTTTGTCACGGACGAGGTCACGGATTGGAGTCCACGGACTCCCGACAGGGTCCGTTCGACAGAATTCGTCGGAATCTGACGATCGGGGTCTGACGACTAACGAGCGAACTCTGACGAGCGGAGCGGGTTTATTGGGTATTGAATATTGAGAATTTTTCATCTCCTGGAATTCAGCCATTGGTCAATCGTTATTTTCAAGAAATGAATATTGATTGGTTTTGCTATGTAATCATCCATACCGGCAGCCAGACATTTCTCTCTGTCTTTCATGCTTGAATGAGCTGTTACAGCAATTATTGGAATTTTTGATTCTTCTCCTTCCAGAGATCTGATTTTCTTTGTTGCGCTTATTCCATCCATATCTGTCATCTCAACATCCATTAATACCAGATCGAACATTCCGTTTTTAACAGCTTCAATTGCTTCGGCGCCGGTAGTCACAGCCTCCACTTCGTAACCGACTTCACGCAGAATTTTTAATTCCAGATTTTGACTTATGGGGTTATCTTCAACAAGCAGCAGTCTTTTTTTAACCGTTTCGGATTCGATAACTTTGCTTATTTCTTTATTCAATCTTTGTTCAAAATCTTCAAGCGAAGCTTCTTTTTCTTTTAATTCGACTTCCTCTTTTTTGTACTCACCCGGGATTCTCATTTTAACTGTAAAATAAAATTTGCTTCCTACGCCAAGTTTACTCTCAACACTTATCTCGCCACCCATAAGTTTTACAAATTCTTTGCAGATGACAAGTCCAAGACCGGTACCCTCTTTATATGCCTTTTTATTTTTTACCTGAGTATAAGGCTCAAACAACAATGGAATTTTATCAGAAGGAATTCCGCTGCCAGTGTCTACTACCGAAATACCAAGAGTTAACATTCCTTTATTCCGATCCTTCACTTCCGCAATTATTTCAACTTTTCCTTCGTCGGTAAACTTTATAGCATTATTCAATAAATTTATCACTATCTGTCTAAACCTTGTTGGGTCACCAATTAGCTTATCCGGAATCTCGGGGGCAATTTTATCTTCCAGAATAACCCCTTTAGTTTTAGCTTTTTGAGAAAGCATGGAAATTGCTTTATGAATTTCAGCTTTTAGATCAAATTCATCTTCGTCAAGCTCCATTTTGCCTGCTTCAACTTTGGAGAGATCTAGAATATTATTTATTATATCCAAAAGAGATTCTGCGGCAGTTTTAGCATCCCGCGCAAAACTTTTCAATTCATCCCGATTTTCGAACAGGTCGTTTTCAATCAAAGTAAGAAAACCCATTACTGAATTCATAGGGGTTCTGACTTCGTGGCTCATATTAGCAAGAAATTTTGTTTTAAAGTTGCTTTCCTGCTGTGCTCTTCGTGCCGCTATATCAGATCTCAACTTCTCCTGACGCAGTGCTTCGAGCGCTTTTTGTTTTTCATTTTCAGCTATAACCTGCTGGGTAATATCCTGAACACTGCCCTCATAAAAAATCGGCTTATCCTCCTCGTCATCATTAATTCTTGCGTTGATTCTAACAACAATTTCAACCCCGCCTTTTTTCTTAAAATTTACCCTGAAGTTTCTGATTTTCCCTTGTTTCTCGAGAAGCTTTGTAAAAAAATCCCATTCGGATTCTTTTCTGAAAACCCCCTCCTTAAAATTTATTTTTTTCAGCTCTTCGTCGTTTGTATAGCCAAGCATTTTGGCAAAGGCAGGGTTTATTGTTTTTACCCTCCCCTGAGGCGTAATTTGAAAAACCCCCTCAGCAGAATTCTCAAAAATATTTCTGTATTTTTTTTCGGATAAGGCTATTTCAAAACTTTTTGTAACAGCTTCTTCTCTCAGCCGGTAATTAATATAACTTGCAACTATAGCCATCACGCTTATAGTTAGAACCAGCACTATGGATTCAACGGTGTTAGGGAGGATATATACATTTTTGCTGTTCAAAATTATTGAACCTGCAAACACAAGATTATAATAGACTGCAACTATTATCTGGTTTTTTACATCCCAGCTTAGGAACAGTGCAGCGGTAAAAATAATAAGTCCAATAATCTGAGAGTTAAATACTAGAGTATTGGGATAAAGAAATATTATAACTCCAAAGGTCATAATTATAGCAAACAGCAAAATATGAACAAGAATTACGGGGTGTTTCTTCCCAACTTTTGTGTGTGAAATTAGAAGTAATATAAACGCTATTACTATGGATGACACTCTTGAAGTGTAAACAAGATAAGAAAACTCCTTAAAGTATCTCACTTCAAATATAAGCGCAACAATACCTGCAATTGTCGTAAATATAGCGAGACTTTGAAACGGGGATAACAGTTGTTTTCTTGTTTCTTCCTGGAGAAACTCTCTTTTTTTAACTTCGGTAGTTGACCTAAAACTCTCTTTTGTGTTAGTTGTAGATGTCTTCTTCGCCAATTTATTCTATCGATTATTACCTGATACTTAACAAAAATACTATTTTTGAATTAGTAAATCTTACGGATACTCAATTTATATAAAAAATAATCATATTCCGTTCGATAAATTACATAACAATAAATAACTATTTTTCTTAAAAGAATCAAAAAATCTTCAGAATGTAAATTACTTATAAAAGTGAGGTTCAAGTTTTTTTATTTCAATAAAATATATTCGGACACACTAAATCTATCTGCAAAATGAAAACAAAACTGGATATTGCGAAAAACTGGCTTCCTAGATATACAGGAACAAAACTGGATGAATTCGGCGATTACATACTGCTTACAAACTTTAATAATTACGTAACAAAGTTCGCTGAAAAGTTCAACTGCGAAATTAAAGGGATTAGTAAACCAATGCAATCAGCTACCAACAGCAGCGGTTTAAGCATAATAAATTTTGGAATTGGTTCTCCAAATGCTGCAACAATAATGGATCTTTTGAGTGCAAAAAAACCTAAAGGCGTTTTGTTCCTTGGCAAATGCGGCGGGTTGAAAGATTCTACAGAAATCGGTCATTTTATACTTCCAATAGCAGCAATACGAGGTGAAGGGACAGGAAATGATTATCTGCCGCCCGAGGTTCCGGCATTGCCTTCATTTAAGCTGCATAAATTTGTTTCCAACAAAATTGTTCAACATAACTTAGAATACAGAACCGGTGTCGTTTATACAACCAACAGAAGACTATGGGAGTGGGATTCAAAATTTAAGGAATATCTAAAGCGGCTTGGTGCTATCGGCATTGATATGGAAACAGCTACTTTATTCATTGTCGGGTATGCCAATCAAATTGCAAGAGGCGCATTATTATTGGTATCGGATTTACCAATGATACCTGAAGGAGTTAAAACGGAAGAATTGGATAAAGTGGTAACAAATAAATTTACCGATTTGCATCTTCAAATCGGAATAGAAGCAATGTCTGAAATTGGCATCAAAGGTGAACAAATAAAACATTTCACATTTTGATTAATTTTATAGAACTGAAAAATTGTATGGAAACTTATCTTGCTCAAAAATGTCTAACCAACCAAAAGGGGGTATCGTATGAAAAAGTTATTTGTGATCTTATTTATAATTGGCACACTTTTGCCGTTAAATTTTATCTTTTCACAAACGGAAGAACAGATTAAAAATTCTTTGAAAACCTTATTTGACCTAAGTTCCTCGAAGAACTACGAAAAAGCAGCGTCATATATTGCTTATTCGGGAAATGATAAATCAAGATACTGGGCTGATACTTACAAGTCTTCCAGCAACGAAGAACTGAGTCAGGTAAAAAGAATATGTAAAAAAATTGCTGCCTTAAATAACATTAGCGATAAATACGATGTCCCTTCAATCAGTCACAAAAAAGTCAATAATGTTGATATCTATACAGCAGAAGTTGATTTTTCCAACGGAGAACAAAAACTTAAAACAGAATTTGATTTCATTAATATAGACGGCAGATTTGTCCTTACGGAGATAAATTAAATATCTTAATAGCCGGGAAAGGATAAAAATATTAACGACTAATGCTGAAGAACGAATAATCTTCACTAAAGAAAGGAGAATTTTTAGTAATCGCCGGTCCGTCTGGCTCGGGCAAAACTACATTATTAAATTTGATTGGTGCTTTAGATAAACCTACGAAAGGCTCAATTTATTTCGAAGAAAACGATCTCGCAAAAAAATCGAAAAAGGAATTATCGGACATCCGTCTAAGGAAACTCGGTTTTGTTTTCCAGGCTTATAATTTAATCCCCGTTTTAACTGCAATAGAAAATATCGAATTCAGCATGATGCTTTTGGGCATTCCGGAAAAAGAAAGAAATTCGAGAGCGTTAGCTTTGATGGAAGAGCTCGGCATAAAAGAATTGGCGGATAAACGTCCGAACGAAATGAGCGGCGGTCAGCAGCAGCGAGTAGCAGTCGCCAGGGCAATTGTGAATAATCCGACTTTGGTTTTAGCTGACGAACCGACCGCAAACCTCGATTCCGAAACCGGCAGCAACCTCTTGGATTTGATGGAGAAAATGAACGAAGAAAAACAAATTACTTTTATTTTTTCTTCTCACGATAAACAAGTGATGGATCGTGCAAAACGACTTATAATTCTTAAAGACGGAGAAATTCAATAATTGGAACATATAAAAAGAATAGCTATTCTCTTTTGGTTTCTTGCCGGTCCTGTATTTGCACAATACAACATTGAATTTTCCGGTTATGTAGTTGACCTCCCAATTTATCAATCAACCAATAAGGATTTAGCCCAACTTTTTAATATCGATCAAAACAGTTTTTTGAACTTGACGCGCGTAAGACTTCGTCCGACATTTTGCCTCTGGAATAATGCGAGAATAAATTTGGAATATGAAATTTCCGGATTCTATCACGGAGAACTCGGCGGATTTTTGATAGAACAACCCGAAAAAACAAACCGCCAATTAGTAGACTTGACCTGGAATCCGATTAACAAAAAAAATTATTCATTAATCCATTTCATCGATAGGTTTTATTTTAGGCAAGGGTTTGATTTCGGAAGTGTCGAAATCGGGCGGCAAAGAATTTCCTGGGGTACAGGTAGAATTTGGAATCCAACCGATTTGTTCAACCCAATTAATCCGGCAACATATTACAAGTTGGAAAAAGACGGCGCCGATGTAATTTCTCTAAGATACATTTTTGGAAATTTTACCGATTTGAATATTGTCTATAACCCTCAAGGAAAAATAAACAATAGCAATTACGGGTTTAGATTCAGAACAAACTTCGACACTTACGATTTTTCTTTAGTCGGCGGTTATTTCGATCAAAGAATTGTTGCCGGATGTGATTTTGCAGGAAACTTTTTCGAAGCGGGTGTGCATGGTGAAGGAATTATTTCAATGAACAAAAACAACATAAGTAAAAATTTCGCGAAATTTATTATTGGCGCCGATTATCAATTCACTCCCCTGCTTTACGGACTTGTTGAATACCATTACAACGGCGAAGGTAAAACAAACAAATTTAATTATGAATTTGACCGCTTATTGAAAGGTGAAATTCTAAACTTGAATAGAAATTACCTTGCTGAAACTATTTCATACCAAGTAACGCCTTTATTCACAACATCGCTCACAAATATTACCGATCTTAACGATGGCAGCGGATATTTTTCTCTTACTGGGAATTATTCGGTAACCGAAAACTTTTATATGAATGCCGGAACTCAATTTACATTCGGTGATAAATTTAGCGAGTATTGGTATTATCCTTCTTCTTTTTATCTGGAAGGTGAATTTTATTTTTAATCGGTTCCCCTCAAACTCAATTTTATCGGCGTACTCCCCTTCTTAACTAATGCCACTCCGGCAAGTATTACGGCAGCACCTAATATAATCGGAAGTGTAATTGATTCATCTAAAATAAGCCAGCCTAAAAATAGAGCTATGAGAGGATTTATATAAGCATAAGTAGAGACAAAAGAAATCGGCAAATGTGCAATAGCATAAATATAGCATCCGTAGCCAATAAGAGAACCGATAACGAGCAAATATAAAAATGCCAAAAAGCTATCGAGGTGAAAATGCAGCACCGACATTTCGCCTAAACCAAGACCGAAAGCCGTCAAAAATATTCCTGCAACAATCATTTGAATAGACGCACTCATTAAAGGATGAACAGTAACTTTTTTATATTTTGAATAGATAGTTCCAAGCGACCAGGTAAGAACAGCAACCATCAAGCCCCAAATTCCCTTTATATAAGTTGGATCAAACAAGCCCGCAAAATTATCACCGAAAATCAAAAGTATACCGCTAAGCCCGCACACTAATCCTAAAAAAATAATCCTGTTTAATTTCGGACCGGAGGGAATCAGAGATTCAAAACCTATAATCCAGAACGGTCCCGTTGTAATTAATAACGCCGTTAAGCCACTTGGAAGCCACTGCTCGGCAAAAACTACAAATCCGTTCCCGCCGCCTAAAAGAAGCAGACCAACAATTGCGGAATGGAAAATATCTCTCTTATCCGGTAATTTGTAATTGCGTAGTTTCAAAATAAAATAAAGTATTGGACCCGCAATAATCCATCTAAAACCGGCAAACAATACTGGGGGTAAATCTCTCACTCCTATTCTAATTGCGAGATAAGTAGTTCCCCAAATAATACAAATAGTCAGCCATGCAGCAAAAGCTTTTTTCGAATTTTTGTCGCTCATAATTTGTTCTAAAATTTTAAGTGCGCAAAATAATACATTCCTGAATGAAGAAATAATTTCTATGAAGTATTATATCTTCTGATTTTTATACAGAGACAACATCTTTTCTTAAAAATATCAGCTCTTCCCTCCTTGCATTTTAACTCTTTAATATGCATTTAAACTAATCATTAATTAAATTGCTGGTGCTCCTTCGATTAAATATCTTAATAAATAAAGGGGCACAGTGTCGGCTGCACTGAACAAACGTTAGATATTTACACAATCATTTAGCTGCAGACGCACTAACAATTATTGTTTCAATCCGTCTAAACTTTGCTTCAAAAATATTTTTTTCCAACCAAAAAGGTGAGGGTCTATGAAACAAAAAGCTTTTTTATCGATTCCGCTGGTGTTTTCAATTTTTATGAGCTTTATTTTTGCTCAAAAGCCTGAAAACATTGATATTCCTTATCAGAAGTTTGTTCTTAAGAACGGCTTAACACTCATTGTACATGAAGATCACAAAGCTCCCATAGCTGCAGTTAATATCTGGTACCACGTAGGTTCCAAAAACGAGAAGCCCGGTAAAACTGGATTCGCACACCTCTTTGAACATTTAATGTTTAACGGAAGCGAGAATTATAACGACGATTATTTCAAAGTAATGGAAAAAATCGGCTCGACAGATCTGAACGGTACAACAAATAGTGACCGCACCAACTATTTTGAAACCGTTCCCGTTTCTGCTCTTGATCTTACTTTATGGATGGAGTCGGATAGAATGGGACACCTTTTAGGAGCAATAGACCAGTCAAAACTTGACGAACAACGCGGCGTTGTTCAAAACGAAAAGCGACAGGGAGAAAATGAACCGTATGCAATTTCGAGAGAGTTGATTACAACCGGAACTTATCCAAAAGGTCATCCCTATTCATGGACAACAATCGGCTCGATGGAAGACTTAAATGCAGCTTCACTCGATGACGTTCACCAGTGGTTTAAAAGCTATTACGGTGCAGCTAATGCTGTAATTTGTATCGCAGGCGACATCAATACCGAAGAAATAAAAGAAAAGGTTGAAAAATATTTTGGCGATATTCCTTCGGGACCTCCGGTTGCAAAATTTCAAACGTTTGTTGCTAAAAGAACCGGCGTAATAAGGCAGGTAGCCCAGGATAGAGTTCCTCAGGCAAGGCTTTATATGGTTTGGAATGTTCCCGAATGGGGAAACAAAGAATTAGCACATCTTGATTTATTGAGCGATGTTCTTTCTTCCGGCAAAAATTCCAGATTGTACAAACGCCTTGTTTACGATGAACAAATAGCCACAAGCGTCTACGCATATTACCGACCCGGCGAAATAGGTAGCCAATTTTTTATTACTGCGGACGTAAAACCCGGCATCGAAATTTCAAAAGTGGAAAAAGAGATTAACGAAGAGCTTGCAAAGGTCTTAAAAGATGGACCAACCGAAAAAGAATTAAAAAAAATGAAAACTCAATACTTCGCAAATTTTATAAGAGGCGTTGAAAGAATCGGCGGCTTCGGCGGCAAGTCGGATATACTTGCACAAAATATGGTTTACGGCGGTTCACCGGATTACTACAAAGTATATAATAAGTACATAGCCGAAACAACCATAAATGATGTAAAAAATTCGGGCAATAAATGGCTGGGTGACGGTGTTTATATTTTGGAAATTCATCCATTCCCACAATACTCTACAACGGCAAGCAGCACCGACCGTTCAAAACTTCCCGAGACCGGAATGCCGCCGGAAGCAAAATTTCCGAAACTGCAGAAAGCAGAACTTTCCAACGGAATGAAAATAATTCTTGCCGAGAGAAAATCCATTCCTGTAGTAAATGTTATAATGATGATTAACGCCGGTTACGCTTCAGATCAGTTTGCTTCACCCGGCACGGCAAGTCTTGCAATGAATATGTTAGATGAAGGCACAAAAACAAAAAATGCTCTCCAGTTGAGTGACGAACTTCAGACTTTGGGTGCAACACTGTATACCGGCTCTAATCTTGATAATTCTTTTGTCAATATGTCTGCACTGAAAACCAACTTAGATCAATCGCTGAATTTGTTTGCAGATGTAATTCTTAACCCTTCATTTCCGCAAAAAGAATTAGATCGATTAATTAAAGAAGGAGTTGTAGCCATCCAGCGTGAAAAAGTTCAGCCCTTCAGCATGGGACTGCGCGTTATTCCCGCTCTTATTTACGGAAAGGATCATCCTTATGGAAATCCGTTTACCGGTTCGGGTTATGAATCAACGATAACAAAATTAACACGCGATGAGATGATTAAATTCCATCAAACTTGGTTTAAACCTAACAATTCCACGCTTATTGTTGTAGGCGATATAACCATGAACGAAATTAAACCCAAATTTGAAAAGTTATTTGCAAACTGGAAAGCCGGCGATTTCCCTAAAAAAGAAATTAAAGAAGTTCCTATGCCGGCTGAAAATGTTATTTATATCATGGACCGCCCCGGCTCTCAATCTTCAATAATTTTGGGTGGTGAACCTGCGCCGCCTTACGGAGACAAAGATAATGTTGCTATTGAACTTATGAACGATATTCTGGGAGGAATGTTCACATCAAGAATCAATATGAATTTGCGTGAGGATAAACACTGGTCCTACGGTTCCGGAAGTACAATGCCAAGCGCAAGAGGTCAGCGTCCTTACATATTTTATGGTGTAGTACAAACCGATAAAACAAAAGAATCAATACAAGAAATGGTGAAAGAAATCAATCAATATGTCGGGGAAAAGCCTGCAACGGATGCCGAAGTAAACCAGGTCAAAGAGCAAAATTCGCTTTCCCTGCCAGGAAGCTGGGAGACAAACAGCCGTGTAGCTGCTTCTTTGATTAATATGGTTTCCTATAACCTTGCCGATGATTATTATGACACCTACGCAGGTAAAATAAAAAGCTTAACTACCGAAAACATAATAGATGCAGCTAAAAAAGTTGTGAAACCCGATAACTTGATTTGGGTTGTAATCGGCGATAAATCAAAAATAGAAGCAGGCATAAAAGAACTTGGATACAACGTAAAATATATAGATGCTGACGGAAATGTGATTATGTAAATTTCTTGAAGAGAGATAAAGTGATTAAAGAGTAACAACTCTCATCGAGGTTGACCAAAAAAGCAAGAATCAATAAAATAATTCGAGAAAATTCCCCTAAAATACACTCGCCTCGCCCTGCTTCGGTCGTCAGACTTTGACGAGCGGAGCGGGGTGAGCTGTGCAATTCTGCCGAAGGTATTCCTTACGGAAGTGGTTATTGTCCTAAAAAAAATTACTTTTGGGTCGGGCTCAACGAGAAACATTACCCTTAGTTTCCCTCTCTATATGGATGAATGTGTGCTAAATGATTAATAACAATGACTTAATAACGTTAAATGACTTTTTATTACCCTCTTTATTTGCACATTCATGATTGTTAAACCCAAATTTGTCATTATAAAAACACTAATGACAAATCGATTAAGATTTTCTAAGGGCTTGAGAGCAATATAACAGTAAGAAAATCTTTTACCGAAGGTATGGATAACCACAAGCCCAAGAAAATCTATGTCGGGATTTAATACTTATCATTTAACAAGTGATGTCACTAATATGTTATTGGTAATTTTCCTAGTGGACAATCTGGGTTAAACAAGTGCATACTTTATTTACCTTGAACTAAGCCTAACTTTTAATATCTTTGCATCAACATAAATCTTCTATATGAAACAAATTTCTATTCCAAGTGTTAGATACAAAAATTTAATTCGAATAAGGACATATATGAAAAAATTCCTTTTTCTGTTATTCTTTGCTATAATCGTTTTAAGCTGCCGGGCACAAGATCCGGAAGCTGTAATAGCTAAAGATCATTCGATTGATACAAATAAAGTTTTATATCCTAACGAATTTCTTGCCAGGAAAAACCAGATAATTACAAATCTATTGACTAGTTATCATTATAGAAAAACACCGTTGAACGATTCCCTTTCGGCACTAATTTACGATAACTACTTAAACGCACTTGATAATAACAAACTTTATTTTCTTAAAAGCGACATAGAAAAATTCAATCAATACAAATACCAATTCGATGATGCTTTAAAAGCCGGTAATCTTAACCCCGGCTTTGAAATTTTTAATACTTATAAAAAAAGACTTGGTGAAAGAATAAAGTACGTTAACCGATTGTTGAAAAGAAAATTTGATTTCACCAAAAATGAATTTTTTACGCCGGTTAGAAAGGATTCGGATTGGGCAGCGGATTCTGTTAAATTAAATGAGTTGTGGAGACTCCGATTAAAAAACGACGCCTTGAATTTGATACTCTCGGGAAAAGACTGGGAAAGCACTGTAGATGTTCTGCTAAAGCGGTATAATAATTATTACAAAATAATTTTACAATATGAGCCGGAAGATGTTTTCCAGCTTTATATGAATTCCTTTACCGAAGTTTACGATCCCCACACTGATTATTTCTCACCAATAACATCCGATAACTTCGCAATTCAAATGAGCCTGTCACTTGAAGGCATAGGAGCTTCGTTAAGAACCGAAGGAGATTATACTGTAGTTGCAAGTATTATTGCTGGCGGTCCAGCAGCTAAAAGCAATCTTCTTCACGAAGGCGACAGAATTGTAGGCGTTGCTCAGGGTAAAGAAGGAGAAATGGTTGATATAATCGGCTGGAGACTGGACGACGCTATTCAATTAATACGCGGCAAAAAAGGAACAATTGTTCGATTGAATATTTTAAAGAAAGAAGACGGGATAAATGCAATTCCGAAAGAAATAAGTTTGGTGAGAGATAAAATCAAATTGGAAGAACAGGCAGCAAAAGACGAGATAATTACCGTAAAACAAAACGGCAGCGTTTTCAAACTCGGCGTAATAAAACTTCCCTCTTTCTACAGTGATTTCGCCGCGGCACAAAAAGGGATAAAAGATTATAAAAGCACAACAGAAGATGTAAAGAAAATTCTTGAAAGATTTAAGGAAGAAAAAATAGACGGCGTAATAATCGATTTGAGAAATAACGGCGGCGGTTCGCTCCAGGAGGCAATTCAATTAACCGGTTTATTTATTAAAGACGGACCGGTGGTTCAGGTAAAAAATTCTATGGGCGCAGTTGAAATTGATAAAGACCCTGACCCCGGAATATTGTACGACGGTCCATTAGCAGTTCTTGTAAATCGCTTTAGCGCCTCGGCTTCCGAAATTTTTAGTGCTGCAATTCAGGATTACGGAAGAGGCATAATTATCGGCAGTGATACCTACGGAAAAGGAACAGTACAAAACGTAATCGACCTCTCGCGTTTTCTTCCAACTTCCGATGGTAAAACCGGCGAAGTTAAAATGACCATTGCAAAGTTTTACCGAATTACCGGAAGCAGTACGCAGCTAAAAGGTGTAAGACCGGACATAACTTTCCCTTCAAATTTCGATTCTACGGAATTCGGCGAAAGTTCACAACCCAGTGCCCTGCCGTGGGATCATATTTCCCCAGCTAATTTTACCAAGTACGACGAAATTCAAAAATATCTGCCCGAATTGATTAAAAAACATCAAGAACGAATCAAAACCGATCCGGAATATTTAAGCATGATTGAAGATATTAAGGAATCGAAAGAAATGAGAAACAAAAAAGAATGGTCGCTTAACGAACAAGTAAGAAAAGATGAAAAAGAAAAAATGGAAGAAAAGAAAAAAGAACTCGATAAAGAAAAACAAAACGAAGCTAACCTTAAATTGAAGAACAAAGACGAAGTAAACATAGGCGAAGACGATGAAAAAGATTTTGAGTTAAAAGAATCCGGCAGGATTTTAACAGATTATATTCTTGCTAAGGTTGGCTAATCTACTAGAATTTAAGAATCTCTAAAAGTATACTCGTTCTGATGATAGCTTTGATATCTTTATTTGCTAAATACTGCATACCGGTAAAAACTACATGTAATTTTTACCAGCATTGTTTACCTTTCTTACCGATCGCTTCTTTTAATAGTTGATTATTACATATTCACATAAGGTGATACCGTAATTACCGAATATTCAATATTAGATCACTGGGAGAGGTTAGCTTACGGCTTCGGGTGCTTTCCTGGGAAAATGGTGCAAGAGTCGGCATACTTAGTAGGTTGCAGAATAAACGGCGTTAATTATGGAACCTTAGACACTCTTGGAGAAAATCAAGCTATTCCTTCTAAATATATTCTTTATCAGAATTACCCAAATCCATTCAATCCGGCAACTAATATTTCATTCAGCATACCTGAGAAATTATTTGTTACATTGAAGGTTTATAACATATTAGGCAAGGAAGTAGCCAACTTAATAAATGGTTACAGGGAAAAAAGAAATTACAGTGTACGTTTTGATAGAAGCAGATTATCGAGTGGAACGTATATCCACAAACTTACGGCAGGATATAAAACTATTGTGAAAAAGATGTTACTGATCAAACAAATAATAACTGTAAACACTTAAGACTGCTCTTAGAGGGCAGCCTTTCTAATTTTCCCCGATCTTTCAACACATGCATTTGTAAATTATTTATCACATCACCCAATAAAAAGAATAATTATTTACTTCTAATTTTCATCTAACCTTTTTTTTGCCTAAATTTGCCCGCAAAATTTAGGAGATTATATCATGGCTAAACAGCAATCTTTTGCCGACAAAGCGAAGGCGAAAGTAAAATCAAACGTAGTAAACGTTAAGTTTATAAAAACTATAAAAACTGCAAACGGCAGCTATAAATTCCAGGAAAGGTTCGTCCGCCTCGATGACGTAAACAAAGTATCCGCTCTAAAATAAGCCCGCATGAAACGGGCTTTTTTATTTTCAAAATCAATCCTATTTAAACTTTAAAGTTACTTGCATTCTACAAAAAAATTTTTATCTTGCAATATACGCTAGTACCTGCTGAAAATTCTTCAAAGTGCATCTGCAACTAAATGATTTGAAATGGTCTAAACGTTTTATTTGGTTGTAGCCGGCACTGTGCCCTAAGTTTGAGGGCACTAGCTTTTATTCTACCCGGTTTAAGCTGATTTATAAATTAAGAATATATTAACTAAGATGGAGGTGGTAATGAAAAATTACAAATCATATACTTTGCGAAATTTTGAAGAGATACCACAAATCAAAAAATTGAGTGCCGCTGAAAAAAAGGCTATTAACGTTGTTGGGCATGTACTCCCGTTCAAAACAAATAATTATGTAATAGAAGAACTTATAGATTGGGGCAATATTCCGGATGATCCCATTTTTACGTTAACCTTTCCGCGGGAGGAAATGCTGTCAAGGTCACACTTTAGCATTATGGAGGGCACTCTTAAAAACAACAGCGATAAAAATACAATTACCGAAATTGCCAATTCAATTAGAACGGAGTTGAACCCGCATCCTGCCGGGCAGCATTACAACATTCCAACAATTAATGGAATTCAATTACACGGCATGCAGCATAAATACCGGGAAACAGTCTTGTTTTTCCCGAGCCAGGGTCAAACATGTCATGCATATTGTACTTTTTGTTTCCGCTGGCCCCAATTTGTAGGCATGAATGAATTAAAATTTGCTATGAAAGAAGTTGAACTTCTTGTTGAATATTTGAAGGAACATCGCGAGGTAACCGATGTCTTGTTTACCGGCGGCGATCCTATGATTATGAAAACAAAAATCCTATCAACCTACATTGAGCCGCTGCTTGATGAAGAACTCTGGAATATCCAAACAATAAGAATCGGAACAAAAGCAATCGGTTATTGGCCATATCGATTTACCGATGACGATGATGCCGATGACCTCATAGGACTTTTTGAAAGAATCGTTAAAGCAGGAAAAAATTTAGCAATTATGGCTCATTTTAATCATCCCGTTGAACTAAAAACAGAAACAGCAAGAAAGGCAATAAGAAGAATTAGAGCAACCGGCGGACAAATTAGAACCCAGTCCCCTATTTTAAAACACATAAACGATGCTCCGGAAGTTTGGGCGGAAATGTGGCGTTTGCAGGTAAATAATAATTGCATTCCTTATTACATGTTTGTTGCCCGTGATACAGGTGCACAGGAATTTTTCAGTGTTACGTTAGAAAGAGCATGGAAAATATTTAGAGAAGCTTACCAAAGTGTAAGTGGCGTCTGCCGGACAGTCAGAGGACCGAGCATGAGTACAACGCCGGGGAAAATTCAGGTGCTCGGCATCGAAGAAATAAATGACGAAAAAGTATTTGTACTGAGGTTTTTACAGGGCAGAAACCCCGACTGGGTTGCAAGACCGTTTTTTGCGAAGTACGACGAGAGCGCTATCTGGCTGGATGAATTAAAACCCGCTTTTGACAAAGAAAGCTTTTTCTTTGAAAAAGAACTTGAGGAAATATTTAATGAGCATGTTTACGATGATGAGTCGGAAAATTTTGAATAGATTTTCTTAAAAAAAGCATTGGGTCGAGGTGACCTCGACCCTACTCCTAATATTCATCAGCAGAAACCACTTCGATGGCGGGATTAACTTCCCGTTTCAACAAATTTTCTATCGCAACTAAAGTACCGCGGATTGAACTTGGACAGCTTCCGCAGGCTCCCTGGTATCTGATTTTAACGGTAAAACCTTCCATTGCAGTAACTTCCAAGCCGCCGCCGTCGCCTGCCAGAGCTGGACGTACACGCTGATTTAAAATCTGGTTAATCTTCCTGAGCATTTCGGTTTCTTCTTCGGAACTGACTGTTATTTCTTTTTCAGGCGGAATCAATGATTTGTCAAAATTTTTGATGAAGTCAACAAATGGTCGTTGAATTTGTCCCCAGCTTGCTTTCGGATCTTTTTCAATAGTAATGAACTTATCCATGTAAAAAACAGAAACAACACCTGTAATTTCAAAAATGCCTTTTGCCAGGGGATCGTTTTGAGCTTCCTCTTTGCTTTTGAAATTTCTGGTTTCTCTAACCAGCAGTCTTTCATTGAGAAAAAATTTTAATGCCTGTGGATTTGGTGTCAAATCAACATCCTGCACAATTAACATAATTGTTCCCTTCGTTAAATAAATCAATAAAGCTGTTATAAATAAAATTTAGAATCAGATTTTTAGCTTAATGCAATCTTATAAAAAAATGTGTATTTATTCAAATTGGCACTCATCAACTTTTTGTCCTTACTAATTCCCAAAGTGCGTTTGCATTGTTATAATTTTCTTCTTTACTGCTGAATAAAAGCGTAACCGTACCCTTTTCTTTTTCATAATTCAAAATTTGCTCAATAAATTCCGGGTGCTGCTTTAATTCCTCAGCATATCGTTTTTTAAATTCTTTCCATTTTGACTGATCGTGACTATACCATTTTCTTAATTTATCGGAAGGAGCAATTTCCTTCATCCATATATCTATGTGAGCTTTGTCTTTCGATATACCGCGCGGCCAAAGCCTATCTACGAGTATTCTAAATCCGTCACCAGCCGAATATTGTTCATATACCCTTTTAACTTTAATTGCCATGGTGAATTCTCCTGATATTGTTATTAATCATTAAAACAAATTCGCCTTTGAGATTCTGTTTGTCAACTACGGCAAGGATTTCAGAAACTTTTCCGCGATAAAATTTTTCTGCCGGCAATGAAATATTGTAAGCGACACAAACTTCAGTTTGTGTTCCAAAAATTTTTTGTATGTCAGTCAAAAGAGTTTTCAGTCTATAAGGTGTTTCCATAATAACCAAGAGCACTTTTATGTTTTTAAGTCGAAGCAGTTCTTTCCGTCTCAAATCTTTTTTAGGTGAAAGCCATCCGGCATAATAAAACTTATCCGGTTCAAAACCAGAGCCGGTAAGAGCAGGCAAAAGTGAATTTGGCCCCGGCAGCGAAATTACATCAATTTTGGATTGAATGCACATCTGCACCAAAAGCAATCCCGGATCGGAAAAAAGAGGCGTGCCACAGTCGGATATGAGCGCTGCGGTTTTCCCGTTTTTTATTTTTTGAAAAATTTCTGCCGACGCTTCTTTTTCGTTGTGTTCATTTAAGGAAACCAGTTCCTTTTCTATTTGCAGATGAGAGAGTAAACGACGGGCTTCTTTGAATTCTTCGCAAATAATGAAATCAACATACTTGAGAACTTCGAGAGCACGCAAGGTAATGTCGAGATAATTGCCTATTGGCGTTGGTACTATATAAAGTTTTGAATTCATGTGTTATGCTGAACTTTTTTCAGCATCTTTGGTCAAGGAAACCTTGACCCTACATCACCTTTCACAACAAATATTTGGGATTCTTTATCGCTATCATACCAATTTTCAGGAAGATCTTTCCACTTCAGATTAACAGATTCAATTAAATTTATCTTCCATTGTCCATGCCAGTTTTTTAATAAACAAAATATTCCCCCGAAACAAGTTCGGGGTGACATATTTATGTTTATAACATTTCTTTGATTATTTCGCTTAACTTGGACAGTTCCGCAATTTTCTTTTCGCCGGTCTTTCTGTTCTTTACCTCTACTTTTCCTTCTTTCACATTCTTTTCACCAACAATAACCTGTAGAGGCATACCAAGCAAATCTGCATCATTAAATTTGAATCCGGCAGTTACACCTTCTCTATCATCGTAAAGAACTTCTAGACCCGTCCCGCTCAATTCGTTATAAATTTTCTCAGCCGTTTCAGATATAAGTTTGCTCTTCATATTCAATGCGACAATATGAACATCAAAAGGATTGAGAGGCTTGGACCAGAGTATTCCTTTTTCGTCAAAGTTTTGCTCGATGAAGCACGCAAAAATTCTTTCAACTCCAATACCGTAGCTTCCCATAACAATCGGATGTTCTTCTCCTTTCTCATCGAGATAATTTACGCCAAGTGCCTCGGAATACTTTGTACCAAGTTTGAAAATGTGTCCAAGTTCAATTGCCTTAAACACATCAAGTTTAGAGCCGCAACGGATACAATTTTCTCCAGATTCAATTACCCGTAGATCAAAATATTCAGCATTAGTTACATCACGTTTAAAATCGATTCCGCTAATGTGATAATCATTCTTATTTGCACCGCTGTACATGTTGTTGGCATCTTTCAAAAGATTGTCGGCAATTATTCTGTGTTTGAATCCCACAGGACCGATAGAGCCGGCATCGGCTCCCGTAATTTCTTTTAGTTCATCGGGATGAGCGGGACGAACTACGCCGCCGATAATTGATTGCAGTTTACTTTCATTTACTTCATCGTTTCCCAGCATCAAAACAAGCACAGGTTTTCCATCATTAATATAGATTCTGGACTTAGCACATTGGTGCTCATCTATTTTCAGAAACTCACAAAGTTCATCAATTGATTTCACATTTGGTGTGTGAATTTCTTTTATGTTTTCACTTTTTCCATTTCTGGCTGCAGCTTGCACAACAGACTGAGCAACTTCAACATTCGCAGCATAGCCGCAATTTTCGCAGTAAGCAACCGTATCTTCGCCGGCTTCGGATTTCACCATAAATTCTTCGGATTTGCTGCCGCCCATTGCACCGCTCGAAGCACCCACAACAAAATATTTCAAACCGCATCTGTCGAATATTTTTCTATATGCTTTATCATGAAGTGCATAGCTTTTATCAAGTTCTTCGAACGATGTATCGAACGAATAAGAATCCTTCATTAAAAATTGCCTGCCACGAATTACTCCGCTCCTCGGTCTCGGTTCGTTCCTAAATTTAGTTTGAATCTGATACCAGATTTGAGGTAAATCTTTATATGATGTCAACGATCCTTTTGCATGGAACGCCATAATTTCTTCATGAGTAGGAGCCAAAACATAATCTCTGTTTTTAACATGAAAAAGGGTATCTCCGAATGCTTCAACGCGCCCAGTTTGTTCCCAAATTTCTTTTGGATTTAATGCCGGCAGATGAAATTCCTGTCCGCCAATAGCATCCATTTCTTCGCGGATTATCTCAACAATTTTCTTAACAACTTTGTAACCCATCGGCAAAAAAGAATAAATGCCGGCAGAAACCATACGTATTAGTCCGGCTCTAATCATTAAAACATGACTCGGAATAACGGCATCCGAAGGAACTTCTTTTAGTGTGGGAACATAATAGCGACTTAATTTCATTGAATTTTAACCGATTGTTTCAAAATGATTACCAAAAATACAGAATAAATGAGTGAAAGTGGAAATGATAATATAATTAGTTATTTGATCCTCGAGAA
>DYLN01000002.1 GCA_020722085.1 Melioribacter roseus
CATTTCTTAAAAAAGATTACTTTTTAGACAACCTCACAAGTTTCGAATCCTATTGGCATAATCTAGGATAAAATTCGGGCCTGCATGCGAAAAGTTTTCCTAAGTGTGAGAATTATCGATTGGTTGGTAGTTTCAAAGAAAAGAGTTTATCTTACTATTACTGATACTGAATTGAAGGTTAATAGATTGACGGATTATCAAATTGAATTCGCTTAATTCGTAAAATTCGCAAATTCTGAGCAGTTCTATATTAGTTTTAGCTTTTTATTTTTCGCCAAAGATTCTTTCTCCATCTTCTTTTTATAATCAATTAATTTTTTGTAAAGATTTTTATCGGAGACAGCTAAAATTTGCACGGCTAATATTGCAGCATTTTTAGCATTGTCAATTGCTACTGTTGCAACAGGCACGCCGGACGGCATTTGGACAATTGATAGAAGCGAATCCAACCCATCGAGCGATTTGCTTTTTACGGGAACGCCGATTACAGGAAGCACTGTATGCGATGCTGTAAATCCGGGCAGATGTGCTGCTCCTCCAGCTCCGGCAATGATTACTTTTATTCCCCTTTGATGTGCATTTGCAGCATATTCTTTAACATGATTTGGGGTTCTGTGTGCGGACACAATTTTTACTTCATGGGAAATTCCGAATTCTCTACAAACATCCGCTGCCTGTTTCATTACATTAAAATCGGAATCACTTCCCATTATGATGCCGACTAACGGCTTGTTCTTCATTTTTGCCTCCTAAATTTGAACCAATTTTTCGATTCTTTTTACTTTGTTCAACAATCCAACTCTGTTGCTGCTTAGAACTTGCCAAAATTATCCCATAATTTGTTTTGAAAGGCAAGTCGAAAATAAAAGTTATCGATAAAATATCCAATCAATAAATTGAATGAATGGTTGAACGAATTCATTCACCTATCCTATTTTAATTGTTTATTTTCTATTTATTGAGCCAACTCCGGAAACGTTTGTGCGAACTTTCTCAGGATTCCCATAAAAATTAACAGAACCAACACCCGAAACAGATGCTTTTAAGGAATGATTTGCATACACATCAGCACTTGCTGCGCCGCTAACAGAAACTGTAACATTTTCAGCTTTTAATTTTCTGGCGTCAAAATAACCGGCACCGGATAACTCAAGCTTTAGATTTGTTGACGTGCCGTCTAAATCCATTTTTCCCGCTCCACTCATCTCTGCATAAAAATTTTCGCCGTTAATCCCTTCGACAGTTATGCTGTTAGCGCCGGATGACTCAATTCCAAAAAGCACCGGAGTTGTTATATAAATTTTAACATCTCTTCGTGGCGAAAGATTTTTTCGGGTATCAATGTGAAGTGTTTTGCCTTTAACATAAGTTCTGATATATTTTAGGAGATTTTCTTCAGCAAATATCTTTAAAGTTGTTTCATCACCAATTGAAACGTAAATAGTGAATCCCCCTCCTACTTTAATTTGGTTAAAGAATTCAATCTCTCTTTTCTCCTCAATAACATTTCCATTTCCTCTCACACCCCACATTCTGCAGCCGGTTGCTGTAATTACGGTTAATAAAGTAAATAATAGAACTTTTTTCATCACTCCTCCTACAAATTTTCATATTTAGACGGAAATAAAAATAAAAAGTTAATCTTAGAGATAATTATAATTTCTTTTAATATTTTAATATAGTTTCATAAAAATTCTGTTTAGGGCTTTGGAAACTAACCAGGAAGAACTGAATATAAAATTAGATGAGGCATATAATCATCTAATGGATGGCAGGTATAGGATGGCGCTGAATCTTGCCGAAGAAGTTATTCAATATATGCCTCAAAATGACGATGTGGTTATTTGCTATGCATGGGCTTTATTAGAAAACGGTTTTCCTGCTAAGGCTATGGAATTTGCAAATCTTGCAGTGGATCTCAAATCCAATAATCTTCGTTCACGATTCTTTAGAGCATATCTACTGACCCGTCTCTCTATTTATGAAGGTGCGTTATCCGACATTGACAAAACAATCGAAGAACAAAAAAGTTACCTTTCACAGACTTACGTTACCAAAGCACGAGCTTTAGCCGGATTAAAAAAATTTGAAGAAGCTGCAAAAGCATTAGAGCTTGGAATAATTATAGACAACGGTAAGAATGAACATCTTAACGAGATTAAAGACCTTCTGAGAAAAATAATTAAACTGTTTAAAGCACGCGGAAAACTTACAAGCAGTGCTGTTTCAGAATTAATTAAAGATTGTGAAGATGCGATTGAAAAAAAAGAATATTGGTTTTCGCTTCATGTTTCCAGAAAACTTTTGGAAGATGCAAAACTTGGCAAAGAAAAATATGAGGTAGCTTTAATTGAACTGGAATCGATGTTCTATTTATTTCAATACAAACCTGCATTTAAAAAAGCTGAGGCGTTAAAAAATCAACTAAAAAATAATCATCGGTTCAACTTCATTTTCAATCGTCTGCTCTCACTTAGGGCAGAAGAACCAGATTACGAGGAAACTTTTACTCAGAAGAAATCCGAATCCGGCTTAAAAATGACAGGTTCTGCTGAAAAACAAAAATTTACACAAGAAAAATTTGCAATCGAAAAAGAAATATTCAGGACTGATTCGCTGATATATCCTAATAAAAATGCAGATGTATTTTCTGTAAAAGTCTTCGACGCAGATAAAGAAAAAATTTCTGAAGAGCGGAAATACTATTTGCAATTTGAAAATAAAATCAAAAAAATCGGTGTTGAAGTTATTTTCAGTAACCCTTTTTTCGAAAGCGCTGACAAAAATTTCTTGGGTACTGCTGTCTGGTACCTGAATGATTTTGAGATTTACAGAAATGAATTCAGACTGAACATAAAGAGGGATTGGGAATCTGTAATTTTTGCACAATACTGCGGCGATGAAGGAAAAAATATCTGGAAAGTAGGACAGGGTAAAGTCGAAATATATCTTAATAATTTTAAGATATGTGAAAAATATTTTGGCATAAGTCATAATGTAGTTAGTGAAGAAATTGAAGAGAAACTTGAAAGTGTTAAAGAACAGCCCGACCAAAAGACCGGCGGTAAAGGGTTTTCATATCAACTTCAGAAACCTGTTCCCGAAAAAACGATCGAGGAATTATTAGCTGAACTTGATAAATTCGTGGGATTGACTAATATCAAACGCGCCGTTCGGGATATGATAAGTTTGCTTGAGTTCCAAAAAGAAAGAAAAAAACACGGCTTAAAATCCGATGAAAGAATTATTGTCAATGCTGTCTTCACCGGCAATCCCGGTACCGGCAAAACAAGTGTAGCTCGTTTGATCGGACAAATCTTATTTACGATGGGAATTCTTCCCAAAGGTCATGTTGTTGAAGTAGACCGCTCGGCACTTGTAGGCCAGTATATCGGAGAAACAGCGCAAAAAACAGAAAAAGTAATTAATGATGCAATGGGCGGCGTTTTGTTTATTGACGAAGCTTACACCCTTTTTAAAAAAGAAAGCAGTTCACAGGATTTCGGGCAGGAAACAATTGATATCCTTCTTAAAAGAATGGAAGACCATAAAGGAGAATTCGCAGTAATAGTTGCTGGTTACCCAGAAGAAATGAGTAGTTTTTTAAGCTCTAATCCAGGGTTGAAGTCACGGTTCAATTATAATTTCCACTTTGAAGATTTCACACCGGAAGAATTAGTAGTAATTTTTCAGAATCTTCTAGCTCAAGAAGAATATAAAATTACAGAAGAGGCTAAAAAAGAAATAGAAAAAGAATTTATTTTGTTGTACCGCAACAGAGATAAATCTTTTGGTAACGCACGGCTCACCCGGAAACTTCTTGAAGAATGTAAAATTAATCTAAGCAAAAGATGTTTAGCCCTTAACCCCGAAGAAAGAACTAAAGAAATATTAACAACATTGACAATCGACGATATTAAAAACAGTCTGAGAAAAGAAAAAGCCAAAGAAGTGAAACTTCCGATAAATGAAGAAGCGCTTCAGGAAGCACTTACCGAATTGCAAAGTATGGTAGGTCTGGAATCGGTTAAGAAAGAAATTATGGAGATAGTGAAGCTCGTTCGTTTTTATTTGGATGAAGGTGAAAATGTGAAAGAAAAGTTCAGCTCTCATATTTTATTTCTTGGAAATCCGGGAACCGGTAAAACTACAGTCGCAAGAATTTTCAGCCGGATTTATTCCGCTTTGGGAATTTTAAGCAAAGGTCATCTTGTTGAAACAGATCGACAGGGTTTGGTAGCCGGTTATGTTGGACAGACATCTGAAAAAACTTCTGCTTTAATCGATAAAGCAATCGGAGGAACATTATTCATTGACGAAGCATATTCATTAACTGTAAAAGGAACTTCCGAAAGCGATTTCGGCAAAGAAGCCATAGATATACTTCTAAAAAGAATGGAAGACGACAGAGGCAAATTTCTCGTTATTGCTGCCGGCTATACCGATGAAATGCAAGATTTCGTCAACAGCAACCCGGGCATAAAATCCCGCTTTCATAAGTCTTTTGTTTTTGAAGATTATAATCCTAATGAACTAATGGAAATTGTTGAGCGTTCTCTAAAAAAAGAAAAGAAAAATATAACGGCTGAAGCCAGGAACGAATTGCTGCGGTATTTCGTTGAAATCTATAGAACAAGGGACAAAAAATTCGGTAATGCAAGAATTGTGAGAAATATTTTGGAAACCGTCAAAAACAAAATGATTTTAAGAATTGCCGAGCTGCCAAAAGCAATGAGAACTGATGAAGTAATTTCTACAATTACTTTTGAAGATATTAAAGAAGTCGTTAGTACAAAAGAGCAAGCTAAAGAATATGAAGTAAAAGGAGACCCGCTTAAACTTCAGGAATATATTTACGAATTGAACCGTCTTACCGGTCTTGAAAATGTAAAACAAGGTGTTTACAAATTAATGAGCGGTCTTAAAGTAGCACAGCTTCGTAAAGAGCGTGGACTTCAGGTGATTGAGAAAAATCTTAATTGCGTTTTCATGGGAAACCCGGGAACCGGCAAAACAACTATTGCCAGACTGATGAGTAAAATTTTTAAAGAATTAGGTTTACTCGAAAAAGGACACCTTATTGAAGTCGACAGATCAAATTTAGTGGCAGGTTACCAAGGACAAACTGCTATCAAAACAGATCAGGTAATTAAGCAAGCACTCGGCGGAACATTATTTATTGACGAAGCTTATACACTTGCACGAGGATCAAACGACTTTGGACTTGAGGCAATTGATACACTCTTAAAAAGAATTGAAGATTACAACGGTCAATTAGCAGTTATACTCGCAGGCTATACCGACGAAATGAAGTTATTTATCGAATCGAATCCCGGGCTACAGTCACGGTTCCCCAATCTCTTTGTATTTGAAGATTACGACCCGCGCCAGCTTCTCGGCATTACTGTTGATATTGCTGAAAACAGCGGCTATCGATTAGATGAAGGAGCATTGCAGTCATTCCTTGATGTTTTCTCTGAAATTTACTCTCAGCGTGACCGTTCGTTTGGCAACGCGAGAACAGCAAAAAATTTACTCTACAAAGCTATAAGCAACCAGGAAGAAAGGATATCTAAATTAAAAGAATACAGCAACGAAGATTTGATGACAATTACACTCGACGATGTTCAATCGATTGTTTTATAAAACCTCTCATTAAATTATTATGCTTGAATTTGTAAATCTCACCAAAAAATTTGGAGATTTTGCTGCCGTTGAACAATTAAATATGAAGATTAACAAAGGCGATCTTTATGGTTTTTTAGGACCTAACGGCGCGGGAAAAACAACAACTATTAAAATGATCGCTGGACTTCTTTCTCCCACTTCCGGATCAATTTTTTTGGATTCTAAAAATCTTTGGGAAAACCTCATTGAATCCAAAACTAAGATCGGATACATACCAGACCAGCCTTATTTATATGACAAACTTACCGGAAAGGAATATCTTTACTTTTGCGGCGGCTTGTATAATATTGATAAAAAAAGACTATCAAAAAAAATTGACGAAGTTACAGCCTTACTCAATATAGGTGATTGGCTTAATAAAAGAACAGAAGAATACTCTCAGGGCATGCGTCAAAGAATAGTAATTGCCTCTTCCCTTCTCCATGAACCTGAAATAATAATTGTTGATGAACCAATGATCGGTCTCGATCCTCAGAGTGCTTTTTTGGTGAAAAAAATTTTTAAGGAATATGCCAAAAACGGAATAACTATTTTTATGTCCACTCACAGCCTTAATGTTGTCGAGGAAATTTGCAGTCACGTAGGAATAATAAATAACGGACACTTAATATTTAACGATACGATCGAATCATTAGTACAATTGAAGTCGAGGAAAAACAATAATCTTGAAGAATTGTTTATTCAATTAACAAATGAATAGGACTGCGGCCGGGCAGTTATGCAATGAAACAAATTTTCCACATACTAAAATATAAATTCATTGCCTACGTAAAATTTGAAAACCGTTTTCAGCTTTACGGATTAACCAACGTCATCAAAGACATAAGCAGTTTTTTGGTTTACGCAGGATTCGGAATTGGAAGCTTCTTTTTTACAAAAAGCATTATAAAATTTTTACTTGTTGATATTAAAGTCGGACTCTTTTTGCTGCACCAATTTATAGCCATGGTGCTTTTCATATTTTTCGTTGCTGTTAACATTGGTAACATTATTGTAGCCCACTCCACTCTGTTTAAGTCAAGTGATGTGACTTTTTTAATGGCAAAGCCGGTAAAGCCTTCGCAAATATTTTTAATAAAATTTCTGGATAATTTCTTTTACAGTTCTTCCACTCTATTCATTGTTATTATTTCGGTTCTTGCAGGCTATGCATCGTATTTTCACATTGCAACGGGTTTATTTCTTGTGCTTATAATATTCAACTTTTTGCCTTTTATTTTAACTGCCGGTACATTAGGTGTTTTAATACTTCTTCTGATTGTTCGATTATCCGCAAAGTTCGGAGTTAAAAAAGTAATTTATTTTTTAGTTTTTCTTTATCTCGCTTTGCTGCTGATGTTTTTTAATCTTAATTCACCGGTAAAATTAGTTAATTCGGTAATGCATTTTTATCCGTTTATTGATAAAGATAAATTTTTAGTTAATCTGCTCCCGTCGTTTACAAGTTATCTGCCAAGTCAATGGCTTTCTGAGGCAGCTTATTTTATTTCTACAGGGAAATTTTCTGAATCTATTCCGTTTATTATCTACCAAATTTCTTTAAGTGCCGGTTTATTTTTATTTACTTATTTTATCGGGAAACGCTGGTACTTTTATACATGGCTTCTTAACATAAGTCTCTCCAATCGGCGTAGAATAAAGAAAAATCAGACCGGCATTATTTCTTTTCAAAAACAAAGCATACTTAAACCGCAGGTCGAAGCACTGTTAAAAAGAGATTTCTTGCTTTTCTTTCGCGAGCCGGTTCAGGTCATACATTTGCTGGTACTTTTAGTTCTCATTTCCATTTTTATTTCTAGTGTGAGCGAAATAAAATTTATAGGTCAGGGCAATTTTTATCTCCAAACTTCCATTTATCTTTCTTTTTTTCTTTTTAACATGCTTTTAATATCTACGCTTTCATTAAGGTTTGTTTTCCCTTCGCTAAGTCTGGAAGGAATGAGCTACTGGAAAATCAAATCATCGCCGGTCGGTGAGGTTTCATTATTTCTGCTAAAAATGATACCGCCGTTGATAGTATTAATGATAATTTCAAGCTCGCTTGGAATAATAACTAATCTCAGTTTCGGCTTTGAGTTTGGATTAATAAATGTTGTAATAACATTTATCTCTTCCATAGCAATCTTCGCTATAAATTTTGGAATGGGAGGTATTTTTGTAAATCATAAAGAAAAAAGTGCAATTCGAATTGCTTCTTCACAAGGAGCGTCAATAACTTTTCTTTTTAATATTTTTTATATGCTGTTTATAATAATATTTCTTTTCGATCCTGTGAGCAGTTATTTCTTTTCTCTGACAGTAAATAAGCCGTTTAATGTTCACATATTTTACGTACCGTTAATAATTATTATTACAATGTCTTTGCTGATAATCTATGTGTTTTCAAAATTTGGTTATTACGCATTGAGTAAGGATTTTTAAATCATCTCACTTAACAATTCCGGTCTTGGCTGCGGAATTACAATTTTATTTACGAGTAATCCGCGGTCGGCAATTACTTTAGCTCCTGCTTCCACTGCACTTGTAACAGCGGCAACCTCACCTGTTAACGTACAAAACGCCTTACCGCCAAGTGCCATCGCTAACCGGATTTCTATAATTTTTACATTAGCTGCTTTTATAGCTGCATCCGCTCCTTCAATTAATGAGGCTACTGAAAACGACTCTATTATTCCAAGTGCTTCGAGTAGATTTATGTTAGAGTGTCCCGACAAAGCAGGAAAAATGTCTTTATGGACATTCGGAATTACAAATGTATCGATTACAGCAAAATCGATTTGACTTACAGCGTTGTCTACTGCAGACTGAACTTCAGCAACTTCTCCGCCTATCAAAACCATATATTTGCCGGAACAAATTGTGCGGGAAAGAATAAGTTCCACCTGTGAAGTTTTGAGCATTATATCGCATGCATGCATTCCTGCCGCAATACTTGTCAGTTCTATTAAGCCGAGTGAATTCATCCCCATTTTTATACCTCTTTTTTAACTTTTTGAAAAATACTCTGTTTAACTACTAAAGGGCAAGCTATGCAAAGCTTTTCATTTGCATTTCTTTGCGATCCATAGCGGTTATTATCTGTTCCGTACAATTTCTATAAACTCGTCATTAACTTTTGTGACTTTTCCTGAAATTGAAGCATGAATTTTTGCTCCGAGTTTTCCTTCTTCGACATCTGCAATTAAATCACCTTCTTTCACAAAGTCTCCAATTTTAACAACAGGCTTGCTCGGGGTGCCTGCGTGTTGTTTCGTCAAAATTTTTACTTGCTGCGGCTCAGGTCTTTCTTTTCTGAAGGGAGTATGTACATCATATTTCAGAATGTCAAGTTTTTTCATAAGCATTTTTAACGGAACCCTCCTCCCCTCTTTCATAGGATGGACTTTAACGGGTTTTGGCTGCTCATATTTTATTCCTGCTTTACGCATGTAATCTTTTCCCTGGTTGCATGCTTCTCGTGGATACAAATCTTCAGGGCAGGCATAGAGCGAACATAAACCGCATGAACAGCAAAGATCGGCATATTGATTCCATAATGCCTCGCCCGATGTTGTAAACACAAGGGAACGCATCACTTTATGAGGTTGTACATCGTATCCAAGCAAATAACGGGGACAAAATTCTGTACAGTAGCTGCATTGATCGCAAGCCGATTTTCCAATTCTGTTCATATCGTGAACAGGTCTTTGCATTCTTCTAATTAAATAGTGATCGGCTGGCAAAATAATTATTCCCGCAGTAGTTTTTGTTACAACCTCTGTTAAATCAAAAGTTAATTTACCCATTAGTATACCGCTGACAAATATTCCGAATTCACTTACACTTGCACCTCCGGCAAATTCGAGTACTTCTTTCAGAGAGGTTCCTACAGGCACGAAAAATGTAGAAGGATTTTTGACTGCCCCCGCTACGCAAACAAATTTTTCTGTTACCGGGATTCCATTTTCTGCTTTTGCAATGTTATAAAAAGTTTCCACATTGTTTACAACACAGCCAACATCGAGCGGGAGTCCATGAGGTGGAATCAATCTTTTTGTTGCGGCATAAACCAATTCATATTCGTCGCCAGATGGATAAAAATCACCTAACAAAGTAGATTGAATTTTTCCGTTGTTGTAATTTTTTTCAACGGCTTCGATTGCATCTGTATTCTTTGCTTTAATGCCAAAGAAGGCTTTTTTTGCGGAAACTTTTTTAAGCATCAATTCGATTCCGCGAATAATTTCGGGTGCAAAGTGAACCATTATTTCAAAATCTTTGTGGATGAGCGGTTCGCATTCGGCTCCGTTCACACAAACGTATTCAACTTTGGATTTTGCTTTTATGTGAGTTGGAAATCCTGCTCCGCCAGCACCAACGACACCGGCATTAAAAATTTTCTCATCAAGTTCCATTTTTACCCGTTTCGTTTTATTACAACAATTGTTTTATCGTCCTGATATTTGCTTGAACTTGTAGTAAATTTTGTAACGTCATCAAGTATAGAATAAGCAATTTCTTTTGGGGAAAGATTTGCTGTTTTCTTTATTATTTCTTCTAAGCGTTTTGTTTCGTACATCTCGTATTTTTCATTTGCTGATTCAGTAATTCCATCGGTGTAAATTACCAAGATATCGCCATTATTGAAATTAATGCTGTCTGTTTCGTAACGGGAATTCGGTACCGGTCCAATCAAAGGTCCGGTTGGATTCAAATAAGTTATCGCATTATTTCCCTTGCAGTAAAATATTGGAGGATTGTGCCCGGCGTTGACATAAAGAAATAACCCTTTTTTATCAATTGACAACTCACCGTAAAAAAGAGTGGTAAATTTGTCATCGCTGAATATTTTATTTATTAACTGGTTTAAACGTTTCATCATGGGAGCAATTTTTATCTGAAACGTACTTGCCATTCTGAGAGCGCCGGAAATATACATTGCCTCAGCAGCGGCAGCCAAGCCTTTTGATGCGGCGTCTCCCACAACAATACCGAGTCTATCATCTTCGTCTCCAATTTTCAGATAATCATAAAAATCGCCTCCAACAGTTTCTGCCGGAATTGTAACGCCAAAAATCTCATAGCTCTTAAAATAATATTCATGTTCAGGTAAAATGCTTCTTTGAAGCTGCTTTGCTTTGTCAATATCCGAGATAAGTTTCTTCTGAGATAATGACAAAAATCTTTCATTCAGTTTGGAAGTTAATACGGTTGCAACAATATTTAAAGTGTACCTGAGATTCTCGTCTATTGTAGGACTGTTAACCGCCAACAGAAATTCGTAATACCGTTTGCCGTCAATTTTTATTTTGTGTCCCACCCCCGACGCAGAATACCGGAAAATTCCCTTACTAATTAATGTTGTGTTGGTTTCGTTAGCCAGTATTGTTCTTTCGTTTGTTACTTTTTCAAAAATAGGATAATCATTAATCTTGAGCGTAAAATCATCGGGTATCCGGGCTACTTTGCCGGTTTGAAACAGTAATTTATATTCTTTAGCAGAGGGATCAAGCCGCCATACCCTGCCGCCGGTAACATTAATTAAATCGCTTTCAACAATTTGTTTTACTACTTCAGTCAATAATTCTTTTTCACTATCAAAGTGCTTTGATGCAGCAGTCTCAATTGTTCTGTATAATCGCTTTTGGTCCATCATTTTTGTTATCAATTTAATTTGAGTAAAAGTCAATTACCTTTATAAGCGCTCTTTTACATACTTCGTTGAATTCATTTGAGGAAAAAGAATTCATAATGCTGTTGAAAGTTGGTCTGTATACCCCCTTTTCAACATAACCTCCGCCCTCAAACACTCCAATTTCATTTTTATATTTATCGATTGGAGGAGTAGGGATAGGAACCCCGGGTTTAACCAAATCTTTCCATTTGGAAGTAAAATTTACAAGCGTAGTCAAATTTGGTTCCCAGGGTTCAACATCTGTGGGATACATTTCTTGATATGTATTATCGTTTCCGTATTCATCTGCGAGACCGGCGAGTCCGTGACCAAACTCATGAACGATGATTTGCTTTGAAAGCCTGTTATCTATTGCTGCCAATGTATAATAATTATAAACTGCACCTCCTCCGTATTTTGAAGTATTTACCAAAATAAAAATCTGATCGTACGGCGCATTTGAGGCAACATCCCGAACGAGGAAATAATCGGTAGTCATTAAATAGCGTTCGCTGTCGAATGTATAGAAGCGAGAGTTCAAAATAGTATTTTTCCAGACATTTTCTCCAGGAATGTCTGTCCCGCTCTCTTTAGAAGGTGCTTCAACTCCCCAAATATTAAATTTGTTTTTGTTTTCTCTGAACGGAGAATAATCAAAAAGGTCGTTCATAAACTTCTTGCAGTCATTTTTAAATTTATTTATTTCTTGTTTCGAATATCCTTCCGGAATAATAACAATATCTACTTTATTCTCGGAGGCGCCTGAGTGCAGTAATTGAAAAGCTGGATATTTTTCCTTTTGTTCTTTAATAATAAAGTAACTTTTGGGATTTACGGTATATTCAAATTTTTTTTCGAAATTGTTTCGCCGGTTTCTCCTCTCTATTTCTATTTTAATTTTATTTTTAGGAAACGGCATTACCACTGAACCTTGCATTGAACGGAATAGATGCTTTGCTTCCTCGGTTGTCTGCCATTCCTGAAATAAATCAGAAAAACCGCGTGAGTAGATTTCTATGCCGGTAGAATCGTCAAAAACGTGTAAGTAGTAATTGCCAAGTTTAAAAGTATCGATCAAATTTATTCGAGAGCCTCCCCAGTACGGCTCTTCCAGAAGCTTATCGAGCGAAATCAACTCCGTATTTTTATTCCCAGTGTGATAATAATCCAGACGAAGAGTTTTTGGCATAAAATATTCATCAAAGTTGATTTGCGCCGAGAGACTTACTGTAAATAAAAAAAACAGTAAAAACTTTTTCATTTATTACCTCAAGTGAATAAAAGGCAATATGCTGTAATTAAAAATTTCTTTCTGGTCATTCCTAAGGGGCTTTCTTTCTCGAGCCAGGTTTAATAATTGGAATATTTTCTTTGCACAGAGGACATTCATCAGGCTGATAAGAAACAACATCCAGCTTCAATGTACTAAACTGCGGCACACCAAATTTTACTTTGCTGTTACTGCGGTCCACAATCATTCCCACGCCAACTGTAACAGCATTATTTTCTTTTATAATGTCCATTACTTCAAAAACAGAGCCGCCCGTTGTTACTACATCTTCGCAGATAAGAATTTTTTCGTTTGGTTTAATTTGAAATCCGCGTCTGAGTGTCATTTTATTATTTTCTCTTTCGGCAAAAATGAAACGTTTATTTAGCTGTCTTGCAACCTCCTGCCCTACACAAATACCTCCAATTGCTGGGGAAATAATCGTATCAATTTCATAACTTTTAAAGTAATCGGCAATCAATTTACAAATAATTTCATTGTACTGAGGGTACTGAAGCACTAATGCACATTGAAAATATTGATTGCTGTGTCTTCCCGAAGTCAACAAAAAATGCCCGTTTAATAGGGCATTTGTTTTCAGGAAAATGTCGAAAATATTGGCGTTGTCCATTATTTTATGTTCTCTATTTTTTCAGCCAGCTTAAGATCGTTTTCGGTAACACCGCCCGCGCTGTGAGTGGATAGAGTTACCTTAATTTTATTCCAAGAATGAAGCAGCAAATCGGGATGATGATCCATCTTTTCTGCTTCAAAACCTATTTTTACAATGAAAGAAACCGCATCGGCAAAATCGGTTCTCGTATATTCTTTATGAATTGCCTTATTAATGTAACTCCACCCATCCAGTTTTTTAATTTTATCCGCTATCTCGGTTTCAGATAATAAATTCACATTACTCTTTCGATATTAATTTTCTTTATTTCCTTCGGCAGTTTTTTCTTCTACATCTTCGGATTTGCCGCTGACAAAATAAAGCTCATCAGTATTTTTCTTATGTTTAACAATTATTTTGTCCCCTTCCTTAAAGTGGGTAAGCAGTAATTCTTCAGCAAGCGGGTCCTCTACGTATTTTTGAATTGCTCTTTTAAGCGGTCGTGCACCAAACTTTGGATCGAAACCTTTGTCTGATAAAAATTCAATTGCAGATTTGCTCAATTCGATAGTCATTTTATTATCGCTTACGTTCTTAATTAAATCTTTCATCTCAATTGCAATTATCCGCTTGATATCTTCTCTATCTAAACTTCTGAAGACAATTGTTTCGTCTATTCTATTTAAAAATTCCGGATTAAACAATTTTCGCATGGCATCTTCGACTGTATTTTTAAGATGGGTGTAATGGTCGGCTTCATTTTCGCCGCCGAAGCCAAATCCGCCAGTAGATTTTATGTCTTTTGTACCGATATTAGATGTCATAATGATTATGGTATTCTTAAAGTCTACTTTTCTGCCGAGACTGTCGGTTAGTTGTCCGTCATCCAGCATTTGAAGCAGAATATTGAAAACATCGGGATGTGCTTTTTCAATTTCATCAAACAGAACTACCGAATAAGGTTTTCTTCTGACGCGTTCGGTTAATTGTCCGCCTTCTTCGTAGCCTACGTATCCAGGAGGTGCACCTACCAATCTTGACACGGCAAATTTTTCCATGTATTCGCTCATGTCAATTCTAATGAGTGCGTCTTCGGTATCAAATAAATAACGGGCTAATTCTTTTGCCAGCTCGGTTTTTCCGACACCTGTTGGACCCAAAAAGACAAAGCTTCCGATCGGTTTATTTGCCCGCTTTAATCCTGCTCGTGTTCTTCGGATAGCTTTTGAAAGCTTAATAACTGCTTCGTCCTGCCCAACAATTCTTTCTCTTAATGCATCTTCCATTTTCAATAATTTTTCCGATTCCGCCTGAACAACGCGGGTCACAGGAATTCCTGTCATCATCGAAACAACAGTTCCAATATCGTCTTCGGTTACGTCGTAAATAAGGTCTTTATTTCTTTCATCCCACTCCCTTTTTGCTATTTCAATATCGGACTGAAGCTGACGTTCTGTATCTCTTAGACGCGCTGCTTCTTCATAATCCTGTTGTTTAACAACTTGTATTTTTTTCTGTTTGATCTTTTCTATTTCTTCTTCCAGTTTAATAATTTCTTCGGAGACTGTGAAGTGACCCATATGAACGCGTGAGCCGGCTTCATCAATCACGTCAATTGCTTTATCAGGCAGATGGCGATCGGTAATATATCGTTCGCTCAATTTCACTGCTGCTTCAATTGCTTCTTTCGTATATCGAACGTGATGATGTTCTTCATATTTGAATTTGATGTTTTCCAGAATTTTAATTGTTTCTTCCGCCGAGGGCGGGTCAATCATAACTTTTTGAAAACGTCTGTCCAAAGCACCATCAGTTTCAATGTACTTACGATATTCATCTAAGGTTGTAGCACCGATGCACTGAATATCACCGCGTGCGAGAGCCGGTTTAAACATGTTTGAAGCATCGAGCGAACCGGAAGCACCACCTGCACCAACAATTGTATGCAGCTCATCGATAAATAAAATTACATCATCGGCTTTTTCAAGTTCGTTCATCAATGCTTTCATTCGTTCTTCGAATTGACCGCGGTATTTGGTACCGGCAACCAGTCCGGCTAAATCCAATGTCACTACTCTTTTCTCCTGAAGTATACGCGGTACTTTTCTTTGAACAATTCTAAGTGCGAGTCCTTCTGCAATTGCAGTTTTGCCTACGCCGGGTTCACCAATCAACACAGGATTATTTTTCTTTCTTCTGCTGAGTACTTGAGCTACCCTTTCAATTTCTTTTTCACGACCGATTACAGGGTCAAGTTTATCTTCAATAGCTAATTTTGTTAAATCCCGCCCAAAGTTATCGAGAACAGGTGTTTTTGTTTTTTCGATCTTCTTAGCAGTTGAAAAGCTGCTCGGCTGGGTTCTGCCGGATTCTTTGCTGCTCATTATGTTATTTAATTCTGCTCTAGCAGAATCGTATGTAACATTAAATTGATGTAGAATTTGAGTCGCAATATTATCTTCATCTCTCAAGAGAGATAAAAGTATATGTTCTGTGCCAATTACATCCGACTTATATATTTTTGATTCTATCTGGGTTATCTTTAATACTTTTTCTGCTTGTTTAGTTAAAGGAATATTTCCGATAGTAAGTGTGCCGCCGGATGTTCGAACAGTATCTTCAATAGCTTTTTTAAGTTTTACAAGGTCAACATCCAGATTCCTCAAAATTTTGACGGCAACACCCTGACCTTCGCGGATAATTCCTAACAAAAGATGTTCGGTGCCGATATAATCATGTCCCAAACGCAAGGCTTCTTCTCTGCTTAACCGTATCACCTCCTGTACACGCTCCGAAAAATTTCCATCCATAATTTCACCTTCGGATAATTAAAAAATGTAACTTGGTCATAAATTATATACTAAATATAAACAACCACTATTCTCTAATCAAGGTTATCAATACCGACTCTTTTTAACGTTTTACCTGTATCAAAAATTGGAATAAATTCTTTTTATTGATAAATTAAGTTCAAAAATTACATTATAATCGAGGATAAATATGGAAGCTTTAACCGGTTTGTCAATTATTGTTGTTATTGCTGTTATTTTTGTTCTTATAATTTTTTTCTATTTTGTCCCGATCGGACTCTACATTACCGCCTATTTTTCCGGCGTTAAAATGCGCATATTCAGAGATTTGATTGGAATGAGATTAAGAAAAGTTTCGCCGCAAGTTATTGTAAGAAATATGATTTCGGCAACCAAGGCAGACATCCACCTTGAGTCAGGTCTGCTCGAAGCGCACTATCTTGCCGGTGGAAATGTCACTAAGGTAGTAAATGCATTAATTTCTGCTAACAAAGCAAATCTCGATCTTCAATTTCAAAAAGCTGCGGCTATTGATCTTGCAGGCAGAGATGTACTCGAAGCAGTAAAAATGTCGGTTCTCCCCAAAGTAATTGAAACCCCCATGGTTGCTGCAGTTGCAAAAGATGGTATTCAATTAAAAGCAATTGCAAGAATTACTGTGAGAGCAAACCTTGAAAGATTGGTAGGCGGAGCAACTGAAGCCACAATATTAGCACGAGTCGGCGAAGGGATTGTTTCAACTATTGGTTCAAGTAAATCTCACAAAGAAGTACTGGAAAACCCGGATAACATTTCCAAGGTGGTTCTTTCCAAAGGATTAGATGCCGGTACTGCATTCGAAATTTTATCGATCGATATTGCCGATGTTGATGTTGGAACTAACATTGGAGCAATTTTACAGGCTGACCAGGCAGAAGCCGACTTAAAAGTTGCACGTGCTAAGGCAGAAGAAAGACGAGCAGCGGCAGTTGCTTTGGAACAGGAAATGAATGCCGAAGTAGCAAGAATGAGAGCAAAAGTTGTTGAAGCCGAAGCAGAGATCCCCCGCGCAATGGCAGAAGCTTTTAGAAACGGAAATCTGGGAGTTATGGATTATTATAACCTCAAAAATGTACAGGCTGATACAGAGATGAGGGCTTCTATCGCTAAACCCGAAGAGAAAAAGGATAAAGACAAAAATGGATAATCTTTTAGATTATATTATAGCCCTTTTTTTTATTCTAAGTCTGCTTGGCTCTCTTGGTAAGAAGAAAAAACAAGGGCAGCGGAAAAAGACAACAGCAGAAACCGCAGATGATTTTGATGCAAATGATTATAAATATCAAAAAAGTGATCAACACTCTCAAAAAAGTATGCCTAAACCGGCTGAAGGATGGGGACAGCCTGCTTCCGTACCTTCTCCCAAAGATATTTTTGATATAATTTTCAATGAAAAATCCGCCGGAGAAAATGAGAATAAGCCTGAATCGGAACAGATGGAAACGTGGGATCCGGCAAAAGAATTTGAGAAGAAAATTCCTGAGCCGGAAATGCATACTGAAATTCCAGAAGTAGATTATGATAAACTTCCGGCTCTCGACGAAAGAAAACTTCCGCAGAAGTCATCGTTCGATAAATATATTACAGGTACAAGACAAGATTTAAATGCAGCTTATGAATACAATATTTTGAAAGCAGAAAAGGCTGCTGAGCTAAAGAAAAGATTAATGAATAAACAGTCAATTCGCGAATTTTTTATTTTATCTGAGATACTTAATAAGCCTAAAGCACTTCGTAGATAATGGCAAAGAAATACGTACTTAGAAGAACAGGGAAGGCGAGTTTAACAAAACATTTCGATGAATCACACTTTACGATAAACTACCGGCAGCAATTAAATCCTGCACAATATGAAGCTGTCTGCGCACTTGAGGGCGCCTATCTTGTAATTGCTGGTGCCGGAAGCGGAAAAACAAGGACTTTGGTTTATCGTGTAGCAAGATTGGTTGAAATGGGCTATGACCCTCAATCAATTCTTCTGTTAACATTTACACGGAAAGCTGCAAAAGTAATGATGGACAGAGCAGCAATTTTATTGGATAACCGCTGCTCAAAAATTAACGGGGGCACCTTTCATTCATTCGCGAATCTTACTCTTAGAAAATATGCGAAGTTCGTCGGACTCGATAACGGTTTTACAATTCTTGATCAAGGCGACAGCGAAGATATTATAAATCTAATACGCGGACAGCTTAAACTTGGAGAATTAAAAAAACGATTTCCAAACAAGCAGACTATTTTTCGCGTATTGAGTTTAAGCGTAAACACTGAAAAATCAGTCGAAGATATTTTAACTGCAGAATATCCCCACTTTATCGAATTTCTTGACAAGATTAATGAGATTCAAAAAATCTACACGTCATATAAACGAAAAAACTATTTGTTGGATTACGATGATTTGCTTCTTTTTCTTCGTCAATTTTTGAATGAATTCGGACCCGGCGCAAAAAATCTCCTAACATCAATAAAATTTGTGATGGTGGATGAATATCAGGACACAAATAAACTTCAGGCGGATATTATTCGCGGACTCGCACAAATAAATAAGAACATTATGGTTGTTGGCGACGATTCCCAATCAATTTATTCATTCCGCGGGGCGAATTTTAAGAACATCATGGACTTCCCTAATTTATTTGAAAATGTAAAAATTATTACTCTCGAAGAAAATTACAGAAGTACACAGCAAATACTCGACTTCGCAAATCATATTATCGAACGTGCCGTTGAGAAGTACCCCAAACATCTTTTTACGCATAAAACCGGCGGAGATTTACCGGCAATCGTTTGTGCGGCAAATGAAAATATGCAATCCCGTTTTATTGTGGAAAGAGTTTTAGAATTGCGTGAAGAAGGTATTCCTCTTCACGAGATTGCCGTTTTGTTTCGTTCTTCTTTCTCATCGTTTGATCTTGAAATAGAATTAAACAAAGCAAATTTGCCGTACATGAAATTCGGCGGAATGAAATTTACAGAAGCTGCTCATGTCAAAGATGTGCTTGCTTTTTTACGCATTGCTTATAACCCTGTTGATTTTGTAAGTTGGTATAGAATTCTACTTCTGCATGAAGGGATTGGACCTCGAAAAGCACAGCATATTATGGATGAACTTGCTAGCGGCAAATTGAATATTTCCTCACATCCTGAAAAAGTAGTTTCCTCAAAATATAACGAGCATATTTATAAACTTTTTGAATTATTACACAGCATTCATACTAAAAATCAACTGCCATCTGATAAAACAGAGATGGTTCTCAAATATTATGAACCGCTGTTTGTGGCAAAGTATGATGACTTCAACAAAAGGAAAAAAGATCTCGATATGTTGATGAATATTGCTGAGCATTACAAAAGTTTGGAAAGCTTTCTCGGCGATATGGCATTAGAGCCGCCTCAGGACAGTGTGATCGATATTGATGCGGAGGATAAAGAAGAAGAATATCTTACGCTTTCAACCATTCATTCAGCAAAAGGGCTAGAATGGCATTCAGTTTTTGTTATTCACGCCATTGACGGATTTTTCCCTTCGAGTCAATCGTTCGGCAGTCTTGATCAGTTGGAGGAAGAACGCCGTTTGATGTACGTTGCTGTAACACGTGCAAAAGAAAATTTATACGTTTCCTATCCAATCCATATTTTCGACAGACAAAAAGGATTTACATTTGCTAAGCCTTCAAGATTTATTGATGGGGTTGATGAAAACAAAGCGGATATCTGGCTGTTGGAAGAAGGGACAGAGTTTACAGATACAGCCTTCTGATTTCAAAATAATTTTTCATCGCCTCGTTTCATTTTAAACCTCAATCTCCTATCTTTGATCAAACAAAAAAATATGCTGAATGTACGATCCAAAAGAAATTGCACAAGAAGCTGTAAAAGCAAAATCAAAAGGACTTCCCAAATATTCCAACTTTCATGTTGGTGCTGCACTTCTAACAAAGAATGGCAAAATTTATCACGGTGCGAACATAGAAAATTCGTCATACGGACTTACAATTTGTGCTGAGAGAACAGCCGCTTTTCAGGCAGTGTTGGAAGGAGAAAGAAATTTCACGGCTATTGCAATAGCCAGCGATGCTGAGGATTTTCTACCTCCATGTGGTGCCTGCCGCCAGGTACTGCTCGAACTTTGCGGTAAAGAGCTTGAAGTAGTAATGGTTAATCACAAAAACGAAATAAAAAAATTTTCACTTAAAGATTTACTTCCATTTTCATTTGGTGAGGAACATTTACGATGAACGATTTTTACCCTCATTCTGTTCCAAGGGATACCGGCTGGATTGAAGTAATTGCCGGGTGTATGTTCAGCGGAAAAACTGAAGAATTAATTCGGAGACTTCGAAGAGCAAAAATTGCCAGACAAAATGTTGTTATTTTTAAACCCAAAATTGATGTGCGGTATTCATCAACTGAGATAGTCTCGCATAGTGAACAATCTCTCCCTTCGGTTTTAGTTGAAAGTGCAAAAGAAATTTTAGAATTATCGAAAGATGCACAGGTAGTTGGTATAGATGAAGCCCAATTTTTTTCTTATGAACTTGTAGAAGTCTGCAACAAACTTGCCGATTCTGGCAAAAGAGTTATAGTAGCTGGCTTGGATCAGGATTACCGCGGCATCCCTTTCGAACCAATGCCTCAAATACTTGCTATTGCTGAATACATAACCAAAACTCTTGCAATCTGTGTTGTATGCGGAAATCCAGCCGATAAAACTCAAAGAAAAATTACATCTAAAGAAAGAGTGCTTGTTGGTGCTTCGGATAGCTACGAAGCCCGCTGCAGAAAATGTCATTACATACCTGAAAATCAAACGGAACAAAAATGAACTTTGAATCACTGATTCGCGGAATTATCGGAATTATTCTGATAATCGGAATTGCATTTTTAATTTCTAATAATAAAAAAAAGGTTAACTGGAGACTTGTGCTTAGCGGTCTTGGTTTACAAATTGTTTTTGCAATACTAATTCTTAAGGGGGACGAGTTAGGAAATTTCTTCTCTCCATTGGGGTGGCCTAAGGCAGTATTTAAATTTTTCAGCAGTTTCTTCGTGCTGCTTTTGAATTTTACAACAGAGGGTGCCAAATTTGTTTTCGGTAATTTAGCTCTTGGATCTGGCAATCCGGAAAGCATGGGTGTTTTTTTTGCTTTCCAAGTTTTGCCCACAATTATTTTCTTCGCCTGTTTGATGTCTGTGCTGTATTATCTTGGAATAATGCAAAAAATAGTTCAGGGAATGGCATGGATAATGGCTAAAGTGATGGGAACGAGCGGAGCCGAATCCTTATCAAATACCGCAAATATTTTTGTCGGACAAACCGAAGCACCACTAATGATAAAACCGTTTATTAAAGGAATGACAAACAGCGAACTTTTAACAATAATGGTCGGAGGAATGGCTACAATCGCCGGCGGTGTAATGGCAGCATATATTCAAATTTTGGGGCAGGCTTTTGCAGATTCGATGAAAATGCCAGTACAGCAGGCACAACTTCTTTTTGCTACACATCTTTTGGGAGCAAGCGTAATGGCAGCTCCAGCATCACTTGTTATTTCGAAGATAATGTTTCCTGAGACTCAAGAGCCCGAAACAAAAGGTACTGTCAAAGTTAAGATAGAGAAAAATGCAAGCAACGTAATTGAGGCTGCCGCTGCCGGTGCAAGCGACGGTCTTTTTTTAGCATTAAATGTTGGAGCTATGTTAATTGCTTTTATTGCCTTAATAGCTTTATTTAACTATCTCCTTAGTGGTCTCGGCGACATTTTAAGTATTAATGAATACCTTAAACAACATTTCGGACAACCGTTAAGTATGCAGCTAATTTTTGGGTCAATACTACAATTTCTTGCTTACGGAATTGGAGTTCCGTGGCACAGTGCATATCAATTTGGAAGTTTAATCGGTACAAAAGTAGTCCTCAACGAATTTGTTGCTTACTTAGATATGAGCAAGTTAATTGAAATGAAAAACTTAACAGACCCAAAGGCAATTTTAATGGCAACTTACGCATTGTGCGGATTTGCAAATTTTAGTTCCATTGCAATACAAATTGGCGGAATTGCTCCTATGGCTCCAGAACGCAGAGGCGATCTAGCGAAGTTGGGAATCAGAGCTGTAATTGGCGGTTCACTCGCAACTCTTATGACTGCCACTTTAGCTGGAATATTATTTTAATGATAGACTTGAATGGAAAATATGAGCTGTTAATTAAAACACTTCGGAGCAAAATACCATTCTATCCTGAATTATCCATAATTCTCGGAAGCGGGTTGGGTGATTTTGCTGAAAAACTCGAAATAATTAAGTCTATTCCAACAAATGAATTAACAGGTTATCCACAATCAACAGTCGAAGGGCACAAAGGTTTTATTCACTTTGCAAAATATGCAGAAAAAAAATTGCTTTTGTTTCAAGGAAGAATCCATTTTTATGAAGGGTATTCTCTTTCAGAAGTTTTTTTGCCGGTACATATTGCTGCTAAACTCAATTCTCAATATCTTCTTTTAACTAATGCTGCAGGCGGCATAAGCAAAAATCTCATCCCCAGCGACTTAATGTTAGATATTTCTTTTAATTCATTTGCTGTAAAAAAAGAAATAACAGAAGTTATTGGAATTGCTTCAGTGTATGAGAAGCATAAATTTTTAGATTTCCCTTCAAAAGAATTTAATGCAATAATAAGAGAAGCTGCTGCCCTAAAACAAATAAACTTAAAAGAAGGTGTTTACTGGTATACAAAAGGACCGAGCTATGAGACTGCAGCAGAAATAAAAATGATTTCTAAATTTGGCGGTGATGCTGTTGGAATGTCTACTGCTCATGAGGCAGTCTATGGAGCAAAGTTGGGTATGAAAGTTTCGGCTATTTCATGCATTACAAATTACGCTACAGGTTTAACAGCACAAAAGCTGAGTCACATCGAAGTAATTGAAACTGCCAATAAAGTGAAAAATAATTTCGAGAATTTAGTTAAAAAAATAATTGAATTGCTTTAATGATCAAATAAGTTGCTTAATAAAGAAACTGTGTAAATGATTGCAGTCTCTGACCTTAACCGCTTTTTTATGAGTCTAACTTTAACATGATTTTCAATTGAATTAATTTCTTTTTCTGTTAATCCACCTTCAGGACCAAAGATAAAATAATAATTACTTGATACCGGATGCTGACTGCTGGATAAAAAATTATTTAGAGTTGTGTTGGAGGCTTGCTCCAGAATGATTTTGAAACCGCTAAGATTATTGAGTTCTCTAACATTTTTCATGTATGTTAATCGCGGGAACCATGCATGCAACGATTGTTTCATAGCTGATATTAATACTTTTTGCCACCTTTCGAGCTTCTCCCCTTTTGAAACTGATCTTGATGATTCAAATATTATGAAATTAGTGATCCCTAATTCTACACATTTTTCTAAAGCAAATTCAAAGCGGTCATGTGATTTAAGCCTGGGGATACAGAAAGTTATGTTTACAAGAGGATTATTATACTGCTTAGTTTCAATAATTTTACAAATAACTTCGTTGCCACCAACTGCTTCTATAAAAGCTTTATAGATGAATCCTTTTCCGTTTGTCACAAATAATTCATCGCCGGTTCTGTGGCGCATTACATCAAGAATATGGTGAGCCTCTTCGCCTTTTATTTTTAGCCGGTCATTATCCTTTATCGAGGAGAAATAAAGTTCTATTTCAGAAAGCCACTCCAGTTCCAATTAAAAACTCCCCTTTACCTAGTTCATTAAAAGCATATTCAAATCGTACAGCATTGTACGGCAAAACAAGCAGAGTTAATCCAAAACCATAACCGGAATAAAAATCGCCCGTCTTTATTTTTTGTTTGTTATTAACGGCATTTCCCGCATCGCCAAATACTGTCAAATAAATTCCAATTCTTGCGGATGTCAATTTTCGAGGCAGCAGCGGCAATTTCAAACTTACATCCCACTCTTTCAACAAAGGATAACTCAGTTCCACCGAACTAAGCAAAAAGTTATTCCCTTCTCTATTATCATTGCTGTGTCCCCTAACATATTCACCGTATCCTAAATAAGAATAATCATAAAATGGAACAAGTCTGCCAAAGGTATTTCTCGCCGCAAGTCGCCACCTACCTATTAAATTTCCTATAATATTTCTGTACCCCTGAAATTCCAGTCTAAGAATATTATATGAAATATTATTTATGCCAAAACCTTTGTGCTGAATTTGAATATTTGAATAAATTCCATCTTGTGGAAACTGTTTCAGGTCGCGCGAATCATAAACGTAACCGGCAGTAAGCCAAAGAGTTCTGTCTATTGTAGTCCCGGATGCTGATATTCCTTGAATATTATTTTCAGGGAAAGTAATGTAATCAAATCCCGAAGAAAAATAGATATTATTAAATTGATCCAATCTTTTTGACAGACCAAGACTTACGGAATAAAAATTACTGTTAAAATCGCCGCCGTATAAAATTTTTGCCTGTTGACTTTTATTACTGAGTTTTAAAAACGACACACCAAAAGAAATACCGATATTTTCATCGTACTGAAAGGCGGGGTTTTCATAGAGCAGCATGAAATAAGGATCGTAACCAAGACTTACAATTGTTCTAATATCTTCATTTCTCCCGCGAAAATTTTTGTAGATTAAATACATTCCATATGAATATTTGTTGCCTGCGCCATTCCGTTTACTGATAAAAGGAATTGGATAAATATACCATGTTTCCCAAACGTCAATATGGATTATAGATAGGTTATTCTCTGCTTTCGCATATAATTCTACTTTATTGAATAGTTTTAAGCTGAAAATCCTTTCCCTGTTATATTCAAGCTGCTTTTTAGTTACAGTGTCGCCAGGTTTAAATGTTAATTCTCGGAGAATAATAAAATCCTCAGTAACATCATTCCCGCTAATTTTAATCGAATCAACACGAACAGGATCTTCTGTCTGAAGAGTGTCGGTCAATGATAACAAATTATATTGATCGGCACCTAAAAAATCAGGGCAACAAAAAATTAGACAGATTAGGCATGTAATAAATTTATAATAGCGAATATTTTCTCTCATTAAAAATTTGATTTTATTACATCACCAGTCCGTACATCACCTTTATACAATTATTTTGTATCACATTAATTCCAGCTTCTTCAATAGGTTTTACTGCTTCATCATTTTGTATTCCGAGCTGCAGCCAGAGTGTTTTTGGTTTTTTCTTAAGAACGTCATCTATGATCTCGGGAATATCCTCCGAGCGGCGAAAGACGTTTACAATATCAATTGCAAACGGTATCTCTGTTAATGAAGAATAAACATTTATATTTTCTATTTCACCTGTAAAATTCGGATTTACTCCGACAACTTGATAGCCTTTGCGCAGAAGGAAATCAGCAATATCTCTGCTTGTTTTGTAAGGATTTCTTGAAATACCAACAACAGCAATTGTTTTTGCCTCGCTTAATATTTTTTTTATTTCTTTGGTTTTCATCAGCTTAGATGTATACTTTCTGTTTCGTATTCACTAACAGGAAGACAACTGCAGACAAGATTTCTATCACCATAAGCATTATTAACTCTTCCTACACTCGGCCAAAATTTATTTTGTCGTGTGTACTTTGAAGGGAATGCGGCTTTTTCTCTTCCATACGGATGGTTCCATTCATCGGAAGCAATGTCCTGGGCAGTATGCGGCGAATTTTTCAGAACATTATTTATTTTATCGGCAGTCCCGTTTTTTATCTCTTCGATTTCCCTTCTTATTGAAATCAGTGCATCACAAAACTTATCAAGTTCGGAAAGTGATTCACTTTCTGTTGGTTCCACCATTAAAGTACCCGGAACCGGAAAAGAAACTGACGGGGCATGATAACCGTAATCCATTAGCCTTTTTGCAACGTCCTCGACTTCAATGCCAGCAGTCTGCTTAAATTTTCTCAGATCAAAAATCAATTCATGCGCAACAAATCCATTGCGCCCAGAATATAAAACATTGTAGTAAGGTTCAAGTTTAGCTTTTAGATAGTTAGCATTCAGAATTGCAATTTTAGATGCTTCAGCTAGACCAGCAGCGCCCATCATTTTTATGTACGCATAAGAAATAAGCAGTATTCCCGCACTGCCCCAAGGCGAAGCAGATACTGCATTTATTGATTTAGCGGTTCCAATTTTGATTACAGAATGACCAGGAAGAAATGGAACCAGATGTTTTGCTGCCGCAATTGGACCTACACCGGGGCCTCCGCCTCCGTGAGGAATAGCAAATGTTTTGTGCAGATTCAAATGACAAATATCTGCGCCGATTGTTTTTGGATTTGTTAAGCCGACTTGTGCATTCATGTTAGCACCATCCATATAAACCTGTCCGCCATTTTTATGAACTATGTTGCATATCTCAACAATATTTTCTTCAAAAACTCCTTGAGTAGAAGGATAGGTAACCATCAAAGCCGAGAGATTATCTCTATATTGCTCAGCCTTTTGCAGAAGATCGTTTGTATCGATATTTCCTTTTTCATCACATTTAACTACTACAACTTTATTGCCTGCCATTACAGCGCTTGCAGGATTTGTTCCATGAGCAGAGGAAGGAATTAAAACAATATTCCTATTGTAATCTCCTCTGCTGCGATGATAAGCACGGATGATCATTAAGCCGGTAAATTCGCCTTGAGCACCTGAATTTGGTTGAAGCGAGACGTCTTCAAAACCTGTTATCTTTTTTAACTGCCCAATCAAATTATTGAAAATAATTTTGTATCCCTCAGCCTGATCCAGCGGGCAAAAAGGATGAATATCAGAAAATTCAGGCCATGAGATTCCTATCATTTCGGTCGCAGCGTTTAATTTCATTGTGCAAGAACCAAGAGGAATCATTGAAGTAGTAAGTGAAAGATCTTTTTGTTCCAGAGATTTTATGTATCTCATCATTTCAGTTTCTGAATAGCAAGAATTAAAGATAGGGTGAGTTAAAAATTCGGTCTCCCGATTCAATTTAGTCGGAATGCTTGGTTTTATAGATTTAGTTATTTCTTCGAGATCTAGCTTAGGAGAATTTTCATCACAAACCGATTTGAAGATATCGATTAGTTCTAGAACATCTTCATATTTCTTTGTTTCATCGAATGAAATACTAATTGTCGTTTTATCAATGTAATTCAAGTTGATTTTTCTTGCTAATGCTAGATGTTTAATCTTCTCAGTTTCACTTTCAGAATTTAGTTTAATTTTCAGAGTATCGAAATAATATTTATTAACTTGCCGAAGACCTAAATTTTGTAAGGCATTATCTAAAAAATTTGTCAATTTATTAACTCTCTCAGCAATGGCTTTTATCCCTTTCGGACCATGATAAACGGCATACATAGCTGCCATAATTGCCAGCAAAACCTGTGAAGTACAAATGTTACTCGTTGCGTGCTCGCGTTTAATGTGCTGCTCACGGGTTTGCAGTGCCATCCGTAAAGCACTTTTACCACGCGCGTCTATAGAGACTCCAATAATTCTTCCAGGCATTTGCCGTTTGAACTCATCTCGTGCCGCAAAGAAAGCTGCATGCGGACCTCCATAGCTCATAGGAACACCAAATCTTTGTGTCGAACCAACAACAGCATCTGCACCGAATTCTCCCGGCGGAGTAAGCAAAGCAAGACTTAAAATATCTGCTGCAACCGCTTTGAAAATACCAAGTTCAGCGGCTAATTTAAATAATTCTGTATAATCATAAATTTCTCCATGAGCAGCAGGATACTGAACTAAAATTCCGAAAATATCATCAGTTAACTTTAAAGTCTTATGGCTGCCGATTTTAACTTTAATCCCTAAAGGTTCTGCACGTGTTAAAAGCACATCGATTGTTTGAGGAAAACATTCTTCTGAAACAAAAAATACGTTAGAACTTTTCTTACTCGATTTTCTTGATGCATAAAACATTGTCATAGCTTCGGCTGCAGCTGTAGCTTCATCTAGAAGTGATGCATTGGCAATCGGCATTGCTGTTAAATCTATTATCATGGTTTGGAAGTTCAGCAAAGCTTCGAGTCTACCCTGAGAAATTTCTGCTTGATATGGAGTGTATTGTGTATACCAGCCTGGATTTTCGAGGATGTTCCTTTTTATAACGGAAGGTGTAATTGTCGGATAGTATCCCATACCGATATAATTTTTAAAAATTTTATTTTTACTTGCTATTTCTTTTAGGTGAGAAATAAAATCATACTCAGTTAAAGGCTCGTCCAATTCCAGTTTTTCTTTCAATCTTATTACATGAGGTATCGTTTTATCAATTAGTTCATCTAGAGAAGAAACACCAATTGCCGACAGCATTCTTGCAATTTCATTATTATTAGGACCAATGTGGCGGTCTGAGAATTTGTCATTAAATTCAAAATTATTCATACTTTTTTCTCTGAGTAGTGAGTAAAATTATTTTTCAAAAAGAAATATAAATAAAAGGAAGGAATTCATATCTGATCCAAGCTTTTCTCACTTATACGGGATTAACTTGCTCAACAGTCAAAAATTTTGCCGTTCAGCTTTGTGAGAGCACTGAATAGTTGTAAAGGAACTGAAAATTTAACAGAGCACGGTTTATAAATTTCTTATTTTTTTTAGTGCTTGCTTTGAAGCATCCTGTTCAGCATTTTTTTTATTATTGCCTTTCCCCACACCTTTAAGCTCCCCTGAAATATATACTTCAACGGTAAACTCTTTGTTGTGTTCGGGTCCTTTCTCGTTTATTACTTTATACTTGGGCGGTTCAAGCTTATTTGCGTGTGTATACTCTAGCAACTGACCCTTATAGTTTGTATCAACAAAAAAATCGGAATATTCATTCACCTCTTGCAAAATGTGCTTACTTATGAATTTCTCGGCAGCGTGAATGCCTTTTTCCAAATAAACTGCACCAATTAAAGCTTCCATTGCATCTGCCAGAATTGTTTTTATTCCTTCTCCAAAATCACCAATATATTTTTTGTTGTAAAACATCACATCTTTTAGTCCGAATTTTTCTGCAGCAGCAGAGAGTTTTTCTCTGTTGACGAGGAAAGCTCGTTTTTTCGTAAGATAACCTTCATTCTCATCTTGGAACTTATGAAAAAGCAATTTTGCAGTGACGAGATTCAAGACGGCATCACCTAAAAATTCAAGCCTTTCGTTGGATTTTTCTACTTCTGGATTTACTTCGAGGTATGAACGATGAGTAAGTGCTTTTAGAAAAACAGACCTGTCTTTAATCTTAAAATCTAAACTCTTTTCAAGCTGTGATAATTTTTTCAGTTCATCCAGATTTGCTTTTCTTTCAGTGTAGATAGATTTATTGAATCGAAATATTCTTTTAATCCAGCGAATCACAAATTGAAAAAGATTTATTCAACAAACTTTTTAAAGAGTAAAGAAGCATTGTGTCCCCCGAAACCGAAAGTATTGCTAATTGCATAGTTAATTTCCTTATTAACAGCAATTTTAGGAGTATAGTTTAAATCACACTCGGGATCCGGAACGTCTAAATTAATTGTTGGAGGAATCAAACTGTGCTTAATTGCTAAGACGGTTGCAATTGCTTCAACAGCTCCAGCAGCACCAAGCAGATGCCCAGTCATTGATTTAGTTGAACTGATTGCAAGTTTATAGGCATGTTCACCGAAAACTGTTTTTATGGCCTGAGTCTCGTGAAGATCGTTTAATTCGGTAGATGTTCCGTGTGCATTTATGTAATCAATTTCTTCAGGTTTAACATTTCCATCGCGCAGGGCTTCTTTCATAGACCTCACAGCACCCTCGCCTCCCGGAGGCGGAGCTGTAATATGAAAAGCATCGCCGGTTAAGCCAACGCCGACAATTTCACCGTATATATTAGCACCTCTGTTTTTCGCATGTTCCAGTTCTTCGAGAACAATTGTGCCTGCAGCTTCACCCATTACAAATCCGTTACGGTCTTTATCGAATGGACGTGAGGCTTCCATATATCTATCATTCCAAGTTGAAAGTGCCCGGGCTGCGTTGAAACCTCCGATAGACATAGGTGTAATTGCCGCTTCAGAACCTCCGCAAAACATTATATCGGCTGAATCTCTTTGTATCAAAAAAAATGCATCTGCAATTGCATGTGACGAAGTGGCACATGCTGAAGTAGTTGCATAGTTTGGACCTTTAAGTCCGTATTTTATTGAAATTTGACCGGCAGCAATATCAGAAATCATCATCGGTACGAAAAACGGACTTATTCTTTTAGTGCCGCCTTCAATAAAAGCTGTATGTTGTTTTTCAAAAGTATCCATTCCGCCAATTCCAGAGCCAAAAATAACCCCGGTTCTTTCTAAATTTATTTTAGATAAATCAAGCTTAGAATCTTCCAGAGCCATTGCAGCAGTAGCAAGTGCATATTGAGTATACGGGTCCATTCTCCGGATTTCTTTTTTATCAATGTAATTCAATGGATCGAAATTTTTTATCTCGCATGCGAATTTTGTATTAAAATTTGTAGCATCGAAACGGGTTATAAGTCCAGCACCGTTTTTGCCTGACTTAAGACCTTCCCAAAATTCTGAAAGATTATTTCCAATCGGTGTTAAGGCTCCAAGACCAGTTATAACAACTCGTCTTTTAGTCATATTTCAACCCTCAAATAATTTATGTTTAAAAACAGCAAAGCTGACATAAATACAAGGAGTTGTACAAAACAAAAAATACTGGCATTATTTTAAAATTGTATCTATGTCAGCCTAAAATTTATTTCCCTACTTTTTCTTTTAAGTAATTAATAGCATCACCAACAGTGGATATCTTTTCAGCATCTTCATCAGGGATTGAAATATTAAATGCGGTTTCAAATCCCATGACTAATTCAACGATGTCGAGAGAATCAGCCCCTAAATCGTTGGTAAAAGAAGCTTGTGGATTTATTTGTGATTCTTCAACACCAAGCTTATCCATAATTATTTCTTTAACCTTTGCTTCAATATCCATTTTTTTCTCCTTAAATGAGTTGATTAATTTATTAGAAAAATTAAATGAATTACATTGTCATACCACCGTCTACAGCTATTACCTGACCGGTAATATATGAAGCTTGATTGCTCGATAAAAACTTTACTGTTTTAGCAACATCTTCGGGGGTTCCCAGTCTTTTTAAAGGGATATTAGACAATAATGTTTCTCGTTGTTTTTCATTTAGTTTTGATGTCATATCTGTTTCTATAAAACCAGGAGCAACGGCATTTACAGTTATGCCTCTTGAGGCAACCTCTCTTGCTGTGGCTTTTGTAAATCCTATAATGCCAGCTTTAGATGCGGCGTAGTTAGCCTGTCCAGCATTACCAATTAATCCAACAACAGAAGCAATATTAATAATGCGACCGTACTTTTGCTGAATCATGTGTTTAAGGACAGCTTTAGTATAATTGAAAACGCTTTTTAAGTTAACTCTTATTACAGCATCAAATTCTTCTTCGCTCATTCGGAGCAAAAGATTATCACGCGTTATACCAGCATTATTTACCAAAATATCAACCCCGCCTAATTTACTAACGGCTTTTTCAACAATAGATTGAGCATCACTATAAGAAGACACATCGGCTTTAAATGCAAATACATTGGCATCGGAACTTCCAACTGTTTTTATAATTTCCTCTGCGCATTCATCGCAGCTACCATAAATAAATGCTATATCGGAAAATATAATACCATTCTCATTGGGCGAAGCAAGTTCTTTTACAATTGCTTTGCCTATTCCTCTAGTGCCGCCTGTAATTATAGCTTTTTTTCGTGAGACGGTGCTCATGCATCAATTATATAAATTACTTTATCAAATAATATACAACTCATAAGTCTATTTTTCCACTTGATTGCGGAGGTTGTTATTTTCTTTTTTTATTTTTTCCTCTAACTGGAATAAGTACTCTTTTCTATATTCACTAAGCTCTTCGAAATCTTTTTCACCAAAAAAATAAATTAATTCGTCTTTACAACATTCAAAAACAGTAGAAACTTGGTTTTCAACTTTGCTGCAATAATGCATACTGTTGATATGTTCATCATCAACTGTAAGGACGCCGTCGCATACAACAAGCGGAAAAAGAATACAATATAAAGGTTTGTATTTCCACTTAAATTCACCGTCCTTCATAGCAATTTTTTGAAGTGTGCAGAATCCCTGCTTATCCAAAAAGACGCATTTACCGTTATAGACTTCCGTGCCTACTGCAATACCGGATTCAAAATCCGGATCCACTTCGGGCTGTTCGAACCATTTATTTACATCTTTTGTTTGAGAATCATCCATTTCTTGAACAATTCTCTCTTTATGTGCAAGGATTTTTTCGTATTCCTTTTTATCCGTGTAAACACCATAATAACAGCATTCCCCCGAACAAATACAAACATCACATGCTTTGACAAACTTAAAAGTAAAAATTATAGGATCTATCCAGATCCCATTTATTTTCTTCTCAAATTTATTTAACATTACATAAACCTTTCTACATCTGAGTATTTATCAATTCCATAAATTTTTGCATCTGGGTTAATTCTTTTTACCAATCCCTGTAAAACTTTGCCCGGTCCTATTTCGACGAATTCATCTATGCCATCTTCCGCCATATTTCTGATTGTATCTTCCCATAGAACAGGAGAAGTCAATTGCTGGGATAATAAATCTTTAATTTCATTTTTTGATTTAACCGGTTTGCTTGTAACATTTGCATAGACTGGAATTTTCGCGTCATAAAATGGAGTTGTTTCTAATTTCAAATTTAGTTTTTCTTTAGCACTTTCCATTAAAGGTGAATGGAAAGCACCGCTTACAACGAGTTCTTTAACTAGTTTTGCTCCGGCTTCTTTGGCAAGCTGCATCGCGTAACGAACTCCATCTAATGAACCAGAAATTACAATTTGTCCGGGAGAATTGAAATTAGCACATTGAACAATTCCTTTTTCAGATGCCTTGTTGCAAATCTCAATTAATGATTCACTTTCGAGTCCCACAACAGCAGCCATTGTACCAGGTCTATCAATGCCAGCTTGCTGCATTGCTTTACTGCGATGATAAACAAGTTTTACGGCCTCATAAAATTGAACAGCACCAGCAGCCACAAGAGCGGAGTATTCGCCCAATGAATGACCGGCAACAGCATCAGGCTCTAAAGTTCTAATAAGTCCAGTTAATACTACGCTATGAACAAAAATAGCCGGCTGTGTAATTTCAGTCTGTTTCAATTGTTCTTCGGGTCCGTTAAACATAAAGTGTGATAAAGAGACACCGGTTGCCTCTTCGGCAGTTTTTATCATTTCTTTTGCTTCGACTGAATTTTCGAAGATGTCCTTTGCCATTCCGATATACTGCGAACCTTGCCCTGGGAACAAAAATGCCCGTTTGCCCATTAGTCAATGCTCCATGTTAAATATATTGCGCCCCAGGTGTAACCCGCACCAAATGAAGCCAAAATTAAATTATCCCCTCTTTTTACTTTTCCGCCGCGGTAGTATTCTGTCAAACATAAAGGAATAGTTGCAGCGGTTGTGTTTCCGTACTTATCAATATTTATCATAACTTTATCGCGGGAAATTCCCATGCGTTCGGCGGTAGCATCAATTATTCTCAAATTAGCTTGATGCGGCACTAGATAGGCTACATCTTCTGGTTTAAGTCCATTCTTTTGCATAATGTCGTAAGAAACATCAGCCATGCCTTTTACTGCGGCCTTAAAAACAGTTTTTCCTTCTTGATAAATATAGTGCCATCTTTTTTCAACCGTCTCTTTTGTCGCCGGATTTAAGCTCCCGCCAGCTTTCATATTAAGGACATCTTTTCCGCTTCCATCACAAAACAGTATCGAGTCTTTAATCCCGTATTGGAGTTCAGTAGTAGGTTCAAGCAGAACTGCAGAGGCGGCATCGCCGAAAAGAATACAATTATTTCGATCTGTATAATCTGTAATAGCGCTCATTTTATCGGAGCCGACAACAACTACTTTTTTATAAGTTCCGCTTTCAATTAACGAGGCTCCGGTTTGAAGAGCAAATAAAAATCCAGAACAAGCCGCCGATAAATCGAATCCCCATGCTTTTTTTGCTCCAATTTTTTCTTGAACCAAACATGCAGTTGCCGGGAAAAACATATCGGGTGTTACTGTTGCAACAATAATTACGTCAATTTCTTCCGGTTTAACGTTTGTGGTTTTCAACATATCCTGAATAGCATAAGCAGCCATATCGCTTGAAGCACCGTTTTCAAGAATTCTTCTTTCTTTTATACCTGTACGCGTAGTTATCCATTCATCGGTAGTATCAACTATTGATTCAAAATATTTGTTGTCCAAAATTTTTTCTGGGACATACATTCCAACAGCAGTAATTGCAGCATTTATCTTTTTATTTTTCGGTTGCATAGATTTTTAATGCTTCCTCCATTTTCTGAATTAGATTTTTTTCGTACATCTCTTTTGCTCTGAGTACCATATTTTTTATTGCAAGAGGCGAACTTGAGCCATGACCGATAATACTGATACCATTTGCTCCAAGTAATGGCACACCGCCGTAGGTTTGATAATCTATATCGCTTAGCGCTGTTTTAAAAACACTTTTTACAATAAGTGCCTTCAGTTTATTCAACAAACCGGCATCGGCATACCTTTTAATTTTAGATTTCAAAAATCCCATAAAGCTTTCGCCGAATTTTAAAATAACATTCCCAACAAAGCCGTCACAAATAACTATATCTGTTTTGCCTTTTAAAATATCCCGCCCTTCTACATTGCCGACAAAATTCAGATTTGATTTTTTCAATAACTCATAAGCGAAGAGACTAAGCTCATTTCCTTTTGTTTCTTCTTCCCCCACATTAAGCAGACCGATAGTAGGATTTTCGGTACCGTAAATTTCTTTTGAAAAAATAGTTCCCATGACGGCATACTCAAGTAAATGTGAAGCCTTGCTGTCAACACTTGCGCCGGCATCAAAAACGAGACAAACTTTACCGGTTTCGGTTGGAAATGCAGCTCCTATCGTTGGTCTTCCCACACCCGGAATTCTACCCACAATCAAAGTAGCAGCAGCGAGCATTGCACCTGTATTTCCTCCGCTTACAAATGCATCAGCTTTTTTATCTTTGACAAGTCTGGCAGCAATAACTAACGAAGAATTTGGTTTTGATTTAATGGCACTGATAGGAGATTCGTCCATTTCAATTACCTGATCGGCATGAACAATAATTTTTTCATTTAGGTCGAGGTGAAATTCTTTGGCAGATTCAACGATTTTTTGTTTATCCCCAACAAGCAGCAATTCAAAATCCCCTGCTTCATTGTAAGCAGCCAAGGATCCGAGCAGTTCATTTACGGGGGCAAAGTCGCCCCCCATTGCGTCAACTGCAATAACACATTTTTTCTTTTTGTCAGAATTAACCATTTATGATTTGTTTATGATTCGGGTACAAACATTGACCTGCCGGCATAATAACCGCAGTTTGGACATGCTCTGTGACTCAATTTTATCTCACCACAGTTAGAACATCTGCTGAGTGACGGTACCTGTGCTTTGTAATGTGTTCTTCTTTTATCCCGTCTCGTCTTGGACATTTTTCGTTTCGGATTTGGCATTATGTATCCTCAATTTAGTTTAAATACGATCCTTTAATTTTTTTAAGGGTGCCCAAACATCGTTTACTATTTCCACTTTACATCCGCATTGTTCTTCGTTTAAGTTAGCACCACATTTACTGCATAATCCTTTGCAATCTTCTCTGCACAATTTTTTCATTGGAACTGCAAGTTTAGTATATTCAATAACATCTTCTGTTAAATCAATCTTATCAAGGTCGGGTGAGAGAAACTTCAGATTTAGATCCTCAGATTGAATTCGTTCTTTCGAAAATAAAAATGAAAGAATAAAATGGTTTTTAAGCTCACGGACAAATTCTACGCTACATCTATCGCAGTTAAATCTTGAATTAACCGACAAACTGCAATCCAACACAATTTGATGTGCCGACTTATCCATTTTGCATGTTAAAACCAGATTTCCAAAGAACGTTGAATCCAGCTTCAATTTTTCCACAGGTTCTTGGAATTCCAATTCATGGATACCGTCGGAAAAATTGGTATATTTTATAGTCATTTGTAAAAGCACTTAAAACAAAATGCAAAATATAAATATAGACCGATATATAAGCAAGAAAGTTGAATCTTATAAATTTGTCAACTCTGCAAGTATTTTGCAATATCAATTAAGTAAAAAAATATTTTTATGTCTATAACTGCTTCCCTTCTGGCTTCTGTTATTCCTATGCTGGCTTATCTAATTATTATCTGGAGAATGGATAAATATGAACGCGAGCCTTTAACTAGCGTTATCTTGCATTTTCTATGGGGAGCTTTTGGTGCAATATTTTTCGCTATTGCCGGTTCAACATTTTTAGTCTCTTTTTTCGGGATAGATAAATTTGATAAAGATGCTGTGTTAATTTTTCAAGCGGTAATTTTTGCTCCTTTCTCAGAAGAAATTGCAAAAGGTTCATTTCTGCTGAAAACTGTTTCCGACAAAAAATTTGATAATATTACCGACGGTCTTGTCTATGGCGGCGCTATTGGACTGGGGTTCGGTATGACAGAAAATTTTGTTTATTACTTATCGTATGGAACAAACTTCAACACATGGTTATATCTTGTAATAATACGTTCAGGTTTTTCGGCTGTAATGCATTGCATTTCTACCGCAACATTAGGAGCGTTCCTGGCATTTGCCAAATTTTCCAATAATCCGTTCAAGGTTCTTTTACCTGTGTTGGGATTTGGAACAGCAATGATAATTCATGCCATGTGGAATTTAAGTGTAAGTTTTACCGCTACATATTTGTTCGGTATGCTTTTCATTTTCTTCTTAATTGTTTTTTTCTTTACTTTATTCAGATATTCAGTTAAAAAAGAAAGAAAAATTATCGTAGAAGAATTGAGCGAAGAAGTTTATTCAAATTTAATTCCACATGCTCATATTCCTATTTTGAGTTCGAAATTGAGATTAAGAAAAGGTTGGGTTGATGAACGAATTAGAAAATTATATGTTAAAGCTGCAATTAAACTTGCGTTTAGAAAATCGCAGTCAAAATTAACAAAAGGTTACAAAAAATTATTTTATGATCATGAAATAGAAGTATGCAGAAATTTAATTTCTAATTTATTGCAACGATAAATAGATAAAATGAAGGCGATAGGAATTTACGGCGGCACTTTCGATCCGATTCATATCGGACATCTAATTACTGCAAGAATTGTTCTTGAAAAAAGAAATCTTGAAAAAATAATTTTTGTACCATGCAAAATTTCTCCCTTTAAACAAAATGAAAAACCAACTGATGATAAACATAGGATAGAGATGCTGAAACTTTCCATCTCAAATTTTCCTTTTTTTGATTATTCCGATTTCGAGATCAAAAGCGCTGAAATTTCCTACACAATTAATACTCTTATCGAACTCAAAAAATATTATTCGGATATAGAATTGATTATCGGTTACGATAATTTACTTGCATTTGATAAATGGAAAGAACCAGATAAAATAATGCAGCTTGCAAAAGTTGTCGTAATGAAGAGAGCAAATCAAACACAAATAGCAGCAAAACATAAATACTTTGACCGTGCAATTTTAGTCGACACGCCTATTATCGACATTTCTTCAACAGAAATTCGTGAACGGATAAAAAACAATCTAACTATAGATTATCTTGTCCCTAATGCTGTAAAGGAATATATTTATAACAATAATTTATATAGATAATCTACCTTATGGTTGACACAGGTTTAATCGAGAAAATTTGTTCGAAAGACAAACTTGCTATTTCGCGGACTATCACTAAGATCGAACTTGCTAATTCAAACTCAATCGAAATTCTAAAAGAACTTCACAAAAAAACCGGTAAGTCTTATCGAATTGGGATTACGGGTCCTCCTGGTGCAGGTAAATCTTCTTTGACAAATCAATTAACCAAATTATACCGCAAGAAAGGTTTTACAGTAGGAATAATTGCCGTTGATCCTACAAGTCCTTTTACAGGCGGCGCGCTTTTAGGCGATCGTGTGAGGATGAGCGAGATTGGAAACGATGCCGGCGTTTTTATCAGAAGCATGGCAACAAGAGGAAGTCTTGGCGGATTAAGCAGCAAAACTCAAGATGCAGCCGATGTTCTCGATGCTGCTGGATTCGACTTCATTATCTTTGAAACTGTCGGTGTTGGTCAATCGGAACTTGATATCGTTAAAATTGCAGATACAACTATTGTTGTTCTTGTGCCGGAATCCGGCGATTCAATCCAGGCAATGAAAGCAGGGCTGATGGAAATTGCAGATATATTTGTTTTGAACAAGAGCGACCGTCCCGGTGCCGATAATGTAATGACATCGTTAAAAACAATGATTTATCTAAAAGACCACACAACAGAAGACTGGCTGCCGGCAATTATCAAAACAATAGCTCCGGAAAATATAGGAATTGATGAATTAGCCGGTGAAATAGATAAACACAAAAATTTCTTAACAGCAAATAATCTTTTTGAAAAAAAACGCTCCGAACATTCAAAATTACGTGTGAAAGAAATTGTAGAAGAGTTAATTAAAGATGAGTTGTGGAATACAAAAAGATTGATCGAATTAGAAAGCGAAATTAAAAAAGTTGTAGCAGGCAAATATTCGCCGTATCAAATTGCAGAGGACTTAATTAACAATTATAAAAACTCATTGACGGATTAAAAAAATGGAAGAAACATTAACTCCTCCCCAATTCCTCATTGAATTTGATGAGAACCAAATTGCAATCCGGGATACCATAAAAGATTTCGCCGAGAAACAGATAAAGCCGCATGTACTTGAATGGGACGAAGCTCAGAAATTTCCTATTGAAATAATGAAACAATTAGGGGAATTAGGATTTCTTGGAATACTTGTACCGGAAAAATACGGCGGCGCAGGCTTGGGATATATTGAATACGTAATAATTGTAGAGGAAATAGCAAAAGTTGATCCGGCTCTCGCTCTATCGGTTGCAGCACATAACGGTCTTTGCACAAATCACATTTTAGTTTATGCTAGCGAAGAACTCAAAGAAAAATATTTACCCGACCTTGTTTCCGGCAAAAAGATCGGTGCATGGGGTTTAACCGAACCCTCTTCAGGCAGCGATTCTGCAGCAATGCAAACAACGGCAATAAAAGATGGCAATTATTTTATTCTTAACGGAACAAAAAATTTTATTACACACGGTGCTTCAGGTGAAACTGCTGTTGTTATGGCAATTACCGACAAATCAAAGGGCAAAAAAGGAATTTCAGCTTTTATTCTTGAAAAAGGCTATTCAGGATTCAGCGCAGGGAAAAAAGAAAACAAGCTTGGAATGCGTGCAAGCGAAACAGCACAATTGATTTTTGAAAATTGCAAAGTTCCTTCCACTAATTTAATTGGAAATGAAGGCGAAGGCTTTTTGCAAGCAATGAAAATACTCGAAGGCGGAAGAATTTCAATTGCCGCATTAAGCATAGGATTGGCTCACGGGTGTCTTGATACTTCAATTAAATACGCAAAAGAAAGAAAGCAGTTCGGGAAAGCAATTGCGGATTTCCAGGCAATCCAATTTAAGCTTTCTGACATGGCAACCGAACTTGAAGCAGCGAGGTTATTAACTTATAAAGCAGCAAAAATGAAAGACGAAGGGAAAGATATTTCTACTGCTGCATCTATAGCAAAATTATTTTCAAGCGAAATTGCAACTAAGGCATCAAATGAAGCCGTACAAATATTAGGCGGCTACGGTTTTGTTAAAGATTACCCTGTTGAAAAATTCTACCGTGATGTGAAACTTCTGACAATCGGTGAAGGTACCTCAGAAGTTCAAAGAATTATTATTGGCAGAAATCTTTTAAGGGATTAAAAAAGGTGAAAAATGAAATTAACTAAAGAACAAAAAAAAGTTGAATTCTGGGAGAATCATTATCTAAACCAGATTGAATTTATGTTACTTCAGGATACTGATAAGATGTTAGATGGACTTAAATCAAAAGATAAAATAAAAGAAGATTGGATTGAAATTTTTCATAATGTAGAAAAGAAAAGACAAAATTCGGATTTTGCAAGAGGAGCAGAATGAATATATTATTAGTTATTTAACCAGTTTGGGAGCCCAAATTCTTCACCAATAGGAGCAGATATGTTTTTTGAGACTTATAATGCTTTTGTACATATTGACATTAAAACAGCAAAATTTGATAATCATTCGGATTATAAAGGAAAAATTCCTATTGGTGCTAATCAAACTAGCTACAAAATAGATGATTATGGTTTCAAAGTTAATTTGCCTGTTGAGTATTCATTTGAAAAAAAGATTTGTCTTACATACTTAATAAATATTATTTATGATGTTAAAGTAGATAATATTGATATCAAAGCTATAATACTTATTTCTGTCCCAAATGGGAAACTATCTACAGTATATAAAAAATCAATAATTGACGTAGGTAAAAGTGGGTATTCCGGTAAAGGATTTCGTTATGTTTTTAGCAAAAGCCCCAACTTTATTTCATTAAAAAATTCTTCAAGAATAAGAATTATCTATACAAGCAAGGATGTGGAAAAAGATATATATGAAATAATTGGATTGAAAAAATAATTATGAATGAGATAATATTAATAAATAGTGATGTTTATGTTGGATTAAACTCATTGGATGATCAATCAATAGATATTGCTGTGACTTCTCCACCTTATTGGAATCAAAGGGACTATGGTTTCGAAGGACAGATAGGTAATGAGTTATCATATCAAGAATATATTGCTAAGTTAACTGTTATTTTTAACGTTTTAAAAAATAAATTAAAGTCTAATGGTGTATTTTTCCTAAATATAGGTGATAAGTATTTATCTAAATATGGTAAGTCTCCTCTTGCATTTATTCCTTTTAAATTAGCTTACGAAATGGTAAAGAATGGATGGTATCTTAATGATATTCTAATATGGTATAAACCAAATCACATGCCTTCAAGTATAAAAAATAGATTTACTAATTCGTATGAACCGGTTTTTGCATTGTCACCATCTAAAGAAAATATCTTTAATGATTATAAAAATTGTTCAATTTCTTATACTTCTATTTTGAAAGTAAATTTGCAACCCACACCTTATAAACATGTTGCAGTTTATCCAGAAAAATTAGTTAAATCACTTTTTGGTTTTTTTAATCCATATCAACAATTTTCGGTGCTGGACCCATTCGCAGGAAGTGGAACAACTTTAAAAGCAATAATAGATTATTTTCAATATTACAAAGCATATATGATAGAATGCAATAAATCGTATATAAATATAATAAGAGAAAGATGTAATTTAACTGACAATTATATAATAAAAGAATACAAATATGAACCTTTTACATATAATCTTTCATGCTTAAATCCAACTGAAAATGAACAAATTAGTCTATTTACTAAATACACTGATTATGTAGGGCAGAATAAAAAAAGTGGAATAATCAAAATTACAAATTCAAAAAGGGATTTCCTTCCTTTATTACAGAAATTCTTAGATAAATCTATTATGAGTCAGTTGAATATGAATGCACTTTGTTTTATTGGGAGCAGAGAATATGATTTAGATTTAATATTGCAGGCAACAAAATTAAATGAAAAAGGATGGGTTATTAGAAATCTTTTAATTGTTCAAGAAAATAATACTTGGTTCCCATTATTTATGATAGTAGATGATAACAAATCTGTTAATTATGTTTTTCAATTTAAAAACCTAAATCTAAAATCTAAATCCGACTATAATAGAAATTGGTCTAATACTGACTTTATTGGATATCCAGTTTATGATAATTTAAGTAAAAATAAGCGAAAAGGAATTGTAATATCAATTCTTGAATATTACGATAATTTGTTCCCGAAGTATGTTGTTGTTGAATGGGAGGCGGGGAAATTAACAAAAGAATTCATTATTCAAGATCAAGATTCAATAGATAGTAATCTAATTTTTAATTTAGATAATCCTATATCCGTAAATGAAATAGTTGAATATATTTCTTTAGATAAAGAAGTAAATGAGAATAATCTATATAATACTAAAAAACGAAAAAGTATCTTAAAGGAGTATAACGGGAAGTTTAAAGATATTCCCAGAAAAAATTGGGGTGCGTCACCAGGAGCTCGTTCATCTATTGAAGACGAATATTTTTCTCTTCAAAGATTATATAACGTCAATCAAAAATTAGTATCAGATTATCTGAATCATAAAAGAATTGAAAGGGGTTATTCAAAAAATGAATTTTCAAAATTATTTCCGCATTCTTATAAACATACAATCGGTCATTGGTTACGAAAAGATTTTGGCGGATCGATTCCGACACCTGAAGATTGGGATTTAATATCTTCTATCTTAGATATAGATCAAAAATTTACAAAGTATGTATGCGCTAGTGCATTAAAACTCCAGACTGTAAAACATTCTAATTTCAAGATGCCAGATGATTTCATAGATAAATCTTTTTTAAAAAATTTAAAAAAACTTTTTCAATAAAATGAAAAAAATCGGTTCCGAGATTAAACCTACAGAAGTTTTTCTAAGGCGCGAAGATTATCAAAAAAACCTGTACAGGAAAATTACCGCAATAAAAGAAAAAATAACCCTAGGCGGGGGAAAAGAAGCAATAAAAAAGCAGCATGAAAAAGGTAAACTGACAGCCCGTGAGAGAATTGAAAAATTAATCGATCAGAAATCAAAATTCTTCGAGCTTAATTCACTTGCCGCTTTCGGAATGTATGAAGAATTCGGCGGCGCTCCTTCTTCCGGAACTATATACGGAATCGGAAAAATTCATGGACGCGATTGCGTTATTGTTGCAAACGATGCAACTGTTAAAGCGGGTGCGTGGTTCCCGATTACCGCAAAGAAAAATCTGCGTGCGCAGGAAATTGCTATGGAAAACTGTCTTCCGATAATTTACTTGGTTGATAGTGCTGGCGTTTTCCTTCCGCTTCAGGAAGAAATTTTTCCCGACAAAGAGCATTTTGGAAGAATATTCCGCAACAATGCGGTTATGTCTGCAATGGGAATTCCGCAAATATCGGCAATAATGGGACCTTGCGTTGCTGGCGGTGCTTATCTGCCTATTATGAGTGATGAAGCTTTAATTGTTGAAGGAGAAGGTTCGGTTTTTTTAGCAGGTGCACATCTTGTAAAAGCTGCCATCGGCGAAGAAATTGACAACGAAAACCTTGGCGGTGCGAGAGTTCAATCTAATATTTCCGGTGTTACGGATTACATTGTAAAAAATGATGAAGAGTGCCTTTCACAAATTAGAAATATTGTCCAAAAATTTGGTGATACTCCAAAAGCCGGATTTAATCGTTTAGAACCTGTTATGCCTCTTTATCCTCCAAAAGAAATTTACGGAATACTTCCTGAAGATACTATCAAGCCATACGACACTTACGAATTGCTTGCAAGAATAGTTGATAACTCGGAAATAGACGAATATAAGGCAGGCTACGGCAAGACTCTTATTACTGCTTATGCAAGAATTGACGGCTGGGCGGTTGGAATCGTTGCAAATCAAAGAAACATTGTAAAAACAGAAACCGGCGAAATGCAAATTGGCGGAGTGATTTATTCTGATAGTGCAGATAAGGCAGCAAGATTTATTATGAATTGCAATCAAAAAAAAATTCCTCTTGTGTTTCTTCAGGATGTTACAGGCTTTATGGTTGGCAGCAAAGCCGAGCATGGCGGAATAATTAAAGACGGTGCAAAAATGGTAAATGCAGTTGCTAATTCCGTCGTTCCTAAAATTACTATAATTGTCGGCAACAGTTTCGGAGCGGGCAATTATGCCATGTGCGGTAAGGCTTATGATCCACGGTTTATTTTCGCATACCCAAGCGCCAAAATTGCAGTAATGGGAGGTCAGCAGGCAAGCAGTGTATTACTCGATATTAAAATTAAACAGATGCAAAAAACTGGTAAAGAATTTTCCGAACAACAGAAAGAAAAATTACTTAAAGAAATTATTGATTCTTACGAAGAGAAGAGCAATCCAGTATATGCAGCAGCAAGATTATGGATTGACGAAATTATCTCTCCCGAACATACAAGAGAGTATATTTCAATGGCTATTAACTCTGCTAACAACAATTACAACATACCGAAATTTAACGTAGGTGTAATTCAAACTTGATTTCAAAATATGCGCTTCATTTCCCACGAAGGGGTGGGTTTTTATTGGTTGCTTTTATCTTTTCATTCTTTACATACTCGGTGTCTTTATTTTCTTGTGAGAAAAATAATACTTCATTTTTATCCGGTGTAGTTTACATATCAAAATATATTTCATCGGAAGATTTTATAAGACTTAAAAAACATAAAAACGATCTAGAGCTTGTTGATACTCTTTATGCCAAGGCAGTAAAATATTATGAAGGCGATAAATCTGAGGCAATGTTATGTCTTACATTTTCACTGCTTCCTTTTAATACAATAACAATCGAATTGCCTGTACTAAATCTGCATGTAACTTTTCCGCTCCCTTCTGCAAATGAAAAAATATTTGTCAAAAAATTAAAAGAACAGCCGAAAGAAATTTTCTGTGATTCGCAGAAAAATGATTTTGGTGACAAGGATAAACTCTCCCATTTTTTCGCTAATGCCTTTTTAGCATACAACGTCAGCTTCTTCAATTTATCTAAATTTATGGGTATTTTTGTAGAAATTTTTGAGGCGACATTGAAAGTGCAGGGCAGTCTTGATCATAGAGATATTATTGCAAATAATTTAGGAGAGTTATTTGGTGTTTCAATAAAGCATAATCAGCATCTTATGCCTTCAAAAGCACTTGCAATTTACTCACTTTTATATTTACGGGTTAATCCATGAAATCAATTTTATTAATCGATGATGAAAAAGAAATTTGTGAAAGCATTAAAATGATTTTGGAGTATGAGAATTATTATGTCGATTACACAATCGATTCCGAAAAAGGGATTGAAAAACTAAAGTATAATTCGTATGATACATTGTTACTCGACATTCAGATGCCCGGCAAAAACGGTTTTGAAATTTTGGATTGGATACGGCAGAATGAAATTGACATAAAAACAATCATTATCTCAGCTCACAACAGTGTTGAAAATGCTGTTAAGGCTACTAAGCTTGGTGCATTCGATTTTCTCGAAAAACCAATTGACCGCGACAAACTTTTGATTTCCGTTAGGAATGCAATCAATCAAAACGAGCTTCTTAAAGAAAATAAAAAACTCAAAAAAGATTTAGGTTTGAGTGACACTTTTATAGGCAAAAATGGAGCTATTATTAAAATTCTTGAAACCGTCTCACGCGTTGCTAAAACAGACTCAAGAGTTTTAATCACAGGTGAAAACGGAACAGGTAAAGAATTAATTGCCCGCGAAATCCACAGACAAAGCAGCAGAAATAATAAAGAATTCGTAGAAGTAAACTGTGCTGCAATTCCTAACGAGTTGATTGAATCCGAATTGTTTGGACATGAAAAAGGTGCTTTTACCGGAGCTATTCGCCAGCGAATAGGAAAATTTGAACAGGCGAACGGCGGCATTTTGTTCCTCGATGAAATCGGCGATATGAGTCTTAATGCACAGGCAAAAGTGCTGCGCGCTATTGAAGAAGGAAAAATAGAAAGGGTCGGCGGAAATTCTAAAATTTCTGTCGATGTAAGAATTATTGCTGCAACCAATAAAGACCTCCCCCAAGCAATTAAAGAAGGACATTTTAGAGAAGATTTATATCATAGATTGAACGTAATTCCAATTAATATCCCTCCCCTTCGCGAACGCAAGGACGATATTCCATTATTGGTAGAATATTTTACCAAACAAATTTGTGAGAAATATAATTTCCCGCTGAAAAAAATTACAGCGGAAGCAATTACTGCTTTACAAAATATGCAATGGACGGGCAATGTAAGAGAGCTGAGAAATCTAATCGAACGAATAATTATTATGATTCCGAAAGACTCTATTACCGATGATGACATTTACAGTTTAGTTCCTAAATCCAGCTCCGAGTTTGACAATTTGTTGAACATATCCAATTCTTTTCAGGAGTTCAAAGAGAAAGCCGAGAAAATGTTTATCATTAAACAGTTGGAAGCAAATAATTGGAACATTAGTAAAACCGCCGAAGCTTTAGAAATTCAACGAAGCCACCTTTATGGGAAAATGAAAAAATACAACATTGTAAAGGAGTAACCAATGGGAAACACAATTTTCTCAAAGATAATTAATCGTGAAATACCGGCAGATATTGTTTACGAAACAGACTCAGTTTTGGCTTTTAGAGACATTAAACCACAAGCTCCAACTCACATCTTAATAATTCCCAAAATTGAAATACCTTCAGTAAGGGAACTTTCGGGTAAGGAGCATTCACAACTACTTGGAGATATGATTGATGCTGCAAATGCAGTTGCTAAAAAAGAAAAAATAGATCAAGATGGTTTTAGACTTGTATTGAATTGCGGAGCAAATGCCGGACAAGAAGTTTATCATCTTCATATACATCTGCTTGGTGGCAGAAAAATGAATTGGCCCCCGGGATGATTTTTTAAGGTACAAAGTAAAGAAATCAGGTATTGGAAATATACTTTAATGCTTTATCTGAAATATCTTTTCTATAGTAAATCCCATCAAAGTATAATCTATTAAGGGCTTCATAACTCCTTTGTTTTGCAGCAATTAGATCATTTTTTTTGATTATAGATGTAACACCTAATACGCGACCTCCATTAGTAAAAATTTTACCATCTTTTTCTTTTGTCCCGGCGTAATAAATTATTACATCAGGTTCATGAATTGAATCTATTCCTTTAATTTCTTTACCTTTTTCATAATGATCTGGATAACCTTTGGAAGCAGCAACTACACAAACACTTGCTCCGCCGTTGTAAATAACAGAATTTTTGTCAAGCTTCCCTTTTGCTGCGCTATATAACAATTTAAGGAAATCACCATCGAGCAAAGGTAAAACAGCCTGTGTTTCAGGATCACCGAAGCGGCAGTTAAACTCAACTACTTTAGGTTCATCTTCTATCAACATTAATCCACAATAAAGACAGCCGGAAAACTCGCTACCTTTCATTCGCATTGCTTTTAATGTTGGTTCTATAATTCCTTTTTTTATCTTTTCAAGAACTTTATCATTAACAATTGGTGCCGGAGCATAAGCACCCATACCCCCTGTATTTTTACCGACATCACCCTCCCCTATTCTTTTATGATCCTGGGCAGGCGGAAGTACAAAATAATCCGAGCCATCAGTAATTGCAAAAACTGAAGCTTCTTGGCCTTCCATAAATTCTTCAATAACAATTTTGCTCCCGGCTTTGCCAAAAATTGATTTTTCAAAATAATCTTGAACCGAATTTTGCGCTTCGGGAAATGAATTAACAATAACAACACCCTTACCGGCAGCTATTCCGTCAGCTTTCAAAACTATAGGATATTTCGAACTTCTCAGATAACTTAAAACATGTTCTTTTTCATCTTTTTGGAAAATTTTAAAAGCTGCGGTCGGTATATTATTCTCGTACATCAATTGTTTCGCAAAAGATTTTTCTCCTTCTAATCTTGCTGCTTCTTTTGAGGGACCGAAAACTGCAATGCCTTCTTTTCGTAATTTATCGGCTAAACCATTAACGAGCGGTTGTTCGGGACCAATTACAACAAGATCAATAGAGTTGTTTTTACAGAATCTGATCACTTCCGTAAAATCATTTATATTTATTTCTACATTTTGTCCCAAACTTTTTGTGCCCGGATTACCGGGAAGTATAAAAAGCTGTGATAAAGAAGGACTTTCGGAAATTTTTAATGCAAGAGCATGTTCACGTCCACCCGACCCTAAAACTGCTACTTTCAAACCTCCTCCCTCAAAAAAAATTGAAATTGTTTAGTTAGCATCTCCGTCAAATTTCTGCGATTATGTTTTTCAATAAAATCTTCGTTTGGTTTTGGCAGATTATTTTGTTTGTAAAGCCAGTAAATTTGCATAAGTTTATTTTTTATATCGTTGATATCATCCGGTTCAGTTATAAATGAAGCACCATATTCTACCAATGCAGATTTAGCAGCACCTTCTGGTATACATGCCAGTATGGGCTTTCTTGCCCCGAAGTACTCAAATAACTTGCCTGTAGAAATCGTATCGGCATTCTTCATATTTCCTATCATCATCCAAAGAATATCAGTTGATTTGATTTTCTTTATTGCCTCTGCATGATCTATATAACCGCAGTCAATAACAGAGTCTGTTAAACCTAATTCCTTTATTAATTTTTTATTTTCTTTTCTCAAATGCCCTACGAATTCGAGCTGGATATCGGCAGCCAACTCGGGATTTTCAATGGATAATTTCTTAAAAGCTTTTAAAAAATATGCTGGCGTTATTTTCTCATAGAATATACCAGAATAAGTTAATTTCATTTTATTGTTATCCTTCGGCAGTATCTCCGCATTGTCAAAATCCTCCTTATCGAATCCATGTGGCAATATTACAATATCATCATAAGATAAGAATTTATAGTTCATCAATAATTTTTCTTTAATTTTTCTGTTGACAGCAATAATTCTATCTGCGTTCTTAAGAGAGAAATATTCAAGTTTTTTATGCTTCCATTTGTGATAAAGTGTCGGGTAACATGCAAATTGATTGCCATACCAGAGATCTCTATAATCGACAAATAATGGTATGTCAAATTCCTTCTTTAATTTTGCTGCATAATAAAAAGTCGAGAAAGGTGGTATGCTGACATACAATGCATCAAATTTTTCTTCCTTAAGTTTGGTTTGTACCAGCTTATATGCTTTTTTAGACCACGATTTTTTATTGTCAGGTATGAAAACTGTTTTACTTACAACAGTAAGAATTTTACGTAGAAATTCTCTCGGCATACTTACAGTTTGATACCTTTTCCCCAAAATAGAATTTACATCAAATGCTTCAGTTCTTAAAATTTCTATGCCGATTTTCTCTGCCTCATTTAACAATGAAACATCATGGGCAAAATATGCTGTCTTGCCGGTTGTAACTACTGTTGGCTGCCAATTAAATTCAGGCATATACTTAACAAACTTTAATGTTCGCTGCACACCGCTTAAACCCATAGGCGGGAAATAATATGCAAGCACAAGAACCTTATACATAAGAATTATGGATTATATTTTTTTCTGGAACTGATAGTTAGGAGCTTCTTCAGTAATAATAACATCATGGGGATGGCTTTCGCGTAATCCTGCATTCGTTATTTTTACAAATTTTGTTTTTGTTTTCATCTCCTTAATATTTTTCACGCCGCAGTAACCCATTGCTGCCCTTAAGCCGCCTACAAATTGATAGATAGTTTCCGAAAGCGGTCCCTTATAAGGGACCCTGCCTTCAACACCTTCGGGGACTAATTTTTTAATATCTTCCTCCATATCCTGGAAATATCTATCACTGCTTCCTTTCTTCATAGCGCCTATTGAGCCCATGCCGCGGTAAATCTTAAAACTTCTGCCCTCATACAAAACTTTTTCACCTGGTGTTTCTTCTACGCCGGCAAGCATACCTCCCATCATTACAGTATCGGCTCCAGCGGCAATAGCTTTCGGCACATCACCGGTCTGTTTAATTCCACCGTCTGCAATTATGGGAATACCTCTCCCTTTTAATGCCTGTGCAACTTTGAGTACGGCAGTAATTTGTGGAACTCCTACACCAGCAATAACTCTTGTAGTACAAATCGAGCCAGAACCGATGCCGACTTTAACTGCATCAACTCCAATTCTAGCCAACTCAAGTGCAGCTTCTTCGGTTACAATATTGCCAGCAATCAATTGTAAAGATTTATACTTCTTTCTAATTTCACTAATAGTTTTTAATACACCTTGAGAATGACCATGAGCCGTATCAACAACAATCACATCCACATTAGCTTTAATTAAAGCATCTACTCTATCCATAGTGTCTTTTGAGACTCCCACAGCCGCTCCTACCCTCAATCTGCCCAAATTATCTTTACTTGCGAAAGGGAATTTCTTTTTCTTAGAGATATCTTTATATGTTATCAATCCCTTAATAATTCCTTTTTTATCTACCACAGGTAATTTCTCAATCCTATAGCGATGAAGTATTTTCTCTGCATCCTGTAATGTTGTTCCGACAGGAGCCGTAATTAAATTTTCTTTTGTCATTAATTGAGAAACCAAAAGTTTTCTATTAGGCTCAAAACGTAGATCTCTATTTGTAAGAATGCCAATAAGTTTTCCTTTTTCATCGACCACAGGAATACCGGAGATATGATATTTAGACATAAGCTCTTCGGCTTCTTTGATTGTTTTATCGGGGGTAAGGGTAATAGGATTGTGAATCATTCCACTTTCTGATCTTTTTACTTTATCAACCTCTTCTGCCTGTCTTGTTATGGACATATTTTTATGAATTATTCCAATACCACCCTGAGCAGCCATTGCTATTGCCATTTCGGATTCAGTAACAGTATCCATCGCAGCGGATAAAAATGGAATGTTCAACTTAATCTCCGGCGTTAAGAAAGATGAAACATCAACCTCCCTCGGAAGAACGGCTGATTTAGAAGGAAGCAAAAGTATATCATCAAATGTTAAGCCCTCGAATTCGATTTTACTTAATTTCATTATCACCTCTTATAATTACAAAAAAGACCACACAAAGTGGTCTCTCTTTTTAATCAAAAGCCGGATAGCCGGTAATATCTTCTCCAATAATTAACGTGTGCATTTCGTGGGTGCCCTCGTACGTTTTGACAGATTCAAGATTTGCCGAATGCCGCATCACAGGATATTCGTCCAGGATCCCGTTAGCACCTAAAATTTCTCTTGAAATTCTTGCAATCTCAAGTGCTTTTTCACAATTATTCCTTTTTGCCATTGAAATCTGAGTATGTTTTACAGTGCCTTTATCTTTTAATCTCCCTATTTGAATATTAAGCAATTGGGCTTTTGTAATTTCGGTAAGCATATAAACTAATTTTTCCTGAGTAATTTGATAAGCTGCAATCGGTTTACTGAACTGAATTCTGGACTTTGCATAATTTAGTGCGGTATCGTAGCAAGCCATCATCGAACCGACAACTCCCCATGCTATTCCGTATCTTGCCTGGTTTAAACACATTAATGGTGATTTTAACCCGTCGCTGCCGGGAAGTAAATTTTTGTCGGGTACAAATACATCCTGAAATATTAACTCAGAAGTAATAGACGCCCGCAGTGAATGTTTCCCTTTCATTTCCGGAGCCGAAAAACCGTCCATTCCTTTTTCAACTAAAAATCCTCTTATTATTCCGTTCAGCTTAGCCCAAACTATTGCAACATCTGCAATTGTACCGTTGGTTATCCACATCTTTGCACCGTTCAAAACATAACCGCCTTTAACTTTTTCAGCATGAGTCACCATTCCAGCCGGATTGGAACCATAATCCGGTTCAGTCAAACCAAAGCAGCCTATTTTTTCTCCCTTTGCAAGTTTCGGCAGCCAGTATTTTTTTTGTTCTTCATTTCCGAAAGTAAAAATAGGATACATAACAAGTGCACTTTGAACGGATACAAAACTTCTAACTCCGCTGTCTCCTCTTTCCAATTCCTGCATAACCAAACCGTAGGCAACATTATTCATTTCAGCACATCCGTATTCGGCGGGTAAATTACTTCCGAATAAACCCATCTCAGCCATTTGGGGGATGATCTGCATCGGGAAAGTATCTTCGCGGTAATGTTTTTCAATTACAGGTATTACTTCAGAGTCGATGAATTCGCGCACGGTGTTTCTCACCAGAATTTCATCTTCACTAAATAAAGAATCTATTTCTAAGTAATCTACGCCCGTGAATTTATTCATGAGAATTTTTAATTATTCTGACAAAAATAAGGAAAATAGGTTTATCTAATCAATTTTCTTCTATTTCTAAATTCATCTGCCGAAATACTTCTCTAATAGTATCTGAGTCAAACCCTTTATTCTGAAGGTAAGAGAAAACTTTTTGTTTTATTTTATTTTTTTCTTTAGATGCTTTTTTAAGATAATTAATTTTTTTAGCCGCCAAAAAAACTGCATTATTAAGCATTAGTGCAGGGTCTCTGTTTTTGTTGATTACTTCATCGATAATTTTTTTATTTATCCCTTTTTTAAATAAATCTGCTCTAAGTCTGTTTTCACCGAGATTTTTCTTAGTCATTTCCTCCTTGTAAAAATTTTCTGCAAACAGGCTATCGTTTATATATTCTTTTTCTATCAATTCATTGATGACGTCTTCAATCAGTTTTTTATCGTATCTTTTTTGAAGCAATTTTCTTTTTAATTCTAATGCCGAATGATTCCTTCTTGCAAGCAGCTTGAAAATACTCTCTTTAATCTTCAGTTTTATACTTTCTTCCTGAAGTTCTTTTAATTTAGCATCCGTTAAAACATCATTTTTTCTGAGACCATTTTTAACCGCTGTTTCGTAGCCAACCGTAATACTGTCCGAATTATCCAAAAATATGACGACATTATTTCCTTTTTTCTGTAAGGATTTAATTATCATTTATTTCTTTCTTGCTTTTGTGTCCGATTCTTTTTCCGGCTGCTTTTCTTGCTTTAAGTCGGTTTTGATCATGCCAAGAGAAGTTTTTACCTCAGTATCTAGCTTTGCAAAAAAGTCTTTGTCTTCGATTAACCTTTGTCTGAACTGCTCTCTGCCCTGATAACGGTCCTCATTGTATGTAAACCACGCACCGCTTTTCTTAATAATGTTTAATTCGGTTGCAAGGTCAATTAAATCCCCGGATTTGCTTATTCCTTCGTTATAAAGAATATCAAACTCTACTTCTTTGAAAGGGGGCGCAACCTTGCTTTTTACAACTTTTACTTTAGTTCTATTGCCAACCACATTTTGTCCGTCTTTTATAGCGGCAATTCTACGGATATCCAGTCTTACGCTGGCATAAAATTTCAAAGCATTGCCGCCGGTTGTTGTTTCTGGGTTGCCGAACATTACTCCAATTTTACTTCTTAACTGGTTGGTAAAAATAACACAAGTTTTAGATTTACTTATTGCACCGGTAATTTTTCGCAGAGCCTGAGACATTAATCTTGCCTGCATAGCCATTTGCGGGTCGCCCATATCACCTTCAATTTCTGCTCTCGGTACGAGCGCAGCTACTGAATCAACAACAATTACATCAAGAGCATTGCTGCGGATTAATGTATCAACAATTTCGAGTGCCTGTTCCCCGAAATCAGGCTGGGAAAGAAGGAGATTATTTGTATCAACATGCAGACGTTTGGCATAATTAATATCAAGTGCATGTTCAGCGTCAATAAATGCTGCTAAGCCGCCGTTCTTTTGAGCTTCGGCAATGATATGAAGACACAATGTAGTTTTGCCAGAGGATTCGGGTCCATAAATTTCGACTATCCTCCCTCGCGGAACTCCACCGATTCCCAAAGCATAATCCAATGAAATTGAACCCGTGGAAATTGCTTCTACTTCATTTATCACCCCATCACCCAATTTCATTATTGTACCTTTGCCATAGGTCTTTTCAAGACTGGAAATCGTGTCTTCAAGAATTTTCATTTTTGCATCTTTCTCGCTTGACATCTATCCTCCAATTTTTAATGTAAATAAAAGTTTTTAATTTTATGATATACCGAACCTTCCGGTTTTAGTTCACTCTTAAATAAAGTAATTGTAGAAACTGTAAAATTAATTTCGGGCAGTTCTTCTTTGGTGAATTTGTAGATTTTCTGAATATCTTCTCCGCCCTTAATTCTTAATAAAGTTAAATGAGATTTGAACCCTCTTCTTTCTTTTGAAAAACCCAATTGGTAACAGCTGTCTTCTATTTCCTCATAAATTTTCTTCAGGTAATCCGAATCATTTGTTTTTATCCAAAGTATTTTTGGCTTACCGTTCTTTTTAAATAAACCAAATTTTTCAAAACGTAAATCGAATTTGGATTTCCCTTTGAAAACTTCCTCAACTAATTTAATTATATCTTGATTTTTTTCCTCTTCAACGTCACCCAAGAATTTTAATGTTATATGAAGTTTTTCTCTAGCTTCCCATCTTACCGATGCATTATCATAAATTTTGTCTCTTATCTCGATAATCTTATCTAATGCTTCTTCCGGAATTTCAAGCGCAATAAATAATCTATTCTTCATAAGGGATGCCCAATAAATTGCGTCTGAGCATATCTAATGCTGCCTGAGAAGTTCTGTCTTTATTTAATAATCGATCATCTCCAAACAAGTATTCTCTGGCAGTGCAGATATTATCGTCACAGATACCGATGTAAACCAGACCTACGGGTTTCCCAGCAGTTGCTCCGGTTGGTCCCATTATTCCGGTAGTTGCCAGTCCAATATCAGAACCGCTAATTGCTTTTACGCCTTCCGCCATTTGTCTGCAGACCTCAATACTTACGGCGCCGTATTTCTGAATAATATCTTCATTTACTTTAAGCAGTTCGACTTTGGCAGCATTACTATAAGCAATTACCCCTCTATCAAAGTAATTACTGCTTCCGCTAATGTTGGTTAATCTGTTGGAGATTAAACCGCCTGTACAAGATTCTGCAACAGATATCCTCAAGCCCCTTTCTATTAATAACTTAGCTACAACAGATTCAATCGAATCTTCTTCTTTGCCGTAAATATAGCGCCCAGCAATTGTTCTAATTTTTTGTTCAACTTCGGATAACTTATTATGTGCTTCTTCTTGCGACTTTTCATAGACAGTCAATCTTAATTTGACACCAAACTGACTCGGAAGAAAAGCTAGCTTTGCTCCGTTAAGCAGTTCATTCAAATCGCCGAGTTTTTGGTATAAAATAGATTCCGGGATACCGGTAGTAAGCAGATTTATTCTTTCAACAAATTCCTTTTTGTCTCCGATTTTTTCCGTTAGCTTTGGAATAACAAAACTTTCCATCATACCGTGCATCTCGTAAGGAACGCCGGGCATTGCAACAAATATTTTTTTGTTCTTTTCAATCCAGACCCCCGGTGCTGTTCCGCGTGAGTTTCTAATTGGTATCGAAATTTTCGGAACCAGAGCCTGGTCTTCGTTTATTTTTGTTAGTGTTCTTCCACGTGTTTCAAAAAACTTTTTTACATCACTCAGCACATTTTGATCCAGCACAAGCTCAGTACGAAAAAATTGCACGATGCATTTTCTTGTTATATCATCATGAGTTGGACCCAATCCACCTGTTACAACAACTAAGTCATTTTCTTCAAGAGCGTCTTTAAATTCACTTAATATTTGATTTTCTTCATCCGGGACCACGCTTGTTTTTGTTATTGTAATATTTAAATTGGTTAGCTGCTCGCCGATAAAAGCTGCATTCGTGTTAAGTGTTTGACCAATAATTATTTCATCACCGATTGTTATTATTTGTGCTTTCATTTTATTTCGGCTTAATTTAGAGAATTATAAAAGAAATTTAAGGTTATCTGCATTATAATAAAAGTAAAGAAGCCTGCTAAAACATCATCCAGAACCACCCCCCAGCCCCCTCTTAAACTTTCTAACTTTCTAATCGGAAAAGGTTTAATAACATCCATAGTGCGCCATATAAGGAATGCCGGAATTATAATGTAAAAACTTTTTGGCAAAAACAGAAACGATATCCATGTTCCAATAAGTTCATCTAATGTAAATTGTTTTGGGTCCTTACCATACTTTTTTTCAAATTTTTCTGCAAGTGTAATTCCGAACACTATTAAAACAGAAATAAGAATAATTAAAAGAGTCGGATTTTCGAAACCCGGTATTAAATAGATAACCATAGCTGCAAAACTCGAAATTGTGCCACTCGCCCAGGGGAAATAGCCTGTAAAAAAAACAGAGCCGATAATTCTTTCAAAAAGATTAATTTTCAAAACTGAACAACCTTCGAATTAAATACCTGTTCGAATATAAGTACAAAATTCCTGTAATGACAGTAACTGCTGTAACAAACAGCATCATATAATAAATTAATGCAGAATCTGTTAATTTTACCAAAATTTGACCGTAATTGTAAATAAAAAAATCGATTGTCTTTAGCGTATAAACTAACAGCAGATAATAAAGAAAAGCCATCTGTAAAAAAGTTTTCCATTTAGCAGCAATGCTTGTTGCGAAAGAAATGTTTTTATATTCTGCGTAAGCGCGAAGCACAGTAATTAATATATCTCTAACAATTATCAGTATCACCATCCATAATTCGAGCACACCAGTAAAAACAAAACCGAGAAATGCTGTTGATGTAAGAATTTTATCGGCGAGAGGATCCAAAAACTTTCCCCAGTTTGTAATGTAGTTGAATTTTCTGGCGAGCCATCCGTCGTACCAATCGGTAATTGCAGCAATAAGAAATACAATAAGTGAGATTTGCTTCAGCAACGGTGAATCCGATAAAAATAAAAACAGAAAGACTGGGGTGAGTAAAATTCTTAATGTAGTTAATTGATTTGGAAGAACCATTGCTAATTTATTAATAAAGTTTTAGGAATATGTAGAGTCATTTCAATTTTAACCCGGTTAAAATCTTCAACGCTTCCAGATATTTCTTACTTGTGTTTTGAATAACTGAATCCGGCAACTTCGGAGCCGGCGGTTTCTTATTAAATTTTATCGATAATAAATAATCGCGTACATACTGTTTGTCAAAACTGTTTTGAGATTTTCCAGGTTGATATTCATTTAAAGGCCAAAAACGTGATGAGTCGGGGGTAAGCAGCTCATCAATTAAAATTATCTCGTTATTATAAAAACCGAACTCCATCTTTGTATCCGCTATTATTATTCCTTTTGTAAGAGCGTATTCAGAAGCTTTCTTGTAAATAGCTATTGCTTTTTCTTTAATGAAATCGTATGTGTCTGCTCCAATCAAAGATTTTGCTTTTACCTCATCAATATTTTCGTCGTGAGTCCCTAATTCTGCTTTAGTAGAAGGGGTAAAAATGGGTTCCGGCAGCTTTTCAGATTCCTTTAATCCCTTCGGCAATTTAATTCCACATATAGAACCTGTCGTTTGGTAATCATTCCATCCTGAACCGGAAATATAGCCGCGCACTATACATTCTATTTCAATTAATTTGGATTTCTTCACCAGCATGGACCGATCTTTTAAAATATCCGCGTAGCTTCTGCATTCTTTAGGAAAATCATCAACGTTTACAGAAACAACATGATTTTGAATCAGATCGGATACAAAATCAAACCAGAACTTGGAAATTTGTGTTAATACTTTCCCTTTGTAAGGAATGCCGTCTTTCATAATTACATCAAATGCTGAAAGCCGGTCACTTGATATCATCAAATAATATTCACCGAGTTCGTAAATATCCCTAACCTTTCCTTTTTTATATAATTTTAGGTCGGGAAAATTGGTTTGTGTAATTACCTGTTCCATTTATTCTCCTAATTGGGGTAAATATTTGTAAGTTTCAGATGAAATATAAACAGACACCGCTTGCTATTCAACTTGATTAGACATTAATCTCATTAGTTTCTAACTTTAAGAAAGGGATTGCAATCTTTAACTTAAGGAATGTAATGAAAAAAGAAGTTAAAATCGGGTTAATCGGAACGGCATTGCTTATTGTTTCGGCATTTCTTCCTCTTGCAAGTATGAACGGCAGGATAATAACAATTCTTCCTGTTTTTAATAATATTATTATTCAGAATGTTTGGAGGTGGATCGATATCTCGGCATTTACGATAACTTATATTATCGGAGCAATCGTCTGTGTGTGGTTTGTCTGGGAAGAAAAATTCATAGGCATCTTTATTGTAATTTCAGCCGTAGCGTTTGTAGCAGTAATTATTTTTATGGGAATTTTATTTGCACAGGTAAATGCAAATCCCGATGAGCTAAAAAGTTTTTCTATCGAGTGGGGGTGGGTAATAATAGCCGCTGGAGTTATTCTTGTTTACAATTCGGGATTCGGCATTTTAAAAAGAATAAAAGCTAAGAAGAATTATAAGAACACATAAAGTCTTTCTACATTATTTCAACGCCACAATTCTTATATTTTTCAAGGAGTGGATCATCGCCTTTTCTTTCCGTGATTATAACATCTATATCTTGCAGATTGCATACTTTAAATCTTTGAAAAGTATCAAGTTTTTCGGTAATAACCGGAGCTATTACAACTTTGGATGATTTTATCATTTCTCTTTTTATCTGCACTATTTCCCAGTCACTATCGGTAAGACCGTGTTCTATATCCAAAGCATTTACGCCTAATAAGCACAGATCAGCTTTTATTTCTCTGATTTCTTCTACGGCACGGGCACCTACGGCTATAAGCGATGGTTTTGAAATTCTATCTCCAACAAAAATAACTTCTATTGAGTCATGATTAGCGTACTCAATAGCAGCCGGTAAACTTACGGTTACAAATGTTGCAGATAAACCTTCGGGGATCATTCTGGCAAATTCCATTATTGTTGTGCCGCCGGTAGTAAGTATTACCATATTGTTTTTCAAAAACGAAATAGCTTTTCTTGCAATCTCTTGTTTATTATCTAACGAATAAACATTGTTATGATAAAGTGATAAATGAAATGATTTAGATAAAGCTCCTCCATGGACTTTTATTATCTTTTTTTCTTTTTCTAATTCCAAAAGGTCACGGCGGATTGTGTCTTCTGATACTTTTAATAGTTCGCTTAAATCAGAGGAGAGCACTTTGTTGTGGAGATTGATTTCCCTTAATATTAAGGCTTTCCTTTCTTCCTTAAGCATATTCCCATGTTTTGCTTAATTTTAAAAATCCATTTAGGAAACTAAAACACCAAGCCAACATCAAAATATTGGATATTCTTCAATCTACTGTAATCTCCGTAAGCATAATTAAATATCAGATTCAATCCGGCTCTAATTTCATAGTTCAGCCCTACTCCAAAAGTAAAACTTTGCTCACTGTTTGTTAAAAAGAGAGATTTATAACCACCTCTAATAAACAATAATTCATCATAAGCCAGTTCAATGCCTGCGTTAACATACTCTACATTGTCGTTAGGATGAGTAGCATCAAAAGCCGTCTTAATTCTGATATATCTTGTTTTTACTGCATCCATAGAAAAGCCTATTTTGAATGTAAGCGGAAGATCGTATTGATCCATTTCAAATTTTGCCGGAATATTATTCGGACCGGTAAAAGGGTCGCTGTCCGGGTCGTAATTAATCTGAATATCTCTTCCGTCCAATTTCATTTTTGTCCCGAAATTTGAGATACTTGCCCCAATGACTAAATCGTTAAAAGGAGTTATGTAGTATGTTCCAACATCTAAAGCAAATCCGCTTGCGGAACTGCTCCATATTGATTCGCGAATGTACTTAGCATGAAATCCTATTGAAAATCTATCAGTAAGGCTTCTTGCATATCCTATTCCAAAAGAGACAGAACTAGCATCCCAATATTGCCCGTTGCCTTCAGGGAATTCAAACGTTCTTACTTTTTCTTGAGGCACCCGCAAAGAAGTGACTGCTATAAACAAAGACCCAAACGATTCTATATTTAGTGATGCGGCTGCAAAATCGTAGTTTACATCCGCCAGCCAATTCGTATGATTAAATGCTGCTTGACCGCTTCCTTTACTAATAGCTAATCCTGCAGGATTATAATATACAGCATAAATATCGTCGCTTACTCCAACATAAGTTCCACCCATACCGAGAGCTCTGGCACCTGGTCCTATCTTTAAGAATTGACCAGCAGTAGTACCAACCTTAGTAATATCTCTGAATAACTGAGAATATAAATTAGTATTGCCCAATGGAAGAAATATGCTCAACATTATTAGTAAAAAAAACTTCTTCATATTTGGTTTTTCTCCATAAGTTTTTTTATCAATTATGGGAGTAAAGACAAACGTCTGCTTTATAAAATCACCCACTATTATTTTATTACGGCAAATTTCCCGATCTTTTCTCCAACACCAGGAATCTCAACTTGATAGATATAGACGCCGTATGCTATTCTCATTCCCTCAGAACTCAGAAGATCCCAGCTTGCAATACTAGTAAAATCGTCTTTTTCAATCGTATCAACTAATTCACCTGTTATGGTATAAATCCTTATTGTACACTTTTGTGGAAGATTTCTAAATTGTATTTCTCTATCACCTCGTTTTGACAGCGTTCTTCCTGGGTTTTCAGATATACTGTAAGCAACGTACGGATTAGGGACTACATAAATATCATTTAAGCTTTCCCGTACAATCTGATCGCTTACTTGTGCTTTTTTCGTTTGGAAGACAAAAGTGTCGCCTGCCTCAAATGGTTTTTTAGTTTTGATTTGATAAACATCTCCATTCTTAGGGAGCTTTCTGACAGAGGCAGATTTATCAATAGATAAAATAACTTCATAACTTGTAGCAGCATTAGTAGCGCCTTGAGGCTGCAGTACAATTCCCTCGCCCCAATCCCATCTTCTGTTATTCCTTTTACCAGGAACTAATTCGTCAATAACAAATGTTGCTGGTGCATTTGCTGTTATATTATAAATTTGAAAAGGCATTGCAAATCTGCCAATTAAAGTATTCACGGTATCGGCATATTTCCAGCTTCCGTCTGCCAATGTATCCGTATCGTTCCACCTGATTTCCCAATCGGCACTAATTTTTGTTCTTAAAGAGGCGACCCCAATCAATGCGGGATAAAAAATTGTATCTTTAATTGTAACGTCGCTATTATGAATAAATTTAGAATTTTCAGCATCAAAGTTGAGCGAGTCGTTTTGTACAAAAACTCTCATTCCATCAAAAGCTGGATTTGCATCCTCATTGTTTATCAGCTTGCTTTGGAAAACCGGAAAATATCGATAAAATATTTTATATGTACTACCCCGCTGTAAATCCCCAGCTTTTTTGCCTGCAATTTGACCGGATAGATAATTGACTATGTATCTTGACGTATCAATAAAGTTATTTGATTGATCATATAACTCTACAGTGCCAGGCTGAATATTTTTATTCGGAAGATTCACAAGGACAGTATCTTTTGAAGTAAAGTATGTTGTAATACCCGTTGAATCCAGGACGTTGTAGGATTTCGCGTCATTAAAACTAATTCTGTATACTTTATTGTCAACAGCCAAATTATCGAGTACTTTGACTGTTATTTTTCCAGTAGCATCGGAGTTTATGGAAATCGGTGTACCATCCAGCCCGGCTTCTGCATTAACAACTCCTTTTGAAACGGGACCCGGAGTAACCGCAACCGTATTAACATCAAAAATTAATTTGCCTGTTAACGGATCTTGCTGGATTACTGATTGGGTCTCTGTAGGCGGTAACTCAGGTGAACCATGATCATAAGCAACAACAGCATAATAATAAGTTACTCCGTTTTGAACAGTTGAATCAACGTATTCATGCCGTAAACCCGTATTATCTCCCAAATAATATTTTACTCCACGACCATCATACTCTCTTTGCGCCAAACCGGAATACTCATTTACTAGATCAAATTGAGCTCTTTTGCCTGTATTAGGATCAAACAATGCCTGCCCAAGGAAAGGAACGCCGTTTGCGTCGGTTATTGTATAAACATCAGAAAAATTAAAATCACGGCTGCGATAAATTTTATAACCTTCAAAATCCTTGGTCTGAGTTAACGGGTCGATAGAATCTTCGGACTTTGCATCCCAGTACAAATGTACTTTACCGTCTTCAGCAACAGCCTTAACAATTGGCTTTGCTGGAGGTTGTGCAAAACGGTAATCTGCTTCAAGAATTCTTACAGAAGTAATTGCATTAAGAATTAAGTCATCTCTATTTTCGCCCATTATAATTGCCATTGAGAATCTTTGAGTCTCACCCTTTTTCAACGACATTGGACCGGTAGAAAAGCAAAAGATATTATCGCCTTCTTGTTTCAGCAGTGGTTGTTCAGGGTCAATTTCGGGTTTGGTGAACCACTGCCAGATTAATTCATCTTCCTTCGGATAATTTGGAGCTCCAAAAGTAGCAGCGGTAAATCCAGTCAGACCAATCATATCGGATTCAGAAATGTCACGGTATCCAAAATTCGGTTCAGAACCTGCCCATTTATACCCGGGTAACTGAGTATCACTTAAAGTACCGGCTTCTTCAGGGTCATATCTTCCGTTATTATTTAAATCTCTATAAAATGCCTGAGAAGGAACACCGTCGCCCTCTCCGTAATCAGGTCCGGGATAGTTCGGGGATTCAGGCCCAATGCCATCAATACCAATATCATGCTTTTCCGGGTCCCAATCACCATCTTCATCTCCCGACCATCTTGGCTTAGGTGCCCCATAAACTTTAGTATATTTTTCAACATCATAAATACCGTAGGTTAACGGGGTAGCTACACCATCAATAAAAAAGCCTTTATCATTAAACGGACTTTCATCCATTATTCCGTCATCGTCATCGTCAATTTGATTATTATCAAATGAAGGAGACTCCAAGAATTTCCAGCCAAAATAACCCGGTGTTTTACCTCCCATCCCTTTGAAATCGGCATCCCAAGCGTAAACCATACTTCTTGCTCTTTGGTTAAACGATTCAGCGAGCGGTCCTTTCGGGGGAATAAAAAATGCCCGATCGTCTGCATAGTCTGTTGCTCCGCCAACATGCGGATCACCAAACATTCCGAAGTAGACTTTATTTAAATCTTTTTCGGACGCATTGGTTACCTGATAAATCATGAAAATTATATCTTCCGCCATAGGATTATTGAATTGCAGGATTCTGACTGTAGCTTCAATTCCTAAGCCACCTTTGGTTGGATCGCTTGGGAATGGCTGATACCTGTCAATAAACTCGTAATTAGTAAAATCGTCTATAGCATAAAAAACCTCTTCGTCTGGTGCTGTTGCCATGTCACCTAAAAATGCAGGCCATAAATATTTGCCGGCACCCGGTGAATACCATTCTTCCGGCCATGAATCAGGCTTCCCATCGCCATTCTTATCTTCGGCAAGCAGTGAGGCAACTTTATCCTGATTTGGATCTGAATAGCCTGTCTTCGGCAGCCACCCCCATTTTAGAGACGCATCCGGACTATAATCACCTTCAGTGGGACGAACATGTGAATCACTTATTATGTGGAGTGTGTCCCCATTTACATCAATTACTTCGGCACCGACTACTAATCCAAATTCAAAACCATATCCTAAGCCATTCCATACTAAATCCTCTACATTCGACAGCACGCTTGGAGCACAAATCGACCCATAGTTAAAAAGAATAGTGGTAATTTTATTCCCTTTAATGGTGATATCCTTAATTTCTCTTTTATCACCTGCTATTTTATTTAATTTTACTCCTTTAATCGGACCGAAAATTTTCTCTGATTGTTCGGGAGTTAAGTTCTTATAAAAATAATCATCAACCGTGTCTTTTACCTGTGCAATTGAAAAGCCGGTTAGTAAGAATAAATAAAATATTATCAAAATGTTTTTCTTCATCATCTTAAGATTCCGGTAAAATATTTAGTTAAATATTATTGAAAATCCAAGCCTTACTTCGCGAGGTCTGTTAACTCGCTCCGGGCGCTGAGAGTAATATTGGTCAATATAACTTAAGTCAATCATACCCGCATCACCTCTTCTAATTCTGTTGCGTAAATCATCAAATTGATTAGAATTTAATGCCTGCTCAACATTGGATAGTGCCTTGCCAGAACTGGCATAAACATATCTGTCATTTTGTGTATCGAATAAATTATTAATATGAATAAATACAGAGTAATTAAATCTGCCTATAGTAAAAAATTTCTCAAACTTTAAGTCGACCTCCCACTGCATTGATTTAACAGATGAATTTTGTTCATACGTTATAGTAGACAAACTTGGTGGTAGTGCGGGAGTATAAGGCGTACCTGCCTGAATATTATAAATTATTCCAAGGTTCCAGGAATTAGGCTCTGTTAGGCTAATTGTTCCATTTATCAAGTGAGCACGGTCGAAACTCAAAGGGACAAGAAATGTTTCAGTTTGTTTACCTGAAGCCTCACTAAAAAATAAATCTTCCTCCGGCTCAGTTCTATTGCCTTCAGCTACCTGAAACGTATAATCAAGTGTTGCTGAAAACATTTCACCGGGTCCACGTCTTTTTAAGAAAGACAGAGTAATCCCACGGACATTTGAATATGCAAGATTTGTTAAAATTCTATACTGCCGTGCTTTTTCTGTGTAGATAGTTTGAGTAAAAATATAATCCCTAACATCTTTGTAATACCCTGTAAGGTCAAACTTAAAATCATCTGTCAGTTGCTGCTGCAAACCTATTTCATACTGAATTGACTTTTGAGGATTAACATTTGGATTACCAAATCTCGGCACTGTGGATACATTTGGGACCCATCTTATATCATTTTCATATAAGCTTGACAGCGAACCGATTTGGTAAAAGTGTCCGTAAGAAAATCTTATAACTCCTCTATCTGTAATTGGATATGAAACACTAAATCGAGGTGAAAGCATGTGTTTAATACCAACAGGTTTTAGGTAGGCATTCATAAAGCCAGATAATGAATCTGTAAGGTTTTTTGAAATATCAAAATTATAATCTGAAGCTGCATCAAAAAATTCATATCTCAATCCTACATTAAGAATTAAAGTTTTTTCAAGCTCCATTTTATCAAGGATATATGCTGCACCTTGAACCGGATTTTTATCGTACGTTGAAACACTTATCACCCTGCCGCGTAATATTGTAAGTGAGGAATCATACAGCACATCATTAACACTTAACGGCGTAACTGAGGGGATGCCGTCTACAACTTTTAATTTGTAAAAATCCAGTGTATATCCACTTCTTTTTACATTGTGCTTCCTAAACTCAAAGCCCGCCCTAACTTCGTGAACGCCAAACATCTGGGAGACAATATCGCCTTTTATACTGTACGTGGTTGTAGCTCTATTTGTAATACTGTTGTCTGTTCCGCCTGCATAGTAAACTGTATTTCCAATAGTTTTACGGTAAAAATTCGGCATGTACCGTGGGTCATTTGGATCTTCATACAGGTAATGCTCGGCTCTGTTATAAGAATATGAACCTTTTAATGTATAAAATGTTTTGTCGTTTAAAGTATGGGTAAGACCTAATGTATTTATCACACCACGACTGTAATCCCAGCCATTTCCATCCGGATTAAAAAGATATTCCCTCTCGAATGATTGTGATTTAACCTTATCATAAACAACCTCGTACTTTAATTTTATTAGCGAACCAAATTTTTGACTGATATTAAATTGCAAATTCAATGAATTACTTTGATCCATGGCAACATATTTTTTGTTGCCGGTTGGTAAACCATTACTATTCGGTGAAAAAGGATTGAAGAAGTAGGGTCCGGTAGCGTCGCCATGCCTTTGATCCGTACTTTTAAAATTATCCGGAGTTAGATATGAATCACTCGGATTATATAATCTGTAACCATAATACCCGCCCTTAAAATTTTCAAATATACCAGAGAAGAAAAATCTTGTAGATTCAGTAAAGGGAATAGGTCCCCCTAAAGTAGCTTCTACCCTGCCTCTATTTATTGGATCAATATCATCAATGTGCGTAAACAAGCCTGTTCTTGAAGTAAGGTAATCCCCGCCGTAAGCTCTAATACTAAAAGTATATTTGTCGGAACCTTCTTTGGTGACATAATTAACAACGCCGCTAAGTGCGTTGCCGAATTCGGCGCTAAATGTTCCGGTAGAAACTGATGCTTCCTGAACGGCATTTTGTGCAAGTCCTACAGCTCTTGAGTTTCCATAAGGATCATTTAAGGAAAGTCCGTTTAGAGTATAAGCCACTTCGTTCCCGTAACCACCCCTAACATGAATGCTGCCGTCATCATCAGTAACCACTCCCGCCTGAAGTTTGATTACATCGGTTATGTTATCGACCGGCAAAATTTCTATAGATTCAGATGTGATTGCTACTGTCGGATTTGTTAAGTCCTGCCGTATAAGAGGATTCCTTTCGCCTTGGACAACAACAGCACTCAATGAAACTTCACCGGGGGTTAGTTTAAAATCCAAAGTTGTGGTAAAGCCAACATTTATCGATACATCTTTTATCGTTACTTTTTGATATCCGATATAAGAGGCTGTAACACGGTATACACCGGGCGGGATATTCAATATCACGAAATTTCCGTCTACATCAGATGCGGCTCCTAAGGTTGTTCCCTCAACAAAGATATTGGCGAAAGGGATTCTTTCATTTGTTGATGCATCGGTAACTGTCCCCATTATTTTGCCGGTAGATTGAGAATAAACGAAATTAAAGTTGATTAAGAAAAATGCTACAATGATAACCGGAATCGACCGTTTAGTGGTTGGTAAAAAAACTTTCTGCATTAGCGTCCCCTCGAAAAAGAATATTTCTTTATTCTGAAATCATTGGTCAAATAAAAAACATGGAAGACTGATAATACTAAAGAAGCTAATTTTAAAAGAAGAGGTTGTTTCAAAAGTAATACATTAACATGCTGAATAAGAACCTAACACTTAAGTTCTCATCGCCAAATATCAACTTTTGATTCAACCTCTTACCCAAAATCATAATTTATCTTATTTCAATAAGGTCATCTTTATGGATTTGGAAAAATTACCGTATGTTAGTCTGGCAATATAATTACCGCTAGCTACCTTTGCTCCACCGCTGTTTGTTCCATCCCACGTCACTTCAAAAGTACCTTTATTATAAACTTCATCGTTAATGAGGGCAGCCACTTCTCTGCCAAGCATATCATATATTTTCAATGATATTTTTTTCTGCAGCGGCAGAGTAAACCTGATTGTTGTAGTTGGATTAAAAGGATTTGGGTAATTGTTTTCCAGAATATAATCATCTGGGGTTACAATAGTGTATTTTTGGTCCTGAAGACCAGTTGTGCCAGTGTATTCGAGAACGCGAATTGTTCTGCGATAGGTATTTACAATTTTGTGTTCGGCTGCATTATCGCGCTCCCACGATTTGGTTGAGTCAGCCCAAACATACTCGATGACAGTTGTCGAATCATAAACACTTTGTTCTGAAAGAACAATTTCCATTTTACCGTCCTGATCAAGATCAACACTATCGGCAAAAATATACGCTGTGAACGGCGTTTCTTCATAAACAGTATCAATAATTGATGGGTTAAATGTGTATGTGGTGTCCGTACCGGAAATAACAGTATCGACTCTGCCGTGATATATTTTAATAGTAGCGAAAACGTCCCCGCCTTCACCTGTGTAAACTAAATTTGCAGAATAACTATTAGGATCGAGTAAGCTTCCGGAACCTTTGTATTGAACAGCAATAAGATTTAACCCCGTTCCGCCGCCTGTATAAATTTCATCTTTGCCGTCTTTATTAACATCACCTTTTACGCAAGACCAGAATTCTGCATTTGTCCTGCCGGCTAAAGCTGCCAACTCGGTTTTGGGAGCTATTATGGCGAATCTTTTTGCTACAGAATCCGGGTCATCATAAAATAAGTTGGCGGAATTATCTGTCCTTGAAAATTGAAATAGACACATATCATGACCATGTCCATACATAGTTCCCGCAATTTCCTGCTTCCCATCGCCGTCAACATCCACTGCAGCCAGACCGAAATAACTGTTTCCGTCAGTTGCAGAATACCTATGATAAACACCGGGCTTGGATGTATCCGGGTAAGTGTACGAATCAGGTCCGTTAACTTTAATAGCCCACATTCCAAAATTATCCCAGTGATGATTAATGAGTTCAAGCTTACCATCTCCGTCAATATCGGCAGGCGTTGTACTCCAGTACGAACCGGTAACCCACATGCGCCCGTTTGTCGAATAATCCGGATGTCCGCCTTCAATAATTATTGATGCAAAACCAGGGAATGATCCGCTAACACCAAGGATGTACACATCTCTGCGAGGCGAATTTCCATGAGGAATAATTTCCGACCTACCGTCTCCATCAATATCTTTTACCAATAGTGTTTCTCGATTAAACCTAAGATCTTCCAGCGCTCCAGCAGCCCTATACATAGCAGTGGTAATTTCGAAAGCCGGTTCAGTACCCCACGAAGTACCATCCCATTCGTAAAAGACAATTCTTGCTTCACCATTTTGTTCAAATATAATTTCGGGATAACCGTCCCCATCGCAATCTCCTACTTGAGGAAATCTTGGAGTGGAGCCGCTTGCCGTTGGTGAAATAGGAGAAGACCAAACAATCTCAAGATTGCCTGCACCATCATATTTTAAAACGTGAACTCTGCCGCCGTTAGAATAATCCGTTGCAATAATTTCTTGAGAACCGTCGCCATCGGCATCGGCAACAATTACCCTTCTTACGCCTAAATCTTTATAATAAGGCACGGTAGTATCGGCAGTTTCTCCTGCGTAAGCATTATATGTTGCAATAGTGGTAGCTTCAATTGACGATTGTGCTTGAAGTGTTTTACCAAGAAAGAAAACAATGGAAATGAGTAAAAATATTTTTTTCATAGCGCCTCCATTTTTATTTTAGCTATTGTGAAAATTTCCTAAGCATTTTACGTAATTTCATATAAAATTGCAAGATTTTTTTCTTTTTCACGGACATAGATGCAGAAAAGATGCACATTACCGCAAATCTCTCTAATTCGAGAAAAGAAAATCAAAATTAATACTAAGACGAATTTTCCATAAGAGTAGCAAAAAATTTGCTTAGGTTATTGAGGGTTTGCCTCAAATAAGATTGCCGGTTTATCATAATATTTTTCACACCGCAAAACTTTTGACTGCTATTGATATTATTATCTCAAGTAAACCACTGGTAAACTTATCATCATTTGCTTTTGCCAAACCTTTATGTTTGAGCAATGTTAGTTCGGCTAAATCTTTCTTGCTTTTTATCAGTCGTTGAAGATCTTTTAGACTTATTTCCCAGTAGATAAATGCTGAGATATTAACTTCTTAGCGTTCTCACTAAAAGTACGGTTAAGCCTATCTTCAGATTTCCATCTTTCCAAAAACCCGATCAGAGAATTTCTGTTTGGGTCTCTAATTATTTCCCACTGCGCTACTGTCTCATCGTTATTGGGTAAACATTTAGCATATTCATAAGCCATTTGGTTAAATATAGCGGAAGAAGAATTGAAAATCCCGTTCGTCAAAGTTCGCTCGTTAGTCGTCAGACCCCGATCGTCAGATTCCGACCCGCTCCGACCGCAGAGCGAGGCGAGCGAATTCTGTCGAACGTACTCTGTCGGGAGCCGTGGACTCCAATCTGTGACCTCGTTCGTGACAAAGTCCCGAGACGGGCGGAGTCTTCGACCGTTAGAGTCTATCGAACTCAACGAGATTCTGTCGAACGACTGGCGACCGTTCTCTGGCGGACAGCAAGTTAAAAGAAAGGAAATTAAGATTGAAAACTTTATATATGTTTTTGCCATAGTTTATTACTACTTAAAACGCACTAACTTTTCACTAAAAATAGCGAGAGAAAATAGTATGACAAAACAAAATATTAAAATCTCTGATAAAAAATAAGAATTGTTTACTTTTCGGACATCTTATCGATTGAACATTAACAAGGGATTAATTAAATTTTTACAGATTTTTTTCGGCTGAAAATCATTATTGCTTTAGGAGGATAATGTTATGCCGACCTATGAATTTAAATGCAACAAATGCGGTGAGAAATTTTCATTATCGATGTCTATTGTCGATTACTCTAAAAGAAAAACTTATCAATGTCCAAAATGCCACAGCGAAGATGTCAAAAGAGTCCTTTCAAGTTTTACGGCGATAACATCGAAAAAAAGTTAAGCATAAAAATAAAAAAACCCGCTTCGGTTTGCGGGTTTTAGTTTTAACTTAAGTGGGCAGAGACGGAATCGAACCGCCGACACAAGGATTTTCAGTCCTTTGCTCTA
>DYLN01000207.1 GCA_020722085.1 Melioribacter roseus
GTTGTTGAAGTAGACGAGTTAGAAGTCGTTGTGCAAAATATAATTTCCTAATGCACAATTTAGGTTTAATCCGCCGGATGTACGCGGCTGGAAAGGGCAGCGTGATTGAATAAGCACAATTATTTACCCGCAGTAGAATAACTTCACCGATGCAATTGTCAACTGTAAATGAATACAAACCGAAAGGTTTTTATTCGATAAACTTTCATGCTAATGGTCTCGCAAGTGGAATTTACATTTATTCTTTTGAGGCGAGCGGCGAAAAGTTCGTAAGAAAATACAATTGGTAAAGTAAGGACAAATTACAATTGGCAGTAAATACAATTTCCCTTCTTTGCTTTAAAAAAAGTCAACTTTATTATTGTAATTTTATATATTAACTTTTAATTTGTAAAAGAAACTACGAAAAATTGGCATATTAATATATTCTTAGCCTATACTTTTACAGACAATAATCTCTTTACAATTATACATAAGTAAAAAATCTCTTGGTGCGCAACTGCAAAAAATAGAGCCGGCATAAATAAAGTTTCAAATATGTTAGTAAAAAATTTACTGTAACAAGTTTGAAAAGGGCTACTTCAAAAATGAACATTGAAAAACAGATTGTAGTCTTCCTTATCGAAAATAACCGCTACGCACTCAACATTTCTGCAGTAGAAAGAATTATACCTTCAGTTGAAATTACAAAACTGCCCGAGGCTCCAAAAATAATTGATGGAGTAATTAAAGTCGGAGAAAATATAATCCCAGTTGCAAATGTCAGAAGAAGATTTCACCTGCCGGAACGGGAAATTAGTTTATCCGATAAGATAATAATAGCAAAAACGAAAAAAAGGATCATTGGATTAATTGCAGAGTTTGTACAAGGCGTTTCTGAGCTTGATGGTCGAAAACCGGCACCGGCAAAAGACATAATTCCATCGCCTAAATATATTGCCGGCATCGTACAGTTAGATGACGGCTTGGTATTGATTCACGACCTTGAAGAATTTCTTTCAAATGAAGAAGAAGAAGAATTAAATAAAGCCCTTAATAAAATGAAAGATAATCAATGACCGAACATTTGCTTTCGGCAGATATTCTTTCCCGTGCAAGTGAAATTATTGCAAATAGGCTTGGACTATACTTCCCGCAGGACCGCTGGAATGATCTGGAAAGAGGCATCACGCTTGCAGCACAAATGTTCGGCAGAAAAAATATAAATGAATATTTAGGCGTTTTAGCTTCAGCTTCTTTATCGAAAGAGCAGCTTAAAACACTTGCTGGATTTTTGACAGTAAGCGAAACATATTTTTTCCGCGATGAAAAACTTTTCGAGATACTTAAATTCCAAATCCTGCCGGAGCTTATTGAAAAAAGAAAAGGTAAAGAACAGCAAATAAGAATTTGGAGTGCAGGCTGCAGCAGCGGCGAAGAACCGTACTCAGTTGCAATATTACTCCAGCAGTTAATTCGAAATATTGATGAATGGAACATTACTATTCTTGCCTCGGACATTAACCCGGTCTCACTAAAAAAAATGACGAAAGGAATATACAATGAATGGTCATTCAGGGGAGTTCAGCCTTACGTCAAACAAAATTATTTTGTAAAAACTCAAGATAGACGTTACGCAATACAGAAAAAATTTAGGGATATGATTACTCCGGCATACATTAATCTTGCAGAGGATGCTTATCCATCTTTACTCAACGACACAAATGCAATGGATATTATTATTTGCCGTAACGTACTGATGTATTTTAAGAACGAAACTGCTGCTAAAACAATCAACGGTTTTTATAATTGTCTTGTTGACGGCGGCTGGTTAATTGTAAGCCCCAGCGAAACATCTCAAACATTATTCGCGAAATTTGCTTCTGTTTATTATCCCGACAATATTCTTTACAGAAAGAATAAACATATACAATCTTCCGATATAAATTTCCCGAGATTTGATAATCGGCAAAATCCGGATATATCGTCAGAAACCGATTTACAATTACATAACGTGGTTAATTACAATGAAGCAGAAAAAACAGAAGATTTCCCGGAACAAACTTCGGAAGAAAGAATTTCGAGTCTGCATGCATCAGCCTATCAACAAGCCAACGAGTTGTACAGAGAAGGGAATTTAACAGAAGCAGCAAAAAAACTTTCCGATTATTTTACCTACAATTATAATGACCCAAAAGCACATGCGCTGCTGGCAAGAATATATGCAAATTTAGGAAAGCTTCGAGAAGCATTTTCCTGCTGTGAAAAAGCTGTCTCGCTCGACAAACTTGATGCCGCTAATCATTATCTGCTGGCAGCAATACTTCAAGAACAAAACAGACCGGAAGAAGCATTAGTCTCGCTGAAACGAACAATTTATCTCGATAAGAATTTTGTAACTGCACACATAATGATGGGAAATATTAGCAAGCGACTCGGCAGAGAATACGAATCGCAAAAAAGTTTTAGAAATGCTCTTACGCTTTTAGAGAAACATAAACCCGATGAAATTTTGCCTGAAACTGACGGCATAACCGCCGGAAGACTAATTGAGATTATAAAAGCTGCAAATTACGAAGGAGCAAGTCTATGATCTTTAGTCTACAACGGAGTCATCCCCATAAAAACAAAAAAATTGATTGGGAACAAATAAAAAAGCAAATTGAAAATTCACGAAAGATTTTTGAAGAGGGATTAAATTTCCCTACAGAAAAGAAAAACGAAATACTGCACGAACGTGCAAAAATCTTTGCTCAGGAAATAAAAGCATCAGACGAAAATTATATAGAAATTTTAACTTTTATTATAGGGAATGAAGCTTACGGTATCGAAACAAGTTTTATCCGCGAGGTATCTCAATTAAAG
>DYLN01000063.1 GCA_020722085.1 Melioribacter roseus
TTCCACTAATTATTTACGAATTTATTGTTGAATAATTACTTTTTAGTCACCCTGGCTCGCCTCGCTCTGCCCGCTCCGCCGAGGCGCCCGCCTCGGCAAGCGGTCGGAGCGGACTCCCCTCGATTTGGCGAAGCAGGGATTTTCACAGATTATTTAATTGAAAGTTACTTTTTGGTCGCCCCCTTTTTTAATAGCTCCAGCATACCGTCTGTGAACTTTTGCCAGGAATATTTTGCAGCGTTAATTTTAATATTATTAATAAATTCCTGCTCCTTCTTCTCATTGTAAAATTTTATGATTGCTTCCGATAGTTGTTTCGGATTTTCTTTATCAACCAAGTAACCTGTTTTTCCCTCTTCTATAACCTCGGTTAAACCTCCAACTTTGGAGGCAATAACCGGTTTATCGAAATTATTTGCTATTTGAACAATGCCGCTTTGTGTTGCATCTTTATAAGGAAGAACAACTATATCTGCTGCCGAAAAATAATATTTTACATCTCCCGTTGGAATAAAATCATTATAAAGTTTTACCATGTCCCCAATGTTCAATTTTTTAATTAAAGAAGCGTATTGCTCTTCGTTTTCGTAAAACTCGCCCGCAACAATCACATTCAAGTCAATTTTGTTTTTTAATAAAGCAGCTGCTTTTAAAAGAATATCCAATCCTTTATATTTTCTTATGAATCCGAAGAACAAAATATTTTTTTCAGATTTTAATCCCAGCTTTTCTTTTGCTTTTTGTTTGTCAACAGCTTCGCCGAAATTTGAATATACCGGGTGGAATAAGAGCTTATAATTTGCGCTGCTTTTAATTTTCAACAGATCTTTTTTAACCGACTCAGACATTAGAACAAAATAGTCTGCTGCTGAGAAAAAATATTTTGTGAGGATAATATCTCCCGGTTTTCTTTCATGCGGAATTACATTATCGCAAATAATTAATGATTTTGTAATTCCGTTTTGTTTTGCGATTCTGGAAATCGTTCCAAAGCACGGTGCAAAAAAAGGCATCCAGTATTTGAAAATTATCAGATCCGGTTTTTCTTTTTTTATTTTGTTTCCCACAAGAAGCCAGTTTAACGGGTTTACTGAATCGACTAAAATTTTGGTGTCGATTTTTTCGATGTTATTATCTTTTTCTATCTGGGACTTGCCCGGGAAAAATATTTTTGGATATTGGCGTTTAAAAGTTATTACTTCAACGTCATGTTTTTTTTTCAATTCTTTAAATAACAAGCCTGTGAAATGAGAAATACCGCCCCGGAGAGGATAAGCGGAAGAGATGATTTTTATGTTCATTTTCATAAATTTTTGAATTACATTCGGTAATCGATTATAAAATCACGTCAAATTTAATAAGTATTAGGTAGTTTGCTGAAAGTTTATCCGCTAATATTCGCGAATTATCTGCGGAAATTCGCGGATTTTTTTGTGTTTGCAAAACGTTTATACTGTAGTTTCTCTCCACCAAAATTGACCAGTAATCCCAACGGCTTTTTTGTTCCTTTAAGATAATTTAGTAACTGTGATTCATCGGTTGGAGAGAATGTTTCCATAGCTTTTATTTCCAGAATGATTTCATCAAAACAAAGAAAGTCGGGATAATATTTTTTCTTTAATTCAATTCCTTTGTAAAAAACATTCATTTCTGCCTGTTCAATAAAGGGTATACCCTGTTTTGAAAACTCGATAGAAAGTGCTTCCTGGTATACTGCTTCGAGAAAGCCCGGACCGAGGTCGTTATAGACTTCGAAACAGCAGCCAATAATTTTATACGATTCTTCTTTAAATATTAAATCGGTCATAGCGAATCCGCTAATATTCGCGAATTATCCGCGGAAATTCGCGGATTATTTTTTTTCTTTTATCACGTATTCTTTATCATCCTGAGAGTTGTGCACCATAATTTCACCCAATAATCCGACAGCAAAAAACTGAACGCCGACAATTATTAAAAGCATTCCTAAAAATAAAAGCGGACGATTGTAAAGCGGTTTTCCTGAAATCCATTCATAGCTAAGATATGCATTGACTGCGATACCAATGAGGAAAGAGAGCAATCCGAAAAACCCGAATAAATGCATCGGTCTTTTAATGTAGCGCGTAATAAAAATTACCGTTATTAAATCAACAAAACCTTTGAAAAATCTTGAGATGCCAAACTTTGTTTTCCCATAGCGCCGCGGATGATGCCTAACGGGAATTTCTGAAACAGTAAAACCTTTCCAGTTGGCTAACACAGGCATGTATCTGTGAAGTTCACCGTAAACACTTATGTTTTGCACAACATGTTTGCGGTAAGCTTTTAACCCACAGTTGAAATCGTGGATTTTTATACCGGTAAGCAGTCGAGTAACGAAATTGAAAAATCTGGAAGAGTATTTTTTTATCAAAGGATCAAATCTTTTCTTTTTCCAGCCGGAAACCATATCGAAACCTTCTTCGAGTTTGGAAAGAAGATTTGGAATTTCGTTGGGATCGTCTTGCAAATCAGCATCCATTGTAACTACGATGTCGCCCGTTACATATTTAAATCCAATCTGTAAAGCGGCGGACTTGCCGTAATTTTTTCTGAAGCTGATGTATTTTATTTTTTGATCGTTTTTCCCAATAGATTTTATCTGTTCTAATGATTTATCGGTGCTGCCGTCATCTACAAAAATGATTTCGTAATCCGGGGAAATATTTTTGAAAACCTTTCTGATTTCCTGATACAACGGAAAAATAGACTCTTCTTCATCCAGCAGAGGAATTACTATGGAAATTTTTTTAAATGGAAATTGTTTTATTAATTTTTGCTGTTCTTCAATATTCACCTGTTTTGGATGCCTTTTGTGGTAATAGAATCGTCTTCTTGGTTTTTTTGACTGCTGATTCTGAGCTGCCGTGCTTTGTGGTTTATTATCTTGTTCCAAAAAAAAATTCCGTTTAATATATAAAAGTTAATGCAAATTAAAAGAATGCATGCCTAAAATCAATTTAGGTCAAACGATAATTATTTGAAACTTGATATCCATTTAGTTAGTTTGAAATAAAAACAGAAAAAAATTTATGGGAGCTATTGTCTTTTGGGGAATAATTAGGGCCGCGCTGCTGATGCCTGCTTTATGGATCTTATATTCGGTGATCGAACCGAAATATTGGTGGACGCTTCTTATATTGTCTGTTTATGGAATCATTATCCATCCTGCTGTAATCCAATACAATCTTTTTATGGAAAAGAACAAAGAAATAATTACAAGCACGCTTTGTTCTTCATGCCGTTACTTTGATAAATCGGCAGTTTTGTGTCTTAAGCACGATGAACATCCTACAACAAATTATTTGCCGTGTAACGGCATTGACTGGGAAATGAAGCATAACGATCTGGAAGAAACAGAATCGTATCTCTGAGTCGAGAGTGAAGGACAAAGCATAAAGTACAAAGAGCAAAGAAAAAAGTATTAAAGGATTGGTTATTGTTTGAAATGGTGGCTTGTCTATTGCCGGCAGAACATTGAGCATTGTAAATTGAGCAGGGGCTGACTAAAAAGTAGTTTTTTTATAGGACAGTAACCGCTTCCGTAAGGAATGCCTTCGGCAGAATAACGCGAATTTTCTCGAATTATTTTCAAGTCTTCCATCTGATCTTTATCTCTTGCTATCTCATATACCGATTATTATAATGCATTATATTTGCATTATTATACAAATTTTGCCTAGAAAACTCGTTTCGATTAAAAAATTATTGCAACTATATTCATTTTGTTCTTGACATAAATTTGATATGTGTTTAGATTTCGTCAGATTTTTTTTCGAGATAATGCAAGTGAAAATTTATTTTTATTCAGCGAGCGAATCAATTTCTACTTACCCGCGATTAAGGCGCATCCCTCGAAGAAGGTAATTTATACTTTCTCAATCACAATTTTATTAACAAAAAGAAGGTTTATTCATAATGATATCAGTAGGTATTGTTGGAGGCAGTGGTTATTTAGGGAAAAAACTAGTTGAGCTTTGCAGCGGGCATCCTTATATAGATGATTTTGATGTTTACGGCAATTCAAGTGCTGGTGAAAATTTGTATAGCCTGTTTCCTGAATTTCATCAATTAGTTACTGACAAAAAAATCAAGTCTACAAATGATCTTTCTTTTTCGCACGATATTTATTTTTTAGCACTGCCCCACGGCGAAGCTTTGAAACTTGTTCCGTCGCTAATTTCTGCCGGGAAAAAAGTTATCGATCTAAGCGGCGATTTTAGACTTGATTCTCCCGATCAATATCTAAAGTGGTACAACATTGAACATACTTCACCGGAACTACTTAAAGAAAAAGTTTACGGTTTAGCTGATCTTAAGGATTATAAAAATGAAACAAAACTGATTGCTAATCCAGGATGTTATCCAACAGCAGCCTTGCTTTCTCTTTTACCGTTGGTTATTGAATGGGGAAATAAAATTATTTCTATCACGACTGTTGCTTATTCCGGCTCGAGCGGCGCTGGCAAATCTCCTAAAGTTGACTTGCTTTTGTCGGAAATGGATGGAAATGTGAAAGCCTATAATGTTCACAAGCACCGCCACGAACCTGAAATATTTCAGGAGTTAACCCGGAACGGATTTAACTCTGATTATACTTTTACAACACATTTGTTGCCTGTTGCTGTTGGTATATATGAGACAAACATTGTGTACTTATCCACAAACATAAATCAAAAAAAGATTACAGCTTTATATAATGACTTCTATTCTTTATCGTCTTTTGTAAGATTAAGAGAGACCCCGCCGCAGCTTAAGTGGGTAACAGGAACAAATTTCTGTGATATAAATATTTCGGTAAGAGATAATTCCGTGATTATAACTTCGGCAATAGACAATTTAATAAAAGGCGGTGGGGGACAGGCTGTTCAAAACATGAATAAATTATTTGGCTGGGAAGAAACAGCGGGATTATTAACTAGAAGAGAAAAAAATGTATCAGTTTATTAACGGCGGATCCGTAACTTCGGCTAAAGGTTTTAAGGCTGCCGGAATTTTCTGCGGCATAAAAAAAAGAAAAAAAGATCTAGCATTAATTGTTTCAAGCAGATTTTGTAATGCTGCTGGTGTTTATACTCTAAATAAAGTTAAAGCAGCACCTTTGTTAATCTCTAAGAACGTGACAGATAAAGATGTTCCGGTTAAAGCAGTACTTATAAATTCGGGTAATGCAAACGCATGCACAGGCGAAGACGGTTATAAGGATGCAAAATTTACTCAAGAATATTGTGCCGATAAATTAAAAGTTAAGCCGGAAAATATTTTGATCAGTTCCACAGGCGTAATCGGAGTAAAACTTCCTCTTCCTAAAATTATCAGCGGTATAGATAATATTGTAAATGTTTTATCCGAAAAAGGCGGCGAGGATGCTGCAGAAGCAATAATGACAACCGATACGAAGAAAAAATCTTTCGCTGTAAAGGTGAAACTTTCTTCCGGAGAGGTAACAATTGGAGCCATCTGCAAAGGAAGCGGAATGATAATGCCGAATATGGCGACAATGCTTGCTTTCATTACAACTGATGCAGAAATAAAAAAATCACTTTTGTACAAAATGCTTTTAAACTCGGTTAATATTTCCTTCAATAAAATTTCTGTCGATGGTGAAACAAGCACAAATGATATGGTAATAATTCTTTCAAATGGTGTTAACCGAATAGAAGTGCTTGAAAATAGTAACGATGAAAAAGTATTTCAGGAAGCTTTAGATGCAATTTCAATTGAAATGGCTAAATCTATTGTATCCGACGGTGAAGGTGCAACGAAACTAATTGAAATTAACGTGACTGGTGCCGATACCCAGGAAGATGCAGACTTAGTTGGTAAATCACTTGCCAATTCAAATTTACTCAAGACAGCGCTCTACGGCAGAGATGCAAATTGGGGAAGAATAATGTCGTCTGCCGGAATGAGCGGGGCAAACTTTGACCCCGAAAAAGTCTCAATCAGCTTTGATGATCATGAAGTTTTACTCCCCAATTTTAAGGTAGTGTTAAATGAAGAAATTGCGTATAAAATTTTGTCGAAGAATGAATATTCTATAAATGTAAATTTGAACGGCGGCGACTTTTCATCGCGCTGGTGGACGTGTGACCTCTCGGAGAATTACGTAAAAATAAATGCTAATTACAGAACATAAATGGAGTTCTTATGAAACTTGCAGTACTTAAAATAAGCGGAAAGTCTCTCGAAACTTTTTTCGAAAATAATAGATGGGAAGCCCCTCTCAAGAAATTAAGAATGGTTTACGACGGCGTAATAATTGTCCATGGCGCCGGCAAAAACATAACTGAGTGGTCTAAAGCTCTTGGTTACGAAGTAAAATTCGTTGACGGTCAAAGAGTTACTTCGAAAGAAGTGATGGATGTTGTAGCTGCTGTACAAAGCGGAATGCTGAATACTAAAATGGTAAGTAAATTAAATTCAATAGGCATCAAAGCAATTGGTTTAACAGGAATTGACCGCGGAAGTTTTGTTGCAAAAGTCGTTGATGAAAAACTCGGTTATGTTGGGGTTCCTGAACAAGTGAAGCCTATAGATTGGATTTATAATTTGATAAACGAGAAAGTTGTTCCCGTATTTTCAAGTATTTGCTGCGATAAGGACGGAAACTTGATAAATGTCAACGCGGATATTTTTACCGAAGTACTTGCTGCTTCTTTAAATGCAGAGAGCGTTTTCTTCCTATCGGATATTAACGGCGTAGTAATTAACGGCTCGGTTCAAGGTTATATCAACGACAGGGAAATTCTTGAAGGAATTATTAACGGTGAAATTACAGACGGCATGATTCCAAAACTTAACAGTTGTGTGGAATTGCTGAACAAAGGTATTAAAAAAATATGGATTGGCTCATCAAACCTGGAGAGTATATTTGAAAATGCATCAAACAATCAACAAGCCGGTACATGGATCGTTCAATCATCATAATCCCGATTCAGAAACCGAAGATCATTTATTAAAAAATTATTCGAGATATTCCGTTGATTTTGTCAAAGGCAGTGGCGCTTGTCTCTACGATTCAAACGGAAAAGAGTATCTCGACTTTCTTTGTGGTATTGCAGTTACAAGTTTTGGTCATGGCAATCCCCAAATAAAAACAGCAGTTGAAGAACAAGTAAAAAGATTATGGCACGTATCAAATCTGTTTATTTCATCCGGACAAAGGTTATTAGCGGATAAACTTTATCTGCGATCATCTTTGGAATACGCCTTCTTTTGTAATTCGGGGACCGAAGCAAACGAAGCTGCAATAAAATTTGCAAGAAAATGGGGGAATGGAAAGTTTCAAATAATAACTGCTCTCGGCAGTTTTCACGGAAGGACTTACGGCAGTCTTTCTGCTTCCGGTCAGTATAAGTTGTGGGATGGATTTTTCCCGATGGCACCCGGCTTTTTGTACGTGCCTTTCGGCGATATAGAGGCAATTGAAAACTCATTCGGACCGCATGTCGCAGCAGTTATGCTCGAACCGATTCAAGGAGAAAGCGGCATTATTCTTCCTCAGGAAGGATACTTGAAAAAAGTACGCGAATTTTGTGATGAGAAAGGAATATTATTGATTCTTGATGAAGTGCAGACCGGCGTAGGAAGAACTGGAAAGTTTTTTGCATTCGAGCACGAAAATATCATACCGGATATTGTAACGATGGCAAAGGGAATTGCGAACGGTATTCCGTTAGGAGTGACTCTCTGTTCGAAGAAAGTCGGCGATGTAATTAAACCCGGCGACCACGGCTCAACTTTCGGCGGAAATCCGGTTGCTGTTGCTGCGGCTAATAAAGTTATGGATTTAATTGATAATGAATTATTAACACATATCAGCCAAATTGGTGAAAAGATTAAGGAAGAAATTGCATCTCAGAATAGCAGAATAATTAAAGAAGTAAGAGGGAAAGGATTATTAATCGGTGTTGAATTGAATGAAGGGATATCAGCGAAGAAAATTGCCAATGAATTATTGCAGAATGGAGTTATAGTCGGTACTTCAGGGGATAAAGTGCTGAGGATTCTTCCGCCGTTTATTATTGGAAACGAAGAAGTTGAAAAATTTATTGGCGTCTTTAAAAATGTTTTGAAAAATTTGGATTAATAACCTAAACAAAAACGGAATTGCTATGTCAGCCAAATTAAAAAGACAAAACGTTATTAAAGAAATTCTTGCAACAAAAGTTGTGAGCACCCACGAAGACCTTATAGAACTTCTAAAAAAGGAACAAATCCATGTTACGCAGGCAACATTAAGCCGCGATTTTGCGGAAATGGGTGTGATCAGAACAATTGTTGGAAATACGCCAAAGTATTTACTTAACCCCGAAGAATCCGGGAGAAAAATTTCTAAACTTATAAGCTTCGAAATAATAAGTGTTGAACACAACGAGGCATTAATTGTTGTAAGAACATTGGCGGGAAGAGCACAGGGAGTTGCGCACTATATCGATCGACTGAATGTTTCTGAAATTTTAGGAACCGTAGGAGGTGATGATACAGTGCTAGTAATTCCCAACTCTACTAAAAATCTGCCGAAGGTTGTTGATCTTATTAAAGAGATGATGACTGATAAATTGTAAAAATTAAATGAAAGGAGAATTAAAGTGGGAAAGACAAAAATAGTAGTCGCATATTCCGGCGGCTTGGATACCTCTGTAATGGTCAAATGGCTGTCGGAAAAATTCGATGCTGAAATTATAACCGCAACAGGAAATTTAGGTCAGCGTGCCGAACTGGAAAATCTTGAGGAAAAAGCAAAAATAGCCGGCGCTTCTAAATCTGTTGTTATGGATTTGCGTCATGAGTTTGCGGTAAACTATTTGTGGTACGCGCTAAAAGCTGGAGCTTTGTACGAAGGTACTTACCCGCTTGCAACAGCAATCGGCAGACCTCTTCTTGCAAAGATGATGGTTGATATCGCATTAGCCGAAGGAGCCGAATTAATTGCTCACGGCTGTACGGGCAAAGGGAACGACCAGGTTCGTTTTGAGGTTGGCATACAAACTCTCGCTCCTCACATGAATATACTTGCCCCATTAAGATTCTGGGAATTTAAAAGCCGTGAAGAAGAAATGGAATATGCAAAGAAACATAATATTCCGGTTAAAGCAACTAAGAATTCACCGTACTCCATTGATGAAAATTTATGGGGAATTGCAATTGAGTGCGGAGTGCTTGAAGATCCAACGAATGCGCCGCCAGAGGATGCATATCAAATCACCGCCAACCCCAAGTATGCACCCGACACCCCCGACGAAGTAAAAATCACATTTGAAAAAGGAATCCCAGTTGCAATGAATGACCAGCCATACAGCCCCGTAGAACTGATTGAATACTTAAATGAAATTGGCGGGAAAAACGGCATCGGAAGAATTGATATGATTGAAAATAGAGTTGTGGGAATTAAATCGCGTGAAATTTATGAAGCTCCTGCAGCCACAATTTTGCATATTGCACATAACGAACTTGAAAAGTTAATTTTGGATCGTGAAACTTTCAGATATAAGCAGACTGTATCCGATAAAGTTGCTAATCTTATTTATGACGGATTGTGGTTTTCACCTTTGTTTAAATCGTTAATGGCTTTTGTAGATTCGACTCAGGAGAATTTATCCGGCGAGGTTATTGTTGAACTTTATAAGGGGAACGTGAGGGTTTTATCAAGAAATTCTCAATTCAGTCTGTACAATATGAAACTTGCAACTTATACAAGCGAAGATATTTTCGATCACCGTGCAAGCGAAGGATTTATAAAAATTTACGGACTGCCTTATAAAACCATGTCAGAAGTACTGACGGCACAGAAAGAAAAAGGAGTTGTTTAATGCTTTGGGGAGGAAGATTTAAGAAAGAGTTTGATCAGCAGGCACTGAAATTTTCCTCCTCATTAAATATCGACATTAATTTATTTGATGAAGATATCCTCGTGAGTCTTGTTCATTCCGAGATGCTCTCTAAAGTCGGTTTAATTACAAACGAAGATTTTGAAAAAATAAAAAACGGATTAAATCGAATTTCTGAAGAGTACAAAAACAGAAAGTGGAAACCCGATTCCGAAAAATTTGAAGATATTCATTCAGCTATCGAATTAAGGTTAAGTGAATTAATTGGAGAGACAGCCGGAAAACTTCATACCGGACGAAGCCGCAATGACCAGATTGCAACTGACGAAAAATTATGGATAAAAAGAGTCTCTTCTTATCTTGAAAACAGCATTTCCGGTTTTCAAAAAACATTAATCGAAACGGCCGGCGGAAATATTTACACGATAATACCTGGCTACACCCATTTGCAAAGAGCGCAGCCTGTTTCATTTGCATTTCATTTGCTTGCCTATGTTGAAATGCTCCAGCGTGATAAAAGAAGATTTGAGTTTGTCAGAAATGAAGCGGATGAATCTCCACTTGGCTGCGGGGCATTAGCCGGTTCCACTTTACCCCTCGATAGAAACTTTACATCGGAAAAGCTAGAATTCAGAGAACCGACAAGAAATGCTTTGGATTCGATTTCCGACAGAGATTTCTTTTTAGATTTTTTAAATGCTGTTTCAATTGGAATGATGCATTTAAGCCGGCTTGCCGAAGAATTGATTTTATGGACTTCGAGCGAGTGGAGTTTTGTAAAACTTCCCGAGGAATTTACAACGGGTTCTTCTTTGATGCCGCAGAAAAAAAATCCGGATATGGCGGAACTGATTCGCGGCAAAGCCGGAAGAACTTTTGGAAATTATATTTCATTAATCACAACAATTAAAGGATTGCCGTTGAGTTATAACAGAGATCTTCAGGAAGATAAAGAACAGGTGTTCGATTCTTTTTTTACCTACGCAGACAGTTTAATGATAATGAATAAGATGTTTGAAAAAATAGAAATCAACAAAAATCGGTTTAAAGAAGAATTGAAAAAAAGTTTTATACTTTCAACGGACCTTGCCGACTGGCTGGTCTTAAATGGGGTTGCATTCCGTAAGGCTCATCGAATTGTTGGTGAGCTTGTAAAATTTTGTGAAGAAAACAAAATTAGTTTTTCCGACTTAACTATAGAACAGCTTAAGGAAATAAATAATGTTTTTACCGAAGATACACTTAAATATCTTGACGTAGAGGCTTCGCTTGAAAGAAAGCAAACCTTTGGCTCACCGAATCCGAAACTTGTAAAAGAACAAATTGAGTTTTGGAAAAAACAGCTTGCTTGAATTCATCCATAGTTTAGTTTAAAGTAACTCGCTCTGCCTTTGTTAGTTTGGTCGTAGAATTTTGGCATCATCATCAATTTCCTTATTTTTGCATTGCACCCTTAGCTCAGCTGGTAGAGCATCTGACTCTTAATCAGCAGGCCGGGGGTTCGAATCCCCCAGGGTGCACTTAAAAATGCTCTTGCCGAATAATTGGTAAGGGCATTTTTATTTATCCGACACGCGAAGTATTTATTCATTTTGCAGTTGGTTCTAGCGTAGCCATTCCTTTGGAAGTGTCCGGCAAGATGCACAAAGCAACCCAAAATTGAGAGATTTGTGGGCTGTTGTTTTTTATACCTCCCCCAAAAACATCTAAATTTATCCTTAAATCACTTAGTCGTGTGTATCAACTATGTCAAAAACTATGTCAGTTTCTTAGCTGAAAAATATAAGCTATTGTTAAAAAACTTTGTTTCTCAGTTTTCGATCATTTGCTTTTTTTGTTTTATCATATTATAATAGAAACAAAGAAAAAGAAAGTAAAAGAAATTAAATTATTCTTCATAGAATTTAAAAAAGAAAGAAAACACAACTTATAGAGTAAATTATAAATGATCTTGAAAGACGGGAGTCGTGCTATATGATAAGACAGTATATATTCGTAGTCTTTTTTTTGTTAACAAGCCTTTATGCTCAGAATGTTAAAGAAGGCATAACCCGGGAAAAAACAGAAGTATTAGTAGTTGGTGGAGGTACTGGAGGGATTGCTGCGGGCATACAGAGTGCAAGGTCGGGTGCCAAAACTATAATTGTGGAAAGTAATAGTTGGCTTGGTGGTATGTTGACTGCTGCCGGAGTTAGTGCTACAGACGGTAATGATTTGCTGCCATCTGGTATCTGGGAAGAATTCCGCGAGGCTATATATAAGTATTATGGTGGACCGGAAGCTGTCTCTACCGGGTGGGTGAGCAATACTATGTTTGAACCACACGTCGGTGACAGCGTTTTTAAAGCCATGGCTGCTAAGGAGAATAACCTCCATGTAATTTACAACTACCGTTTTCTTAGTACGTTAAAAAAAGCCGACAAAGTGATTGGTGCAGTATTTATTAATAAGGAAGGCAAACGTCTAAGAATTTATGCTAAAGTAGTGATTGATGCTACTGAATTGGGTGATGTGTTTAAGGATGCAGGGGCAGAATATGATGTAGGGATGGAATCAAAATCTTATTCAGGTGAAGATTGTGCGCTTGATTCCGCTAATGATATCATCCAGGATATAACTTATGTTGCCATATTAAAAGATTATGGCAAAGGTGCTGATAAAACAATAATACAGCCTGCTTCTTATGATTCTTCTTTCTTTATTTGTTCATGTAAGAGCAAAGGATGTTCTGACGCATTATGGAATTGTGAACAGATGCTGAATTACGGCAAATTGCCAAATAATAAATATATGATTAACTGGCCTGCTCATGGAAATGATTTTTATTTAAATGCTATTGAAATGAACTATGATCAAAGAGAAAAAGCCTACATGTCGGCAAAAGAAAAAACTTTGTGCTTTATTTATTACTTACAGCACTCGCTTGGATATAAAAATTTAGGATTAGCCGATGATGAATTCCCTACAGAAGATAAGCTTCCCTTTATTCCTTACAATCGTGAAGGAAGAAGAGTAAGGGGCATAGTTAGATTTACTGTGAATTACATATTGAATCCCTATTCGCAAAAAGAAAAACTATATCGTACCGCTGTTTCTGTAGGTGACTACCCAATTGATCATCATAATAACCAAAATCCCGGAGCACCCAAGAGAAAACTTCCTAAAGTTCCGTCCTTTGGTGTTCCTCTTGGATGTCTAATTCCAAAGAGAATCGATGGTTTGATAGTTGCTGAAAAAGGAATTTCCGTCTCCAATATTGTAAATGGTGCTACACGCCTTCAGCCTTGTGTTATGCTTACAGGTCAAGCTGCAGGTGCATTAGCTTCTTTTTGTGCAAAGCATAATATTGAACCAAGTGAAGTAAAAGTGCGTGAAATACAAAGAGAGCTGCTGAACCGTAATGCTTATTTGCTGCCTTTTATAGACGTAACTCCGACTGATCCTAATTTTAAAGCAATTCAAAGAATAGGCGTAACCGGCATAATAAAAGGAATAGGGGTCTCGTACGATTGGGAAAATCAGACATGGTTTTATCCGGACAGACAAATAAGCCAATATGAACTTGTTCAGGGGCTGAAAGATTTTTACCCTGTGTTTGATAATTATAATGATGCTTCCGGCGAAATATTGACTCTTGCTGCTCTCCTTAAAATAATTTCTATAGCCGGAAAAGAAATTTCATTATCCGAGGTTGAACATGATTGGGGGAAATTCCGATTTGGAAAAACCTTTGATCAAAATTTGGAATTGAACAGAAGAATGACGGCGGTTTTGGTTGATTATTATTTACATCCTTTTGATAGAGATATAGATTTTTTCGGAAGACTGGTACAAAATAATTCCATTACAGGGCATAAATAAAAAAGATAATTTCAAATTTCGATCGTCAGATAGCGACGAATTTTGTTGAACGAACACTGTCCGGATTCGAATAACTCTGTTAAAGTTTGTAAACCGTTAGAATTTAGCTTTCGGGATTGTCGACAGCGGTGTTATCCATTGTCACTACTTTCCGGTTATAAGTTGAATAAAAACAATTGGTTATCATCAGGAGTAGCGAAATTTGTGTAATTGTTGTTTGAAAACATTGATATAATGGGCGTATTCTCAAAGATTGAGATACTCACCACTCGCAAAAAAAGTGTAGAGAGAAAATTCAATATTTAACTTTTTCTTAATAATTGCCAACAGTACAAAGATGTAAGATAGCAATCCATATCTGAGTTTTCACGGCATTGAATTGGTTACCATAAAAAGATGTTCGTCTTTATAAAGTTCCTTAGCTTGATCTGTGGGGATCAACGCAAAGTCAGCGTATATTCTCCAATCTCTTTTTTCATTTGCATCAGCTAAAGTTGAACGGGAGACACCACTTTGCAATCCTATATGATTAAAATATTATTTTAAATAACTCACAACCACTGCTAATCAAAACAACCGGACAGTAGTGAGAAATATTTTATAACAAACAACGAAGACATTCAGCGCCAAATGTTTTTTCAGTTGTTGATTTTAAGGGTGACATTGGGCTTAGTTACACACTCTGGAAGTTTTTGCTGCAATAATTATCAGAATTTAGGAAGAATTCAAAACGAAACTAAAAAGAAGCTTAACAAATTAAATAAAAATTTTTCATTTTGTTATAGCCTATTTGAAAAACAAACAAAAAGAAAGTAAATTCAAAAGATATTTTAAATATATTAGAATTATTCTTGACAACTAAGATAATTTTCTCTATATTCGAAATAAAAAGAAAATAAAACAAAGCATATATAAGAACTAAAAGCCTTATAGAAAAAGAAAGTAAAACAAAGTAAAAACGAAATTAAGGTGAGCCACATGCCAGTAAACAATGAACCTAAAGTATTTCAAGAAGAGCGATTGAGAGGGATAATGAAAATACTCGAAAAAGAAAATCGGGTATTGATCAATGACCTCAGTAAAATTTTTAATACAACTTCGGTAACAATCCGAAAAGACCTTGACCAGCTTGAAAGAGAAGGTTTTCTAAAAAGAACACATGGCGGGGCAATCTTGCATAAGCCTTTGTTCCATGGACTTGCTTTAATAGAAAAAGAAAAACTTCACGCTGATGAAAAGAAACGAATTGCTGATGAAGCAGTTAAACTGATAAACGAAGGTGATGTAATTATATTGGACTCGGGTTCAACTACAACTCAATTAGCAAGAAATATGAAGAACCTAAAAGGTATTACGGTAATCACCAATGCTGTTAATATTGCACTTGAATTAGCCACCAGCGATTTGGAAATAATATTAACCGGCGGTTCATTCCAAAAAGATTCTTCTACATTAATTGGGCCGTTGGCAGATGATGTTCTTAGAAAAGTTTCGGCTGATAAATTATTTCATGGAGTTGACGGAGTTGATTATGAACTTGGGCTAACAACTCCGAATATTATTGAAGCAAATACCAGCCGGGTAATGATGCAGCGAGCAGGCGAAAATATTCTTTTGGTAGACTCTTCTAAGTTTGGTAGAAGAAGCTTGGGTGTAATCTGCCAAATAAAAGAAATTAACAAAATTATTACTACCAAAGAAATGGATAAAACAGAAATACAAAAACTTAATGATATGGGAGTTGAAGTAGTAATCGTTTAATAAGCTCAACCAAAAAAATAATTATATAGGTACAACATATGAACAGTAGATTCTTTCTTTATTTTCTGATTGTTTTAGCCGCCCCTCTTTTTTTAAGCCGCATACAATATGCGCAAGAAACAAAATACCCTGCTATAACAAAAAGCCAAGTTATACTGGAAGGTGACAGCGGTAAGTGGGACTATAATAAAGTTCATACCCTTTCAGTTGTTGAAGCCGACAAAGATGGTTATAAATACTGGGGATACTACGGTCTTTCTTATTACGGTGGGGATCCTAATCTCAGAAAAGCCGGATTGGCTAGAAGCAATGATTTAATTCATTGGGATAAATATGAAGGAAATCCGATTATTCAAGGAGATTGCAGATGGCCTACCGTTGTCCTTGTTAATTCCGTTTTCTACATGTTTTATGCCGAGTACAATGCAAATAATGACAGCCGGATCGTTATGGTTACAAGCAAGGACGGGATACATTTTGACAACAAGTCTGTTGTAGTAAAAAGAGAACTTGGTGCTCAAAATCAAAATCCGTTCATCTATTTTAATAACCAGGACGGATATTTCTATTTAGCATATTATCACGGCGTAGAAAGAAGCAATAATAAACCCTTGGTAGGAAGAGAAGGAATTAATAAAAAAATAAAATACATCGAAAAGCAAAAAAACTTTTGGCAAATAAGAATTAGGAAAAGCAAAACTATAGAAGGTTTGAAAAATGCAAAACCCAAAACTTTGTTAACATCGGATTATACTATTGCTTCTCCGTCAATTGCTTTTTATAACAACAAGTATTATTTGTTGATTGAATCGATTAAAGAAGGGAAGTGGGATGATAAATGGGTTACCCGTGCGTATGAAAGCAACAAAATTGACGGCGGGTATAAGGAATTAGCCAACAGCCCACTGTTAGTAGATAATGATGCCTGTGCATTTCAATATGTTTTTGATAGTCAATTGTACATTTTTTATTCGCATTGCTTGGACATAAGCAAGTGGAACTGGGAAGTTAGATCAGTGAGAGTGGAAAAATGAACAAATTTTTAGCTGAAATTCTGGGACAACCGAAATCTCTCGAAGAGACTCTAAATTTTTATTGTGGTACCGAAGGTGAAAACAAGCTTAAAAGAATCAAGGAAATATTAGATAAAAACAAATTTGATCAAATCATATTTACCGGAATGGGGAGTTCTTATTTTACTTCCTATGCTGCAGCCTGTTTATTCAATAGCCTGGGTATACGTTCATACGTAGTTAATACAAGCGAACTTCTTTATTATCATACCTTACTGATTAATAAGAAAGTTCTGGTAGTATGCATCTCCCAGTCAGGTGAAAGTTTTGAGGTAGTAAAATTTTTAGAAGAACTCTCCCCCGATGTTTTTTGTATTGGAGTTAGTAATGAAGATAAAAGTTTTCTAACACAGAATGCGAAAGAATCATTACTGAGCAAAGCCGGTAAAGAGGAAATGACATCAACAAAAACCTACACTACAATAACACTGGTCATTGCCATACTTGGATGGTACCTTGCGGGGGAGTGGGGTAAAGAAAAGATTGCTTTAATAAAAAAGTTAATAAGTAATATTGAAGAATTTCTTCTTGGCCATAAAAATATGATCAATGACGGGTTTAATTTTTTTGGTGATGTTGAATTTGTTCAATTTATTGGCCGCGGACCGCTTTATGCTTCTGCACGACAAGGTGAGTTGATGTTTAAAGAAGCCGCAAAGATTCCTGCTGCCGGAACTATGGGCGGCGAGTTTAGGCATGGACCAATGGAAATGGTTAAACCTGGTTTTAAGTCTGTTTTGTTTGCAGCAGACGGAGCGACTTATAATCAAAGCATTAAAATGGCGGCGGATATAGCCGGTTTTGGAGGGAAGGTGATGGTAATAACGAATAAAAACCCGCAGTTATCTGATCAAAATATAATGGTTATAACACTAAATCACCCGGATGAATACCTTTTCTCTATTCAAAGTATTGTGCCCGTTCAGCTTATGGTAAATTATCTGGCTTTAGCTAAAGGACTTGAAGCAGGCAATTTTGTCCACGGCGGTAAAATAACATTAACAGAATAAATATGAATTCATTTCATAAAAATAAATATTTGTTAATAGTTACTGTTTTAATGTATGTGGCATTTGGACTGGTTACAGCAGTGATTGGGGTAATTATTGATAAATTCCAGGCAGAGTTTAGTCTTTCACTTCAAATTGCCGCCCTTCTGCCGTTCGCATTTTATCTTGCTTACGGTCTTTTCTCAATCCCGTTTGGAGTTGCAATGGATAGGGCAGGTGCAAGATTTGTGCTGCTGCTTGGAATGATACTGATGACACTGGGTAGTTTTATCTTTTACTTAAGTAATAATTATGTGATTATTATTTTAATGATATTCACAATTGGAATCGGTGTAACTGCAATTCAAACAGCAGGTAACCCTTTCATACGTGAATTGGATGCACCGTCCCGCTACACTGCAAACTTAACCATGGTTATCGGTATAGGTGCTTTGGGTTATGCAATAAGCCCTTTGTTAGTACCGCTTGTTGAAAACAACGGCTTTTCATGGAGTTCCGTTTATCTGATTTTCGGAATTATAAATGCTCTTCTGCTTGTTCTTCTGCTTTTAGCAAAATTTCCTGAAGTACATATTGCTGATGAAGAAAGAATCAAAATATCTCAGGTTATATCACTTCTAAAAAGTCCCTTGCTGCTTGCTTATACTTTAGGAATATTTTTATATGTCGGCGCCGAAGTAGGAACCTCCTCATATATTCTAATTTTTATGAATAAAGTACACGCTGTCGGCTATCATGATTCTTTTTGGAACCCAGGCTCTATTTGGTATGCAGCATTTCCTTCAAAATCAGCTTTAGTCGTAGCGCTGTTCTGGCTGTTTCAGGCTGTCGGGCGGCTGATAATAGCGCCTATGATGAAGCACATAAGCGAAAAGAAAATTTTTGTTTTCCATAGCTTAGGTACAATTTTATTCTTAATCGTTGCAATTTTCGCCGGTACCAACATTTCACTCATTGCCTTTGCTTTGGTCGGCTACTTTACATGTGCGTCTTTCACTTCAATATTCAGTGCTGCGGTTAATAGCTTTGACAGCAACCACGGAACCATTTCGGGAATATTAGGAACTGCAATTGTAGGCGGAGCTTTTATTGGATGGCTTGTAGGTGCTGT
>DYLN01000064.1 GCA_020722085.1 Melioribacter roseus
TTAGAAGTCGTTGTGCAAAATATAATTTTCTAACGCATAATTTAGGTTTATAAAAAAAGGCCCGGTCATGCCGGGTCCTTTTTAAAAATTCCCCTTAGGGGGATTGAGTGGGCTTCTTACTTCAGCAGCAACATTTTGTTAACTTTAACGAAATTTCCGGCTTCAATTTTGTATAGATATATACCGGAAGCGAGATTTTTAGCATGCCATTGAATAATATGTGTCCCAGCATTTAATTCATCATCAACCAATAACTGAACTTCTTTACCTATAGAATCATAAATCGTTAATCTTACGTGAGTACTTGCCGGTAAATCGAATTTAATGTTGGTAGATGGATTAAACGGATTCGGATAATTTTGATAAACAGCGTATTGTGTCGGTATTTCGGAATTTTCGCTTAAAACATCGGTATACACACCACCTAATGCTTGATAAGTGTTTACCAACATCGAGACAATAAATTTAGGGTTATGAATTCCCCAGCTTTTATCTTTTTCAACCACTTTAACATTGTAGAACGCTTGTAATTGGGTTATTGTCCATGAAGTATCCGGATCGTCATTAGCATTCGGCGCTGGTAATAACGCTCTAATTTTTTCTACTAATCCTTTAACTTCATTTTGTAAACCTTCTGAAACACCGTCTCTGTCAATATCAGAGGAGCCGTAATAAGTGAAATTAACATCTTCGAAACTGGTGCCGAAAGTAAGTCCATGGCATTGAGCGCAAGCTTCCATGTTATCAACACCGTCTTTACTCATTATACTGAAAGTATGTCCACCGGTTACTTGTTTTCCGGAAGCATCTTTTGTCCCTGGGCCCATGTGACAGTTAACACAAGAGTTAGCTTCGCCGCCAGGTACTACATCACGTATGTGATTAGAAGTTTGGAGAGTAACACCACCATTAAATACAACTACATTTTTTCCTGCAAGAACGTCGGCTTGTGGTGCATTGTGAGGTCCATAATAGCGAGACGGTGTTGTTGTATAGGACGAATTAGCATTTCTGCGCGATTGATGGCAGTTCATACAGAGTTTTCCTAATCCGCCGTCAGTTACCGTTGTTCCGTCAGCTAATGTAACATCAACTTTTCTAAGCTGGTGTTCGTTAGTAGCATCGTGCGGGTCGTGGCAAACAGCACAGGTAACAGTAGCAATTTCATAGGGATTAATAGTTTCGCCACGTGAATATTGAATAAATCCAAGTCCGTTATGGCATTGAGCACAGGCTGTTCTACTGCCCTCGACTTCAAATGTTTCGCCTGTAGCATGTTTCGATAATGCCCATTGAGCAGGATAAACATGACGAGCACCGTCATCATGGCAGACAGCGCAAACAGCAACATCCAGGGATTTTACCATTCTTGAATTTTCCGTATAACCGTAATGCTCACTTCCCGGTCCGTGACAGCTTTCGCATTGTATATTTGCTCTCAGCATTGCATCCGGATATTGCTGTACCATCGCATCATAAGTACCCGGCTGTAGTGTAGTTGGAAATACGAATGTAAAATCGTCGAAACCGTCGTTTACAGCATTTGTATCGTAACCAGTTGTGTGGCACTTAATACAACTTGGACCGTAATGGCTGCTTACAATACCATCTAAACCTCTTTGAAGCATAGTTGCATGACCCGTCTGCTTCCATTTGTCAACCAAATTAGATCGCCAGGGTTTATAAGTATCTGTATTATTGTGGCAGTCAACACAGGATAAACCGAGTCCATCTTTGCCTTTGCCGGTAACGCCAAGATAAACACCGGCACTTATTGTTAAAGTAGCAGTATAACTTCCGTCAGCTACTTTTACAACATAAGTTCCACGGACATCAGGTGTGAACACTACAACAATGCTGGATGTATCAATGTTTGCTGTAATACCTAACGCCGCATTTGAACCGTTTGGCTTCGTTGTAATTGAGAATTGTGGATTGTTTAATTTGGCTCCAACCAACTTGGCTTCTAAATACATTTTTGTTCCGATCCCAACGTTCGTTAAGCCGTTATATGGAACATCAAAAATATCTTCAGTGGATTTAGCTGCCTGCGCAATTGAAACTCCGTAAGTCTTAAGTTCCATTGTCTGAGAAAATGAAGTCGAAGCCATTAGAAGAAGTGCAAATAACATAACTGTTAGTTTTTTAAGCATACAACTCCTCCATATCATGTTTTTTATAAAATAATTGGTTTTTAGATTGATTCTTGAATAATCGGATATTTGACTTATTTTTTCCATTTTACTCGAATAACTTAGAAAATTTTATCAAGATGTCAAAGTCTAAAATAAGAGAATAGTACTTTTTGACCTTATATCCAATATTTATACCATACTAAAAAAATTGAATATTTGATAAAAAAACCACCTTTGACTATATTTTTTATCAAAAATGAGAGGAATATGTGCTGATTTACAATACTTTGAAAAAAATGAAGGAAGAATTCATACCTCTGCAGCCACCAAATGTAACAATGTATGTTTGTGGACCTACAGTTTACGATTTTTTTCACATAGGGAATGCCCGGACATTTGTAATGTCAGATATCATAAGACGGTATCTTGAATATAAAGGCTATAAAGTAAAATTTGTAATGAATATTACCGATATTGACGACAAAATAATTAAAAAATCTAACGAAGAAAAAATTCCCGCCTCACAAATCGCTGATAAGTTTACCAAAGCTTTTTTCGATGATATTAATTATTTAAAAATTAATAGTGCTGATGTGAATCCTAAGGCAACCGAGCATATAAACGATATAATTGAACTAATAAAGAAATTAGAGGACAAAGGATTTGCTTACAATGTAAATGGAGATGTTTTTTTTGATGTCTTAAAATTTCCTGGGTATGGTAAATTAAGCGGTAAGAAAATTGATGAGCTAGAAGCTGGTGCTCGCATCGATGTCAATGAAAATAAAAAAAATCCGCTTGACTTCTCCTTATGGAAAAAAGCTAAAGAAGGGGAGCCAAGCTGGGAAAGTCCATGGGGCAGAGGTAGACCTGGCTGGCACATAGAATGCTCGGCAATGAGTACTTGCCATCTTGGTAAAACAATCGATATCCATGCTGGTGGGAACGATTTGATTTTCCCTCATCACGAAAATGAAATTGCTCAAAGCGAGGCTGCTTTCGAGCAACAGTTTGTAAAGTACTGGATTCATTTCGGCTTCTTAAATATTCAAGATGAGAAAATGTCTAAATCGCTCGGCAATTTTTTTACAGCAAGAGATGTTCTGAAGAAGTATTCGGCTGCCGCAATAAGGTTCTTTTTTAGCCAATCATATTACGGTGGTCCTCTTAACTTTAGTGATGATCTGTTGACTGCCTCCGAAAAAGGTCTTGAAAAAATAAACAACTTGGTTCAGACAGCGAAGGAACGTCTGGATACTGCCGGAAATATAAAATCTTCTTTTGATTTTGAAAAGTATTATAAAGATTTTGAAGCAGCTATGGATGATGATTTTAACACTCCTCAAGCAATCGGAGTAATTTTTGATTTTGCCAAACAGGCAAACATTGAATTTGTGAATAATTCTGCTGCTAATAGGGAATTTTCGGAAAATGTAATTACTTTTTTGAAAAAAACTGCACAGAATGTTTTCGGTATAATTGACATTGACAATAACAAAAAAGATACCGCAAATGATGTTGAAGACAAGCTTGTAAAAATACTGATCAAAATTAGGGCAGAACTAAAAGAGGGAAAAAATTATAAGCTTGCTGACTTTATTCGTGAGGAGTTATCTAAACTGGGTATACAATTAAAAGATAACAAGGGAGGTACTACTACTTATTACAGACAGTAAATTTTTAAAACATTTCAAAATTATTTTGTTGTTTATTTGGATGATCGTTATTTTAGTTTTGAAAAAAGGATAACAATGAAAAAGATATTAATAGCTGTACTATATTTGATTATTACTTGTTCTCTTGGTGCTCAAGGAACAAGCGGCACCAATGCAAAATACGAATATCGTTATCTAATTGATGTGCCTACAGCCGGTGTTCTTGAAAAAGGGCATGTTGGTTTTTCGATGAATGTTATGCCTTATGGAGTTGTAATTACTAAACTGGACGTAGGTGTTTTTGAAAACTTTAGTTTTGGTATCTCATATGGTGGTTCAAATATTATTGGAACAGGAAAAATTGATTGGTATAAATTGCCCGGTATAAATCTTCGTGCTCGAATTTTGGATGAAACCGAAGCAATTCCTGCTTTAACGTTGGGTTTTGACTCACAGGGCAAAGGATTTTACGACAGAACTGTTAATCGTTATGAAATTAAATCGCCCGGATTTTTTGCGGCTGCATCCAAAAATTTTCAGTTTCTTGGCTTTCTGAGTATTCACGGAATGATCAATTATTCCTTGGAAAGAGCAGATAATGATAAAGATCTAAACATTGCCGTTGGTTTCGAAAAAACTTTAGGAGGCAGAGTATCATTTATTACGGAATATGATTTTGCTATTAATGACAACACAGGCAATTCGTTAGGTGATGGTAATGGTTATCTGAATATGGGTTTAAGGTGGTCAATAGGAAATGGTTTAACTCTTGGTTTGGACTTAAGAGATTTACTTGATAATAAAAAATTCAACTCAAATAAAGCAGACCGTGGAATTTTTGTTGAATACGTAAAGGGAATATTTTAACCTCTGTTTATTTTTTTGCACATCTAAGTATTCAAACGGGTACATAAATTTTTATTTCATCTTTATTTACACTCAATTTTTGACTTTTTACTGGCATAAAAATTGTCGAAATTTCATTAGTTGTCATAAGAGAGAGGTTATAAAATGAAAAATTTACTGAAAATACTGTTATTTGGTACCTTACTGGTTTTGGGCGGCTGTTATACACAGGTTGCCTTAAGAGAACCTTCTGATTGGGATAGAGGCTATACACAGAACGATGATGAATATGGATATTACGACGAGGATACTACCAATGCACAAGATTCTACTGGTTATTATGATGATTATTATTCGTCACCATATTATAACCCTTACAGAAGGTATTATTTTGGATATTATCCGCCTTCTGGTTTTGCCCTTTCGTTTGGTTACTATAATCCTTGGTACTATGATTATTATGATTGGTGGTGGTGCGGAACTTGCTTAACCTGGAATCCGTGGTGGTACTCTTATGGTTATTATGGATATTATCCATACAATTACTACGGGTATTATGATTATTATCCTCGTTACTATCCGTACTATAAATTGAGAAATTACACTTATACTCATCTAAGAGATAATGACGGCGGCAGGGGATACAGGGCGGATTTCGGTACAAGAAATATTTCCGGTGGAGGGAGAAATTCAAGTTCTATAAACAGCTCTAATTCCGGAAGACCTACGGTTGATCTTAGTAATACTACTGTTACTCGCAACGGCAGAGATTCAAATAGAAATTCAAATAAAGACGGTCAATTACAGAAAAGTGCCAGCTCAACTCCAAGCCGGAATAGTAAACCTGCTGTAAGGCAAAGAGCGCCAAGAAACTCCGGATCATCCAGACCCGCTGCAAGAAACAACAGCGGTTCGAGGGGTAACAGAAGCAGCAGTTATTATAGACCGCCAAGAAATGAAAGCCCGAGAAGTTCGTCTCCGCCTGCTTATGTTCCTAAATCGAGCCCAAGAACTGAATCCGGTAATACTCACAGCAGTTATTCTCCACCCTCTTATTCCGGTTCAAGCTCAAGAGGATCGGCGCCAAGCAGCAGCGGCGGTTCATCTACTAGAGGTGGCGGCTCAAGAGGTGGACGGAGATAGTACTACTATTATAAAACACTAACTTCTAATGAGGCATGTATGGGAAATAAATATTTGTTCCAGTGGATTATAGTATCATTTCTTTGCTTGTCGGTGGAATTATCGGCTCAAAATTATAATGATGCGCTCCGGTTAACTGAACCGGGCATTTTAACAGGGTCGAGATCTCTGGCAATGGGTAATGCGTATACTGCATTAAGTAACGATTTTTCCGCTGCGTTTTTTAATCCCGCAGGCTTTGGACTTATGAAAAAATCAGAATTATCTGCTTCTTTCAATTATAACACCATTAGTAATACTTCAACATTTTTCAACAGAATGAATGATGCATCTAATAATACATCTAAGTTTACTCAATTAGGACTTGTACTTCCTTTTCCGACCCGCAGGGGAAGTTTAGTCTTTGCACTCGGGTATAATCAAGAAAAAGATTTTAACGGAACCGTAAAATTTGACGGCTATAATTCCAATAATAATTCTATGATCCAGGATTTAACCTCTTATAACGAAGATATAATGTACTATCTTGGTTTGAGTTATCCGCTTAATGATAATTCAAACAAATACATTAAAGATACTACAGTTATACATGGCGGTTTAAATCAAAGCGGAACTATTCTTCAGAAGGGTAATATTAACACATGGTCTTTTTCCGGTGCAATTGAAGTTGAAAAAAATATTTTTTTAGGAGCTGCCATAGATATTATTGGCGGCAGTTTTGATCGAAATAGAAAATATTGGGAGGATGATACAAATGATCTTTACCCTGCTTCGCAAAGACTTGACCCGAACGACCCGTCAACTGGGGGCTTTCAGAGTTTTTACTTAAATGATATTATAAGCTGGGATTTATCCGGCTGGGACGCAAAAATTGGTTTTCTGATGAAAGCGTCTGATCAGGTAAATATCGGCGGAATGATTAAATTCCCGCGGAAGTATATTATTAAAGAAACTTATTATGAAACCGCAAACAGTTCTTTTACAAGTTCTTCAGGTTTCGAATACAATCCTGAGAATAATTATGTAGAGTACGAAATATCAACTCCTTATGAATTTTCTGCAGGTGTTGCAATTAATGCTGATAATTTAATTCTGAGCGGCGATGTAAAATTTATTGATTATACCCAAATGGAATTTACTAACGGTCTGGGCGAATCGCAGCAGTCGGCAAATAATCTTGATATAAAAGATTTATTTAGGAGCGTGGCAAACCTTAGTGCCGGACTTGAATATGCACTGCCTGTAAGCGGATTTTCATTAAGAGCCGGATTTATGTACCGTCCCTCACCGTTTAAAGGTGATCCTTCCGACTACGATAAAAAATATATTACTGCCGGGCTCGGATTTACAACTAACAATCGTGTTGCAATAAACGCCGCTTTCGCACACGGCTGGTGGAAAGATTTCGGAGACAATTACAGTTCTAACCTTTCCCGATTTTACCAGAATATATCCAGAGATAATTTTACTCTTACTTTCGTCTATAATTTCAACTAAATCTCTCCTTAATTGACAACACTCTTAAAGCACCTTATTTTTTAAGGTGCTTTTTTTTATAATCCGGAGGTTTTATTAAAGGCAGAATCTATAAAATCGAAAGTAAAGATTATTATGTAATAGATGAAAACGATAACGAACTTCGCTGCTTTTTGAGAGGAAAATTCCAAAAAGAATATAATTTAAAGAAGAATAAGCTTTTTACGCTGGACATCGCTGCAGTAGGGGACATTGTTGAATTTGAAATCAACGATGATCATTCGGGGGTAATAGAAAAAATTTACGAAAGAAAAAACTACATTTCGAGAAAAGCACCCCGAATTAAAGGCGCAAGCAACCGTGGTGAAAGATTAGAACAAATAATTGCAAGCAATGTTGATCACCTCGTGATTATAACAAGTGTAAAACTCCCCGCTTTCAATAACCGTTCTCTCGACAGACTCATTGTAATAGGAGAAAGCTCCCACACAGAAATTACAATTGTCATAAACAAAATTGATCTTGACGAAAATAAAGTAATTGATAACTGGTATTCACTCTACAGCAGTATCGGTTATCGAGTCGTATTAACATCAGTTATTGATAATACAGGAATCAGCGAGCTAAATGGGATCATGAATGGAAAAATTAATTTGCTGTGGGGTCAATCAGGCGTTGGCAAATCTTCTATCTTGAATATGCTTTTCCCTTCATTAAAATTAAAGACCGGAGATATCAGCGGCTATACATCTAAAGGTAAGCACACTACTGTTACATCTTTGATGAAGAAGGTCGGCAGCAATACTTATGTAATTGATACACCTGGTATTAGAGAAATTGACCCCTACGGGATTAAGAAAGAAGACCTTGGTCATTATTTTGTTGAATTCTTACCTTTTATTAAAGAGTGCAAATTTAATACGTGTACTCACCATCATGAACCGGATTGTGGGGTGATTAATGCAGTAAAAGAAAATTTTATTTCCAAACAAAGATATGAAAGCTATCTAAATATGCTTGAGACAGTTGAAGAAGATATGCTTTATTGAAGTGAGCTGACCTTTATTTTCATTCTGTTTATAAACTCAATTACCAGTTCATCGGGTACGCCGTCAGTATGTTTTGATTTCAATCTCATATCGCATTGATCGTTAATATAATCAATTAAAATAAATTCATTTTTTTCTGTTAGCGCTACTTCGGTTGAAAAGTAATCGAGACCAACCATATAAGCCAGCTTTTTAACAATTATATATAGTTCATCAAGATTATATTTTTTGCATTCGTCCTCGGTAACTAAATTATAAATATGAATTTTATCATCCCACCACGAAGGTATTACCTTATCGAATACCCAAAAAACTCTAAACCATGCGCGCCTGTCAGAAATCATTTTAGGATGGATAATTTCCTGTATTAAATAACTTTCGTAAGTGTATTTCAATCTTTCTTTCTGGATTTGTTCTAAACTTGTAGCGTTATGTATTACACCTTCACCACCGCCGGTATCAAAGGACGGTTTAATGATAAAATACTTGCCGATATTTTTCAAATCATCTTCGTTTATGTTCAGTCCATGGGATTCCTCACATGAGGGGACAATAATTGTTTTCGGTACATTAAAACCGGAATTAATCAATTTAGTGTGAGTTAGAGATTTGTTAATAGCTTTTTCTGTTTTAGAATGAGGATTGATGATATATGTATTTCTTTGTGTCAAAATTTGTGCAAGTAATTCATAATTTGTATCAAGATCGGAAGCACGGTCGAGATATGCTTTGAAACCGATTTTTTCTTTCCTCACAAGTTCTGTAATTTCTGAAACATTGTGATCTTGAATTACGAAAGTCGTTAAACCGCTGCTCTGAAAAATTTTTTCAATCAGATCAATGAAATCTTCGTCATAAACCCATTTATAAGATATTGCAAGATCAAAGATTTTCATTTAAGCGAGCATCTCCCGAAAGATAATGTGCAAAGATAGAGATTTGAAATTTTTGCTTCAATCAATAGACTTGTTATTGATGGGGTTAACAACTATTTTTTCGAACAAATTTGACCAATTATTGATGAGAAAATTGTTATACATATTGACGGTGCTTCTTCTTGCCGGCTGTACTTCACAACAGATTGTGAAGAAAGAGCTTAAGCATTCTGACGAAGCGAATTCCTTAATTCTTGATCCCAAAAAAATTGCAATGGGAAAATTTATAGATGCGTCCACTCTTGAACAGGAAGGGAAGCTTCAGGAAGCTGCAAAATTATACGAGGAAGCAGCTAATTATGACCCGCAGCCCGGCATATTTTATTCTTTAGCGAAGATTTATTATAAGTTGAATAAACTTTCGACAGCGTTGAAGTACTCGCAAAAAGCTGCTGCACTTGAGCCGGAAAACACAGAGATTCTTTATCTGCTTGCAACTATCTATTCGGCTGCCCGTCTGCCCGACTCTGCTTCTGTTTATTACGATAAAATTATTGCACTCGATTCAACAAATATCCAATCGTATTATAATCTGGCACAGTTGTACGAAGTAAATAAACCTGCTCAAGCGCTTGCTGTATATAAAAAATTATTGAAACTAATCGGACCGGAATGGAATTTACTTGTTCAGATAGCGGATTTAAATGAACGAATGGGTAATGTTGATGCTACAGTTAAAACTGTGGAAGATTTGCTTAAGCTGGATCCTTCGAACCTTAATTTGACCAAACTCCTTATCTCTTCTTATATTAAAACAAATAGAACAGATGATGCGATTAAAAAAATTGATGAAGAATTAGCAAGTTTCCCCGATGACGACGATCTGCTCGAATTGAAAGGGCAGGCTTACATTCAAAAAGGGAATTATGTTGCTGCTACCGACACTTACATGAAAATCATAAAGAATAAAAACGTGCCATTTGAAAAGAAATTCAGCATTGGAAGTTCATTTCTTTCTGTCGCTCAAAAAGATTCTGCTAATCTTAAATATGCAAAAGAGATTTTTCAGGAGATTAACAAAGACACTGTTGACTGGCAGGTTAATGCTTATCTCGGTGAGATTGCAATCAAGGAAAATAACGATTCGCTTGCAATAAAATATTTTCAAACGGCAGCAAAGCTGGCTGAATGGAATTCACAAGTGTGGACAAGGTTAGGCGGATTGCTTTTCGATAAAGGGAAATATAAAGAAGCTGTTGAGCAAATGTCTAAAGCAGCGGAGAAATTTCCCAACGATTTTGCAGTGAATTTAATTTTCGGCTTGTCTTTATCACAGAGCAGTCAATACTCCCAAGCCCAAACTTATCTGGGCAGAGCTCTGAAAATAAATCCCAATGATCTTATGGCGTTGACTGCAATGGGATATACACTAAACCAGCTTAAAAAAGATGACGAAGCTTTAACTTATCTCGATAAAGCTCTTGCAATTGATCCTGCCAACATTCAGGCAATCAGTATTGCAGGACTTATTTACGAAACAAAGAAAATGTACACTGTATCGGATTCGTTATATAACAAAGCATTGTCGGTTGATTCTTCGAATGCACTAATATTGAATAATTATGCTTATTCACTTTCGGAACGAGGTAAAGAGCTTGACAAAGCTTATGAAATGTCTAAAAAATCTTTAGAGGCAGAACCGAAAAATTCATCTTACCTTGATACGTTTGGCTGGATTTTTTTCAAAAAAGGTGATTACCAAAAAGCAAAAGAATATATTGAAAAATCGATTTCAATTGATAATAAAAGCGGTACAGTGTACGACCATCTTGGAGATATTTATTTTAAACTGGGAGACAAAAAGAGAGCTGTTGAAAACTGGCAAAAAGCTTTCGAGCTTGACCCTAACATAGAAAACTTAAAAGAAAAACTAGAAAAAGGAAGCATGTGATCAGAAAAAATATTTGTGCTGTTTTCTTATTGTTACTCATTATCGGTTTTATACAAGGATGCGTTCCTTCAAAACCTGTAAAAGAAGAATTAGTCTTGTCTGCCGACAGACTTGTTAAAAGGCTTGAGGCAAATAGAAGACAAATAAAAACATTCCGCGGAACTGGGGTTTTGTTAATTCAAACTCCTGTTTTAAATGCCAAAAGCAATTTCGAAGTTTTGATCAGAAAGCCTGATTCTATAAAAGTTTCCATTTTTGGCCCTTTCGGGATTGACCTTGCCCAATCGCTGATAACTAATAACAGTTTCCAATTTTACGATGTAATTAACAACAGACTTTACTCCGGCAGACTTCAACAGGGAGTGATTAAGCAAATTTTAAAAGTTGATATCAGTTTTGATGAACTTATTGATGCTTTAGCCGGCTCCGTAAATTTAACAGATAAATTGAGACGGGAACCGGATAAATACGAAACAGATAATAATTTTTACACACTCACTTACGTTGATAGTCTTTTGGACAGAGAATATATTTATACTGTACAGTTGAATAATCTTTCTATAAGAAATTATAAGATAATGAAGGTACCTGAACCAATGATTTTAGAAGGGAATTATGCCGACTTTAAAGATTTTGATGATGTGCCACTCCCTTACAAAATTGAACTGAATTATAAAGAAAAAGATCAGAAACTTGATATCGAATACCGCAATATTTCGGTTAATCAAAACCTGGAAAGTCTAAAGATCGATCTTCCCTCAGATGTAACGCGAATTGAATGGTAAAAAAAACTAATATTATATTGTTCGTTTTTTTAACGGTATTCCACTCGTTAACCGCTCAATCCAATGATTTCGTAAAAGCAAAGAATGTAGAACTTGATAAACTGAGGAAAGAAATATCCGTTCTCGAATTGGAACTAAAATCAAAGTCTCAAAAAGAAAAAGAATCATTAAACGTCCTTGAAAAAATTTCGCATCAAAATCTGCTGTTAAATAAATTGATTAATAATCTCATCGAAGAAGAAAAAGTAAAGCAAAGGCAGATTGAACGTATTAAATCACAAATTGATTCTGTTGAAAATCAAATTTCGAACCTCAAAGAAAAATACAGCAGATACATTGTATGGCTTTATAAAAATATGGGAACTCAGTACTTAAAATATTTCTTCAATGCATCCTCGGTAAACCAGGCAGCTGTGCGTTATAAATATTTGCAATACATATCCGAAGAAAACAAGAAAAATCTGAATCGTTTGAAAGAAAGTAAAAATCAATTAAGCAGTTTGAAAAATGATTTGAATAAAGAGGTGGACGATAAAGAAATTTTAATTGCTCAAAAACAAAAGGAGCAGTCAATATTGCAGCAAAAGCGGATTGAAAGGAAGGAACTAATTGCTAGACTCAGGAGGGACCAGAACGCAATAACAAATGAAATTGCTGATAAAAGGAGAGCAGAAATAGAAATAAAAAATTTAATTGCAAAACTGGTTGAAAGAGAACGCCAAAGGAAATCAAGACTTTTAGAAAAAAAAGCAGCTAATCCTAATTTTGCATACAGTAATGATTATGATAACCTTGCTAATTTTTCCAGCTTAAAAGGAATTCTGCATTGGCCTGTAAAGGAGGGCAAGGTGGTAAGAAAATTCGGAGAAAATAAAAATGAAAGATTGAACACGATCACTTTGAATTATGGTATTGATGTTGCTGTAAAAGGGAATGACAATGTATATGCGGTAGCTGAAGGTATTGTTTCCGCAATAGATTGGATCCCCGGTTACGGCAGCGTGCTTATACTAACACATAAAGATGAGTTCAGAACGGTCTATGGTCATTTGTCTAATATTAATGTTTCTGAAGGCGATAAAGTTGGAGCCGGAACCCAGCTTGGCAAAGTAAGCGACAGCCTTGAAGGAAATATATTGCATTTTGAAATCTGGAATGAAAGAAATTTCCAGAACCCTGAACTCTGGCTTGTAAATAAATAGACCTCTCTCTATACTGTTATTTTTATAACCTTAACACCTTGATTAAAGTGCGTGTTGTTATTAATTTTCATACATATATGAGTTCAAACAGTATACAAATTAATTATTATCTGATTATTACGCTGTACTATGCTTAAGATCTATTAATTATAAGTGTCTAGTAGCATCCGAAATCAAGAATTTGTTTTTTAATCGATATAAGTTTGGCACATTATATTACTCAACAAGATGCTGATTTTTTCTTCGGGATGGAGAAAATTCCTGAAGATGATAGTGAATATCAATTCCCTTTATCTGGAGAAAAATTAATTATTACATTTACCTCGACAGATAAGAGAGAAAATTTTCTATTTGATATTTATCGCGGCAGTATTAAAATTACAAAAGCAGTTACCAAAATAGAGTGAGAAAAGCGTACGTTCTTAGAAGATTGGATATTGATGGAGCTACGCATACGAATCCTGAAGTTGAAAATGTTTCATTACCTCTTCTTGAGAAATATAATGGGATGGAAATTTCTTCTCCTCATTTACATTTATATGTTGAGGGTTTTGGAGAAAAATGGGCGGTACCCGCAGAGTTATTTTTAACCCTAGAAGGCAAAGATCTTTATGAAATCATGGAAGAATTTTTCAGATATTGTAATGTGAAAAAGATGCCTAGAATTATTAAAAGTTTGTTTATATGAGAGATTTAATAGAATCATATATTGTCTGGTTGAAACAAAAAATCAATTATAAAGAGATAAACGGTTATTATGAAGTGACAACTCCGTTTGTTAATCATATAAATGATTATATCCAATTTTATCTAAAGCGCGATGAAAATGACCATATTTATTTAACGGATGATGGAGAAACACTCGCTAACCTCGAAATGGCTGGAGTTGAAATATCTACACCGGCACGTAAAAATGAATTGGAAACTATCCTGAATGGCTATGGGGTTATTCTTAAAGGAAATGAATTGACAACGATGGCTACACCCTCAACATTTCCAATGCGAAAGCATAATTTTGTTCAGGCAATAATTGCAATAGATGATTTGTACGTTATTGCTTCTCCCAAAGTTGAATCCTTTTTTCTGGAAGATGTTACTAATTTCTTTCATCAAAATAATATTCGTTTCTCACGTAATATCATACTTCAGGGCAGAAGTTCGTTCCAGCATAAATTTGATTTCTTAATCCCTTCTTCGGCAAAGGCACCGGAAAGAATCATTAAGGCGGTGGCGAGTCCCAAGAAACAAAATATAATTGCTCACCTTTTTGCTTTTGAAGATACAAAGTTAGCACGGAATAACGAAGGAATTATGATATTAAATGATTTGGAGAAAGAAATTCCTCCCGATGTTATACAGGCAATAGATAAATACAGTATCTTTAATTTTTCATGGAAGAAAAGGAATGAACTGGTTTATAGATTAGTAGCTTAATAGAAAGTATATATTTTAAAAATTATAATGAAATTATTGTAAATTGCTAAACAAAATTTTCTCCTGATACTATGGAAATATATGGGCACATCAAATATACTCTTTACTTTTTGGTCGACCTCTGGTGGTTGCTCTGCCAGTCATTTTTTAGCCTGTTTCCGCTACAGTCTGAAAAAAATAATCTTTATCCTTTTTACATTTTTATGTTTTAACACTTATGCGCAGTTTTATCCGCTTCATCAAAACGAAGCTCTGCTGCAAGGAGGAGTTGGTATTATCTGGATAAACGGTGCACCTCATTATGGATTTAGGCTATTTCCCGAAATTCAGTTTGCAAATTTTGGTGTTGGGCTTGATCTGCGGCTTGAATATACCGCCGATGGGAAATTACGTACAGAAAATTTCAACGAGTTCTCTGATTATTTGAGCATAATTCGTTACGTAAAATATGGACAGAAAGGTGATCCGCTTTATGTTAGACTTGGTGCGCTGGATTATGCAACTCTCGGTTTTGGGAATATTATGTATTTGTATAATAATAGTCCAAGTTTCGACACACGAAAAGTCGGCTTGGAGTTTGATGCCGACTTCAACGATTTTGGCTTCGAATCCGTTTACGGAAATTTTGGACAAGCCGGCGTAATTGGTATTAGAGGATTCGTAAGGCCGATGCACTATACACAACTTGCAGAAATACCTGTAATCGGTAATCTGGAAATTGGAGCAACAATAGCGAGCGATCTAGATCAAAACGCTGGTGTTATTGCCGGGACTTACAATCCGGTTACGGATAATTTTGATCCGATAATTGATGAAGGGAATACAACTTTAATCGGTATTGACCTTGGCTTGCCTTTAATTCGAAGCAGTATCGCTGATCTGGATGCTTATTTCGATGCAGCAAAAATTATAAAATTTGGCAGCGGCGCTGCGATAGGACTGGCACTTAACTTTAAAGGACTAGGTTTGGTGAATCTTAGAGCAAGATTAGAAAGAAGATTCAACGGCGATCATTATCTGCCTTCTTACTTTAATCCTCTTTATGAAATAGAAAGATTTAATCTGAATAAAACAACCGGTTTTGTAACAAGTAAAGTTCAGCAGTTAAAATTAGCCGTCAATCAATCGAATGGTTATTACGGAGAGTTGTTTGTTAATGTTTTGGGAATGTTTAATATTCTTGGAAGTTTTCAGAAACTCGACAAGGTACCCGACAGCGGAATATTGCATTTGTATACCCAAATTGCTCCGGAAGATTTTCCATATATTTTTAGAGCTGGTTACGATAAAACCGCGATCAGAAATGTAACAGATCTTTTTAAGCTCGATGACCGCTCATACCTATATTCTGAATTTGGATACAGAGTTATGAATTATATTGTTGTATCTATGGTTTACTACTGGACTTACACTCCAATTCGGGACGGCGACAAAAATATTATCGGGTACAAACCTCAAAAACGTGTTGAGCCGAGGATTTCGTTTTATTATCCTCTAAATGTTCAATAGAACTATATATTCCTCAAGATAAATTCTTTTAATTCGGAAACCGTATGAAAAACATAGTCGCTTTCCATTGAAAGAACTTTATCTTTTGCATAACTATCCCACACAACACTTGCAATTTTTATTCCTGCATTTTTCGAAGCAAGAATATCAGCGGGAGAATCGCCGATCATTAAAACTCTGTTTCGTTGCAGGTTGAAAGCATCTATAAATTTATTAATGCCTTCCGGAGATGGTTTGTGATTTTTTACATCGTCGCTTGTAACAATCATGTCGAAATATTCATAAACCTCAATGAATCCCAGTGTAATTTCGGTGGTACTTTTGCCTTTTCCCGTAAAAATGGAAATAGGCAGTCCCGCAGATTTAATTGCTTGAATTATTTCTTTAATACCTGGATAAATACTTGCCATCGTAGTATGTTTATTGGCGTAGAAATTGAGATAATCTTTTCTTGCTTCTTCATAATGTTCTTTCATCCAGTTTTTTAAAATCACATCCTCACTTGGACCGAACAGCGAAATTATCTCTTCGTTGGTAAACTCTTTACCTAAATATTTTTTAGCAACGTGATTAAATGAGGCAAATATTAACTCATTTGTTGAAGTTAATGTACCGTCGATATCAAAAATAAAAGCATCGAAATTTCTCATTGTAGGTTGTCGATTTAAGAAATTAGTGTAGTTTGTAAATTGTTATGTCACAGTCAATGTCTGATGTCAAAAATTTATTTTCATCTAATTGAATTATTTCATTTATCGGCGCGTTACCAATAAAAATAATTTTTTCTACTTTATATTTATCATCAATTGAATAAATAGCGCCTTTGGAGGGAACTAATTCCAAACCGTTTCTTTCAAGAATAGGATAGTGATAATTATCGAACCCGTTTTCAAATTTAATGTCTTTAATAAGATTTCCATTTTGTATTGAAAGAATAAATATTTTATCCATTTTGCTTTTAACAAATATTCTCTTTTTGTCAGCAGACATTCCTATTGATGGAATTACTTTTAGATTTTCTTTTTTCCAGTCGTATTTTCCAAGGAGCATATTAATTGAATAAACGGTTCCGTCAGAGGTTATCACAAAAATATTTTTATCATTAGCGGAAATGATTTGGTCTATTACATCAATTTCTTTTGCCGGTTTCCACCGCCATATAAGTATTCCATCTAGAGCATCGACACAATACAAAAAGCCATCTCTGCTAATGAAATAAATTTTGTTATTTATTTCTATCGGTTTGGAAATAATAGCACCTTTTGCGGAAGAGTTTGTCCAGTACTCCTGCAGTGTTTCTAAATCGTAGCAGTGAATTTTGCCTGAGAGAGTTCCAAAGACCAGAGCAGATTTTGATTTTGTGAGTTTCGGCATCATTAATTCTTTTGTGCCCTTGTAGTTGATTACGGTTAAATCGGTTACTGCCTGGTCATCAAATCCAATTGACTGGATCGGTTCGCCGGACACGGCACTTATTGTAAAAAGATCACCTTGATAAGTAATGCCGGCAAGTATTCTATCGGCAATTACAGGCTTGCTGAAAATATTTCCGTAAGAATCATAATCCCACAGAAATTTTCCGGTTGAGTCAATACAAGTAACAATGCCTTCCTGAGATGCAAAATAAATTTTTCCTCCCCAGTAGTTTATTCCGGAATAAAGTGTATAATTATATTTTTCTTGGGAAATAATTTTTGCCGTATCGTTTACAATTTTGTTAGTGATTTTTGAAGTGTTTAATTGAATATTTTTGTCGAATACATTGATGAATTTTTCTTTCTCTCCTATTTCCTGCTGATAAAAAATTACAGAGTCTCTATTTATTTCGATTATGTTAAAACCGATTTTATTTTTATCCAATACCACGCCGTCAGTATTTAGAAATGCCCTTATGCCGTCTTCACTAAATAATTCCGGTTTTGTTCCTCCGCCAAATAGCAGCAGCTTTACATTTTCTTTTTCTATTCTGGAAACAAATTTATTCCAGTTAAGAGATTTGTTTTTAACGTCTTCGGGCAGAAAAATATATTTCTCTTTTCCAGCAGAGAGATTTTTTAACTGTTGATCGAGCCAGTAAAAAATATCGTTTGTGAAATGATAAATATTCTTAAAAGGAAGTGCGGGATTAAAACCGATAAATGCATAGCTGTTTTTTACGAATACAAATTTATCATCCGAAATATTAGGGAGAAAATTCAGCCATGTATCGCCAAGTTCAAAAGTCTCTTTAACGCCTGGGATCAAGAACACTTGTATGCTTGAGTTGGAAACAGCTCCGTCAAGTAATTGATATTCTTTTTCGTTTTGTTTTTTTGTCAGATTACCCATTATGATGATGAAATCAATGTCTCGACAGTTGTTGATGGAATCGAGTACTGTTCTAACTGTGGAAATATTTTCAGAAGAAACTTCTAAATTAGAGAGCAAAACAAACTTTACTTTTTGAGAAAAAGCTATAGTAGAGGAAAGAAAGAAAAGCAAAAGGATTTTTTTCATAATAAATAAATTTTTATTATGATTAATTTAGTAAAAAT
>DYLN01000208.1 GCA_020722085.1 Melioribacter roseus
ATGAAGAAGAATATATTGTTGGTTTTGACAAGGCAAGGCTGTCGCAGATCTTAGAGGTAAAAAATTAACCCCTTTTTATTTGCAGTTCGCGAATACCCCACAGTCTTCAGACTGTGTATTTTGTCCCTCCTCGTTCGCCCTCTCTTTTTAACATACCACGATTGACTAATTCCGTTAAATAATTGGTGGCGGTACTTTGAGAAACATGGAGAAAATCACGCACATCGTCGTTGGTTATAACTTTCTTCTCTTTGACAAACTCCAAAATTCTATTGAGATTGTCTGTTTTCTTTTTGGCTCTGGCAATGTTTGCTAATTTTCTTCGCTCATCCTGCTCGGTTTTTAATCTTTCCTGCAATTTTTCTTCTACCTGTTTTTGGACCTCTTCTTGATTAACAACCGGCACTTCCTTGATGACTTCTTTAACAGTAATTTGCGGTTTGAGTGCTTGTTGCTGGGGTTGTGATCCCGAGGGACTTTCCGAAGGCGGTGTAGATTCTTCTGCCTTTTGTTCTTCAGACTTTGGTGGTTTGTTTGTTGGTTGCGATTCTGGAGTTTCAACTAATTTTTCTTCCGGCTTTTCAAAATATGGTGAAGGATCAATAAAGCCGAGATAGCCATTGTTTAAATCTGCATTGATTGGTTTGATGGCAAAATGTAGATGTTTGCCAAAAGCCGCGCCGGTTTGACCGGACAGACCGATAACATCACCGGCTTTTACTTCCTGATTTAAAGATACTTTTGTTTCTTTAAGATGAGCATAAAGACTTTGCCCCCAAGGATGCTCAAGAGTAACGGAGATACCAAAATCGCCGTTGTCTCCCAACTGAATCACCTTTCCGTTTGCTGCGGCAACAACCTCCGTCCCTTCCGGTAAACCATAGTCAATTCCATTGTGGCCGGCAATCCCCCACTCGCTAAATTTCTTTTTGATTTCTTCTTTATCGGAAGTTGCGCCAAAAGTAAAACTCACCGGATAATCTCCATTGAACGGAAGTCTCAAAGAAATATCAGCCATAGTTTCAGTCTAACATGGTTCGGCTTTGTCCGCCACAAGCAAGATGGCCAAAATGGGCGAAATTGGCCATCCTTGTTCTTATTTTCCTTTTGTTTTTGTAGCCGCTCCTTTGCCTTCTCTATTGGGATTATCTAGTCTAAAGGAGAGTCTTCATCAGAAAATCATGTGAGTTGCCTAAAATTTTCAGATAGACGGCTCAATTAACGCAGGCCCTGCGAGAGACTTCCTTGTTAAAAGCCCATTTGGGGATGAGAGTGTTTATGCAACCAAATCCGAATCTATTTTGAACAGAAATGTAGACTTTCTATTTTCTTTCATAATTAAAGTATAGGAAATACTTAAAATGTAGTTGAGTGAAATTATGCTTACAAAACGACAAAAACAAGTTTTCGACTTTATAGCCTCGTATCATAAAAAACGAGGCTATTCTCCGTCTCTTAAAGAAATACAGAAGCATTTCAAACTTGCCTCTGTTTCTACTGCTCATTTCCACGTAAAGAAACTTCAAGATTTAGGACTACTGGAAAAGAAATATAACAAGCCAAGATCTATTGATATTTATGAAAATGAAAAGATGGTTAATATACCTCTCCTAGGCCTAATAGCGGCTGGACAACCAATTGAAGCAATGCAAAATAAAGAAACAGTCGCTGTACCGCAAAATAAACTCTCTCGATCTGGAGAATTTTATGCCTTGCGAGTAATCGGGAATAGTATGATAGACGAAAATATAAATGACGGAGATATTATTTTAGTCAGGCAACAAAATGTAGCCGAAAATGGACAAAAAGTAGTTGCTTTGATTGATAATTACCAAGCGACTTTGAAAAAATTTTATAAGGAGCGAGGACATATTCGGCTACAACCGGCAAATAAAACTATTGAGCCAATAATTATTAAAAAGGACAAAGAATTGACTATTCAAGGTGTTGTAATTGATGTAATAAAAAACGAGGAAGAATTACAAGCAGAGAAAATTTTAACCGCAGGAGAAATTAAAAGAGACACAAAACTTCCTCTTAACAAAATTATTTTAGGGGACGCCGTGAAAGAATTAAGGAAATTGCCAAGTAATAGCTGTGATGTAATTATTATTGACCCCCCTTATAATATTGGAAAAAATTTTGGGAACAATGGTGATAAAAGAGAGTTAAACGAATATATAGAGTGGAGTAAAAGTTGGATAAATGAAGCGATTAGAATAATGAAGCCAACAGGAACGATGTTTATTTACGGATTTAGTGAAATTTTAGCTTATTTGTCTGTTGTTATTCCAATAAATAAAAGATGGTTGATTTGGCACTATACAAATAAAAATGTTGCCTCTTTAAATTTTTGGCAAAGAAGCCATGAGGCAATTATTTGTGCGTGGAAAGACAAACCGCTTTTTAATAGAGATGAAATAAGAGAACCCTATACTGAAGGATTTTTAAATGGAGCTGCTGGAAAAATAAGAAAAGGCACCTTAGGACGATTTAGTAAAGGAGGCAAAGAAACAATTTACAAAGCTCATGAAGGCGGCGCTTTACCAAGGGATGTTATCAAAGTGCCGGCGCTTGCTGGTGGAGCAGGAATGAATGAAAGGTGGTTTCTCTGTAAAACCTGTAATGATGTTTTTGAACCGCAAAAACTGAAAGAACACTCGGGACACAAAGTAGTAAAACACCCAACACAAAAGCCTTTAGAATTAACGCGAAGACTGATTAAATCAGCAATGCCTAAAAAAAATGGTATTGTGTTAATACCCTTTGTGGGAAGTGGGTCGGAGTGCGTTGTTGCGAAAGAACT
>DYLN01000209.1 GCA_020722085.1 Melioribacter roseus
GTGCAACGGATTTCATAACGATGGCCCAGATAATATCTGAAAATCTCAAGGCAATTGGTATTGAAGCACTCACAGATCAAGAATCAGGACCTACTTACATGTCCTCTTTGATGAGTGGAACTTACGATATGGCGGTGTGCTGGGGCACAGGCTCTGGCCCAACTCCTTACTATCTTTATTATAACGAGTTCAATCCTTCCCTTTCGGCTCCAATCGGGCAAGTGGCCGTTTCAGATTATGGACGTTACACAAATCCGCTTGTAACGTCTGCATTGAAGGCTTATTCTCAAACAAGCGATGTTAACCTTCAAAAGCAGGCGATGTACACGATAGAACGCATAATGTTGACGGATGTCCCATTTGTACCTTTAAATGGCAGAACATCGTTCGGCTCGTGGAGTGAAAAGAATTTTGTCGGCTGGCCGTCTGCTTCCAACCCGTACGCTTCCGTCTATGACAGTGTGGAACTGATTTTTTTGAACGTACATTTGAAATAAAAATAAGACTCTATTCGTAACAGTTCAAACTATGCACTTTCAATTTGAAACTTGAATAACGATCTTTGAAAATAGTAGACAATAGGCATGAAATCATCCTATACTTATGTCGAGCAACAACAGTAAAGGAGAGTGATTTCATGCCTACTACTATAATATATCATCACAAATCGTGTCTTTTGTCATCGAATTGGTACCATTTAAAAGGAAAGGTCAAAAACTTAAGTACATTCTCGGAATCTTTCACCCAAAGCATATCAATGAGTCTTAGATAGCATCCAAAGTCACAGCATCTCAGCCAACTATGTCACGTGCTCTGTCCAGAAGTCCATTGATTGACCGTTCAAGTTCAAGAATTGTATTCTTAAAAGATTTCATTGCTATTATAAGACACAGCTCCGTATAAAAGATATGGAAAGAGTCGGCAGAGATTTTGCGGAAATAGGAACTGGAATAATGGATATAAGCGGAATTGTTTCAACCGCAAAATTGGTAGGAACGAAATGGCTCATAGTGGAACAGGATAAATGCAAAAGAGATCCTTTTGAAAGCATAAAGATAAGTTTTGATAATTTAAAAAGGATAAATAAATAGGAGTGGAGTGGTGAATATGAAATTAGGATTTTTAACGGTTTCTCTTGGAAGTATTGGACTCGATGAAACGGTGAAGTGGGCATCGGAGCAGGGCTTTCAAACGCTTGAGATTGGGGCGTGGCCGGTTGAAAACAAAAGGGATTATTCTTCCTCAACGCTTGATGTTGAAACTTTAGACGAAAAAAAGGCGAATGAATTTAAAGAACTTTTTAAAAAATACAGAATGGAAATATCTTCTCTTGCATATTACGATAACAACCTTGATTCAGATCAGAATGTAAGAGCTTCTCACATAAGCCATCTTAAAAAAGTTATCGATGCCGCAAATCTTCTGGGAGTTAAATATGTCGGGACTTTCATAGGAAGAAATATAACGAAAGACGTTACCGGAAATATGAAAGAGATAGAAAAAGTTTTTCCTCCCATTCTTGAATATGCAAAACATAAAAACGTTGAAATAATGATAGAAAATTGCCCGATGGTAGGCTGGCAAAAAGAAGGAATTCCCGGAGATTTATTCTATTCGCCGGTACTATGGAGAGAAATTTTCGAAATTTTACCCGATTTAAAACTCAATCTCGATCCGTCACATCTTTATTGGCTTGATATAGATTACGTGGATGTCGTTAATGAATTTGCAGATAAAATAGTGCACACTCATGCAAAAGATACGGAAATTCTTCAGGACGGTCTTTATGAAAATGGCATTTTCGGTCCTCTGTTCAAAAACGGCAAGAGCTGGTGGCGATACAGATTGCCAGGTCTTGGCGAAATAAACTGGAAGTCTTTCATTTCCGCTCTTTACGAAAATGGGTACAACGGGGTCATAAGCATTGAACATGAAGATCCTGTGTGGGAAGGAAGCATAGAAAAGGTAAAAAAAGGTCTTATACTCGGATACAGGCATTTGTCTCCTTTTATAATTTAAATACGCTAAAACCATCAGAGGCGCTCATGCGCTTCTGATGTGTGAATTCAAATCGAGTAATCCGTGACCGCTGAAATTGAATACTATGACCTTAAATTGTTGGACAGTCTATAAATCTTTTTAAAAATCCGAAAATGTTGCAAAATAAAAGCATGATAGAACTTAAACGTAGATTGTCTGATGAAGAGTTAAAAAACTTATAGAGCTTTACAACAGTGTTAAAGGCAAAAAAGCCATCATAAGGATAAATTGTGTTATAGCCTGGGGTAAAAGATGGTAATGGTCGACAATAGAAGACATTCTTATGGTATCGAAGGACATAATAAGCTATTCCATTGAAAAGTACAAGATATTTGGCATATCTGGGCTGGTAGAAATAATTATTTGGGATCATAAGCAGTTGATTGTTTATTCGGAAATTAAACTTGAATTAGTATAAGAAGGTGCTATAAAATGAGGTATGAAAATATTTTAGAGACGAATTTAAAGACCTCTGTCATCTGTCTTGGTACGGCTTCTTTAGGAAGTTTGATCGAAGAAAATGCTTCGTTTTCATTGCTGGATGAATTCGTAGATCTGGGGGGTAATTTTATCGATACGGCTCACGTTTATGCTAGTTGGTTACCAATCGAAAAAAGCATCAGCGAAAAAACCATAGGGAAATGGTTAAAACAGAGGCACATTCGTAACAAGATAATTCTTGGTACCAAGGGTGCGCATCCGAATTTGTCTACAATGCATATACCTCGCTTGTCTCGAGAAGAAATTGTAA
>DYLN01000210.1 GCA_020722085.1 Melioribacter roseus
CATTTAAAGATATAGTGAAAAAATTAAAACGGTGAACAAAAATGTACCCTTCGTCTACGACTCTCGCCAACTTCGTTGGCTCGGTGCTATCGCACTCACTTAACACGGTGTATGCGGTTCGCTTCGCTCGCCCAAATTCCGCCGAAGGCGGAATTTCGCATACACCGGAACCGTTATCGGAAATTGGGCAAGTACGGAGGAATGAAAGATGAATTATTGGATATTTACTGTTACAGGACATAAAATTGGCGGAGAAACTTTTACAGCAGAGGAAATATTTAACCAAAGAATGAAAGATAGTTTTTGGGGGGTTGGTGAAAAAACTTCGAACCGTAAGAATCTCACCAAGGGAGATAGAGTAATCTACTATATTGGATTACCTAAAAAGATTTTTGCCGGTACTGCTGCTTTAGCTTCTTCTTGTTTTAAGTTAAATGATTCTCAGAAGAAAGAGTATGGGCATGAGAAACAATTCTATACAACGGATTATGGAGTTTTGTTAGAGGAAATTGACATTTGGCATAATCCAAAATACGTAGAAGAATTGGTTCCAAAACTTAATTTTATCGAGAACAAAGAGTTCTGGTTTTCTTATTTTCAAGGCGGGCTTAGACAGATAACTGAAGGGGATTTTAAAACAATTATAGGCGAAAGAGAAACAAGTTTAGTCGAGCAGATTGTTACATCCAAAGATATACAAAGTCAAACGGAGTTTGCTTTAGAAACACATTTAGAAGAATTCATTTATCAAAATTGGTCAAACATCAAATGGGGTTCAAAGTTAGAACTTTATAAAACAGATGAGCAGGACGGGAGACAATTCCCAGCAGGAACTTGGAGTATAGACTTTTTAGCCATAGATAAAGATAAAAATGATTTAGTCGTGATAGAATTAAAACGAGGAAAAACAAGCGATTCAACAGTGGGACAACTTCTAAGATACATTAATTGGGTCAAAGAGAATATTGCTGAAAAAGAGCAGAATGTAAGAGGAATAATAATCGCAAGAGATGTAGATGAAGCTTTAAATTATGCTGTTAAGAATTTAGAATATGTAGAAGTAAAAACATATAAAGTGGATTTCCAACTTCTTTCATTTAAGAAATGAGCCCAACATCCGATAACACAGCATATACGCTTCGGGCTTCGCCCTTGCCCTTCGGAATATTGCTCCCTTCGGTCGCAACGTCGTATATGCTCGTGACGTTATACGTAATTGTCAAGAATCAAATTATTAAGAAAGGGGGTAGAAAATGAGACAAAACAAAAGATCTGCAATCTGGTATAATCCTATATTCCGGGTAGTTACTACTTGGTTATGGTCTATAGTTGGCGGAATTCTGGTAATATTAATTATTTTAGCAGTCTATGGTATCAATTTCGCAAAAGCAATGGAGATATTGGAAGAGCGGCAATATCTTGCGGTATACATTGAGATTGTATCTGTAGGTTTACTCCCCGTGGTCTTCACCTTGATCTGCAGGGATGATCTGATGCTGTATGGACTTGGTCGTAAGGGGCTTGCAAAGTCTCTTCTGCTCTCGGGTCTATTTACTGTAGTGTTATTTGGTATCGGGTTTCTGACCAGAGGACAATTGATGACTGGTTTGTCTCCTAGTCCCCATTTAGACTTCCCCTGGAATATCTGGTATGTAAAACTGGGTGTTTTTGCATGGGGGCCTTTGGAAGTATTTTTCTTCATTTGGCTTGTTACTAATATAGATAGAATTTTCAAGAGTATGAATAAAATAGTCTCCTGGGGTCTTATTATGACGGTTGTGATCTTTGGTTTGGCTCATATACTCACCACCGACATTCACAATGCTTTATATACCGGTGCTCTTTTTTTCGTGTTGGGACTGATATACAAATACTCAAAAAATTCTATTGGGCCGATGATTGCCTGGACTCTGATAAATGGACAAATATGGTACATAGTAAAGATACTTTGGTCTTGACCGAATTTGAAGGTGAAGTAACAACTGCCGTATAACACAGCATAAAAGCTTTGTGCCTTACGGCACTCACCCAAATTTTTGCTTCACAAAAACTTCTTTTATGCTGGAGATGTTATATGAAATTCCGAACCCAGCATTGAAAAGGAAAAATGTATAATTTATAATGAAGAGGATTACTCTATAATGAAGGTAAAATAACATGAACAAACTAATCATTCCAATTGTTGTGATTATAGTTATTGCCGCAGGCATTGGCGGTTATTTTATTTTCCAAAAACCATTATTTCCCGATAACCAACCTATTCCAAAAGAATCCGTTGTCTATCCACAAAAATTTCATGTTGAGGGAAATAAAATTGTTGACGAATTAGGTAAAGAAGTTGTTTTTCGCGGCCTTGATATGGTTACCACAACTTACCTGTTGAAGATGAAGCAAAAAGGACGGGGTTTAGTGGCTTGGAACGATGATATTTTTCGCCAGATGAGCGCATGGGGGTCAAAAATAACAAGAATACAAATTCCTCCTGAAGAGTGGAAAGAGGATAGGGCAAATGCAATAAAGTTGATTAACCAGACAATTGAGTGGTCAAAGAAATACAATATGTATATTTATTTAGAATACGACATAGCCGGGTTCCCGCCGACATTAAATTATGATAAAGAGTCTAAATCTGCTACGAAACAAGATTTTATAGGTTTTTGGGATGAAATATCAAAGAAGTATAAAGACGAAAAAACAGTTGCATTTTATGAGATTATGAATGAACCAACATATTCAAGCAA
>DYLN01000211.1 GCA_020722085.1 Melioribacter roseus
GAAATCTGAAATGACGCACGCTTACCAAAGCGTGCGCTGGAACGTAAAAAAACAATCTTTTTTAGAATACGATCGGAGTTGTGTTTTATCTCATGTTCCCAAAATCGCAATACTTTCCACCAATTTCGGATAAGTCCAGCATTTCGGACAGCCATGCCAAAAACAACCATCAACAAAAATGGCCACCTTGTTTTTAGAAAAAACAAAATCAGGAGTACCAAAAATGCGACAGCTATGCCGTCGCCAACCTTTGATTTTATTTACACGAAAAAGACTTACCATGGAAAGTTCGGTACTTTTATTGCAGCTTCCCTTGATAGTTGACATGTTTTTTTGATCTTTGTGTTTTTGTACGGACATCTATCATTTACCAATTTGATTTTCTGCCTTTGCGTGAACATTCTGTAGAACAAAATCTGCTCGTTGTCTGATAGCTGTTTTTAGGCGGATGATATGCTGTTCCACAAACATCACATATCTTGGGTACACTCAAATCACGGACTTCCTTTGTTGTTTTCTTTTTCTGTGCAATAAATCATTTCTTAAAAATGTGCTCACGGTGATACGCAAGATATTCTTTTCTTTTATCGGTTTGCGGAATTGAAAATTTTCTGCCCTGTGCCAAATTTAATTTCTTAATATTTAACGGAGAAATGTATGGCGAAATTATAATGGCTCCGTCGTCTTCAAATGTAATAAAGCCCTGATCAAAGAGTTTGTCGTATGTGGGTGTCAGAACAAGACCGTTATTGTGATCTATTTTTTCTGTATCGTTTGACACACTCCACGGCTTAATATGGCTTGCCACAAGAATACGCTCGTCATTTACCCCTGTGATAACACACTCTGAAGATTCTTCAAGCAATTTCTGCCGATATGCCCCCTGTCCTATGCGGGCTTTGACGATTTGTTCTTTTTCGCGCTCCGGTAGTTTCTTTTTTTCAATGGCTTTTTCAACCTCTCGTTCTTTTGCGGGATGATAATACGGATTAAACAAATAGCTTAATGATGGACGAAAAAGAAAAAAGTAATTTCCGTCAGTATTTTTTAGTTTCAATATTGAAACATAGGAAATGACAGGAAGCATAATACTTCGGAAATACTCACGGAAAATATCATCACGTGAACGGATATAATATCGGGCCGTATCTTGATCGCCTACAGCCTTTTCCAGCGTAAAAAATTTTCTGTTATAAAAATTTTGAAGTTGGGAATAATATCCCTGCCAATCGCCCGAAATATCCTTCTGATATTTTTGCTCCTGCTGTTCATATTCAAACTTTGCGTCATTCAAATAATCCTCAAAATCTTTTTTTAAAAAGAATCCTTTATCACTAAACATGTTAAAAAATAAATCAAAATCCCGCCGTCCTTGCGGTCCGATATAAAGCCGAGCCTCACCATTTCCGCGTCCGATTTTGTTTTCCTTTACAAATGAATCAACAATCGGAATATTATCCACTTCATCAATAAGTTCAAAACGTTCGTTATCTATTTCTATGAAATTTTTTTCGTTGTTTGGCATATTATAAGTTTATTTTTGTTGAGCTAATACCCATACTCCGCAAAACAGCCATAAGCACATTGACGACAATACTGTTGCCCGCCTGTTTATACATTTGAGTATCACTCACAACTATTTTGAAACTATCATCAAAACCCATTAATCGCAAACATTCACGCGGAGATAATCTTCTTATCCTCCCGCCACGCGTAACATAATTATCCACTCCGGCACGGTGCATTTTTGCCATTGTCGCAAGTAATGGGCGGGCAACAGCAAGATCTATCTCAGGTTTACTATAAAAATTTTTGGTTCCGCTTGCTAAAACATATTTGGCAACTTTTTTTGAAAGAAAATATTTTTCATCTATTCGCCCCGCCGGTTCAAAAACAAAATCCCCATGCCAATTAAACTGCTGGTTTGCTTTTTGGCAAAGAGCAACCTGCCCGTTAATCTGTGTATATTTCTTATCTAAATTTTTCTGACTGGTTACAAATTTTATTCCTTTTTCTGGAAGATAGTATTTATTTTCCGCCGTATCATCAAGTAAATCATGCATCGTTATTTTTAATTCAACCGGTTCAGGAAACTTAAAATTCTTCTTCTTTCTGAAGCCGACGACAAAAAGACGCTCGCGGTTTTGAGGTATTCCGTAATCTTTCGCGTTTAACACCTGCGGAAAATAATTATAACCAAGTTCCTTAAATGTGTTTTGTATAACTTCCCATGTTTTGCCGCTGTCATGGCTCAACAAACCTTTTACATTTTCAAAAATAAACGCTTTTGGTTTGATTTCATCAATAAGACGGGCAAATTCATAAAATAAAATCCCGCGAGCGTCTTTGAATCCTCGTCTTTTCCCAACCATTGAAAATGACTGGCACGGTGTTCCAGCAACAAGCAAATCAACCTTACCTTTGAATTTTTTGCCGTCTATATTCTGTACAAGATCAAACCAGCGCGAATCATCAATATCATAATTAGCAAAAAAGCTCTTCTTTACATGTGGATCACTATCACATGCAAAAATCAGCTTGTACTTGACCCGCATACGCTTTAGCGCATGTTCTATCGCTCCTATTCCGCTGAATGCTGTTGCTAATTTCAACATAAATTTACCTCTTTAGCTATATTATATCAGTTGTCAAAAAATTTTACCAGCCACCCATGTTATTTATTTTTCGGTTCAGGCGTACGCTCTAGCGAGCGGGCGTCATTTTAGATTTC
>DYLN01000065.1:0-1718 GCA_020722085.1 Melioribacter roseus
GACGAAAATACAAAAATGATGAAAGAAAAAAAATTACTGCGAGAAATTATAAATTGCATCGCACAAAGTTAAAACAAATTTTATAAAAAAAAAAGGGAAAAATCGTGGGCAGAAAAATCGTAGATACCGAAACAGCATACGAAGCCTTAGCGCTAAGAAAAAATCCGCACAAATTTTCTTCAACGAATCAGCCTCCACCAGAAAAAAAACGCGTGCGGAAAAGTAAATTTTTACACCTTAAAGATAAATTTTCTTTAACAAAAGATGACGTAAATCACATTATAGAATATCAGTTTTCACTTTCTATAGAAGAATTAACAGCTCTGTTTAAAAATAAAGACATAACAGCCATTGAAAAAGCATTCGCCGCCGCTATCCTAAAATCAGCCAGGACGGGGGATTTGTCTCAAATTGATAAATTACTTGATCGCAAAATTGGACGCATTCCAGCAAGTATCGACATGACCGCCGACGGAAACTCGCTGCCAATTTCAATTGTACTTATGCCAGTTTCCGTCCCACAACTTGAAAAGGAAATTAATCCCATTGAAACAGTTGAAAATTGAATTTCCTTCAAAGCTTTTGCCGCTTTACAAGACAAAAAAGCGTTTTATTGTAATATATGGAGGGCGGGGGTCTGGGAAGTCCTGGGGTGTAGCTGATTTTTTATTAATAAAAGCATACGAAAAAAAGACAAGAATCCTTTGCACAAGAGAAGTGCAAACCTCAATAAAAGATTCTGTTCATAAATTACTTTCAGACAGAATAAGCCAAAAAGGTCTACAAAATTTTTTTCGAGTAACTGAAAAAAATATTACAGGAATAAACGGTTCTGAATTCATTTTCAAGGGATTACACCGAAATTCACAAGACATAAAATCAACTGAGGGCATAGATTATTGCTGGGTGGAAGAGGGACAAAGTACTACAGAGAAATCCTTGCAAGACTTAATTCCTACAATCAGAAAAGAAGGTAGTCAGATAATTTTTGTGTATAATCCAGAAAGCCCAGATGCGCCAGTTCATAAAAATTTTACGCTCGCAGAAAGGGACGACGTAGAAAAAATTAAAATCAATTACACAGATAATCCATTTTTCCCGCGAGTTTTAAGATCAGACATGGAATATGACAAACGTGTAAATTTTGAAAAATATTTACACGTCTGGGAAGGAGAATGCCGAATTGAATCAGACGCATTAATTTTTAAAGGGAAATTCTTCTCAAGTGATTTTGTCGCAGATAGTGACACACAGTTTTATTTTGGTGTTGACTGGGGTTTTTCTGTTGATCCAATCGCTGTTATCCGGTTCTTCATTAAAGACAATTCTATTTATATCGATTATGAGGCTGGCGGTGTCGGTGTACAGATCACAGATACCCCAGCACTTTTTGATCAGATTCCACTGATCCGTGAAAATGTCATTACAGCAGACAATGCCCGCCCTGAAATGATTAGCTTTATGAAGTCTCAGGGGTTCAATATCAGAGCAGCAGAAAAAGGACAAAATTCCGTACGGGAAGGGGTGGAATTCTTAAGAAGTTTTGAAAAAATTATAATTCATCCCCGATGCAAAAGAACGTTAGACGAATTCAAATTTTATTCATATAAAGTGGACAAGCTGACAGGCGATGTCCAAACGACAATTGAAGACAAAAATAATCATTTTATCGATGCTTTACGGTACGGGTCAGAAAAAATAAGAAAATTTAACACATA
>DYLN01000065.1:1818-5174 GCA_020722085.1 Melioribacter roseus
ACGAAAACAGAAATAAAATTTACGCCAATAAATCCAAAAAATGTTATTGCAATTTACACGGACGAAATAGAGCCTGAAATCTATTGTGTAATAATTTTCGGTGAGAAAAAAGATAAATTGTTTATTGATGTTGTATATGCTGATTTGTGGCAAAGATTTGTATCAGATGGGTTTAGAACTGGGATAAAAAAATTAACATGGTTGGATGAAAAAAAACTTTATTTTCCGTTTTGTCCTGTCGTGATTTATGAGACAAATTCATTTTCGGAAAAAGGAGTTTTTGACAAAATAATCCCTTACATCGACGCTTTGGACTTTTTAGTCACTGGGAATTCAAATGACGTGGAAAAACTTGCTGATGCCATTTTAGTGATGACAAAATTCTTGAAAGAAGAAGATTTAAAAAATCTTGGTGAAGTAAAAGCCCTTATGGGAATCGAAAAAGATGAGCGAGTTGAATATTTAACTAAGAATTTTAATCCGGCGTTTCGCGAGTACGTGACAAAGCTTTTAATTCAAGAAATCCATAAACATTCTCATGTTGTTGATTGGTATTCTCCAGATTCGGGATTAACTGGGGACGTATCAGCAAAAGCGTTGAAAACAAGACTTTTCGATATGAATATGTTTTCAAATAAAATTGAAAAGTTTTTTCGATATAGTTTTAAAAAACGAATTGACCTGATCGCATTTTACTTAAGATTAAAAGGACTTTCAGGGGAATATGACATAAAATTCAATCGCGTTTTGCCAGACGACTTTGAAACGTTAGCACCGATAATAAATAATTTGTCTTTTATTAGCGATGAAACAAAACTTGAAATGCTTGGGATCAACGTTGAAGCAGAAAAGGCCAGATTGTCGGAGCAAAGGGAGACAAATATGGAAATGATGGAAAACGTGATGAGGCAATCTCGGGAAGAAAAACAGGAAGAAATTTAAAAAAATGAACTGGAAAAACTTTCAAGCGGAGGCGTTTAGGCTAACAGAAGAAGAAATCGACGGGATGACGCCGTACATTTTAGCGCATTACAAAAAAGCATCAGAAGACATTTTAAAAGAACTTGAAAACGTTCATTCTAAAATTTTATTGAACGCAAATCCGGACGATTATTATGGATTAATGCTGAAACAGAATAGGCTTGAAAGTTTGCTTTTTACTGTTAACCGGCAATACATTAATTATGCGACAAAAGCAGGTGAGGAAATTAATAGTATCGCCACCGCCTCCATGTCCAATACATTTTATCGTTTGCAATACGCTAATGCCTGGTTAATTCCAGAAATTTCTTTTGCAATTTTGCCGGACGATTTAATTCAGCTTTCCGTTTTTGGCTCTGTCGAGGCATGGAAAAGATATGAAACATCCGTAAAATTAAAGATATTCGGTGACCCAAAAAAATATTTTCCCAGAGCCGGGACAATTTCTGAGCTTTTAGCAAAATCAAGAGCGCGCGAGCTGGAATCAATAAATAGAACTATAACACAAGGGCTAATAAAAGGACAAAGCTATCATAAAACTGCACGCGAGCTAAAAGACATTATTTCTACTTTTGTCAAAAAAAATGGAGTAGAAAAAGCAAAAGGAGCTATCGCTAATTCTTTGCGAATTGTTCGGACAGAAACTACAAGAATAATGAATGATGGAGCGTATGCGAATACTATGTATGCAAGAAGTCAAGGCGTAAACATAAAGCGGGTTTGGTCGGCTACTTTAGATCGTCGGACTCGGCCAGCTCACGCCGCGCTTGACGACAAAGAAGAAAATGAAAATGGGATGTGGATTTCCCCAGCGGGGGAGACCTCCGCTCCAGGCCGGTTTAATTCTGTAGGACAAAATGTAAATTGTCGATGTACGACGTTTGAAGCGATAGACGGGTACCGGCCATCTATTCGTTCGGGGAAAAACCCGGTCACGGGAGAATACGAAAATTTTTCTTATAAAAATTTTGAAGATTGGGCAAAAGCTAATAATTTAGAGAAAAATCAATACGGGCAGTATTACAGTACAATTTAAAAAAAGTGCAAAAAAAAGGTTAAAAAAGTAAAAAAAATTTGCCGATTTGTATTTTTATGTGTATGGTGGTTAAAATTAATTTGAGGAGATAAAATGTCTGAAAATGATATAAACGTGCAGCCTGCGGAGCAGGAGGTAAGTAAAGCAACAAAAGAAGAAAATTTCACCGCCGAAGAAATTTTGGAAAATGTAAAAAAAGAAATTGAAACAAAATTTAAATCGGAAATTGCAGGGCTTAATCGAAAAAATAGCGAGCTTGCATCCCTTTTGAAGAAAAAAGAGATGGAAGACAAGAGCGAGATAGAACAAATTGAAATTTTGAAAAAAGAAAAACAAAATATTGAAAATGAAATTAAGGCATTGAATAGGGCACGCAATATAGATAAATTATTGAGTGAAATCGGTTTGCCTCTCGAGTTTTCTGGGCGCATTACGGGAGACACAGAACAAGAAATAATGAATGACGTAAATAATTTTAAAGCATTTCTTGATAAACTTGCACAAGAAAAAGCTGAAAAAATTATAAACGAAAGAATGGCTGGCGGGAAGCCGTCAGCAAGCGGGCAAGGCTCCGCGACAAAAATTTTATCATTTTCAGATTTTGAAAAGTTGTCCGGGAAAGAGCGGGCGGCGTTTATAAATTCTGGGGGTAAAATTGAAAATTGAAAAAATAAAGTGAGGAAAATAATATGGCATTAAATAATACATTAACAGACTTGGCACCAATTCTTTATTCAGCAGCTCAAGAAGTTTCAAACGAACCGAGCGGCGTAATTGACGCCATAAACATGAATTTTGACAGTAAAGGTGTCGCTATTGGAGACAGTGTAAAAGTTCCAGTTGCTCCGGTTGCAACAACAACGGATTTTATTGCATCTATGACGATGCCAGATGGCAGCGATAAAATAGCTGATGAAATTACAGTAAAACTTACACATTCAAAAAAGACATCTTGGCATCTAACAGGTGAGCAGCGGCGAAGTTTGGAAAACGGCGGGACTGATCAAGAATGGATTCGACAATTAATCGCACAAGGAATGCGTGCTCTGCGGAACGAAGCTGAACAAGAGGCTGCATCTGCGATTTACAAAAATGCAAGTCGCGGAGTTGGAACTGCAGGAACAACACCTTTCACCAGCGACATAAATTTAATCGCAGAAGCAAGAAAAGTCTTGATGGATAACGGCGCTCCGCTTTCTGATTTACAACTTGTTTTGGATTCCTCTGCGATTTTTAATCTGCAAAAATTGGCGATTTATCAGCAATCCGCGCAAGCGGGAAGTGATCAAGAACGTCGAACAGGTCTTTTTTTACCTCAGTTTGGTTTTAATATTCGTCC
>DYLN01000065.1:5274-15282 GCA_020722085.1 Melioribacter roseus
ATTTTAATATTTTGGGGGTAAAATTTGAAATTAGATTTAATCACAAAAGAGACAATTAAAACACAATTGGGGATCACTGATACCATTTATGATTCTTTAATCTCTTCTATGATTCCAATTGTTTCAAGTGATATCCGCAGAATTTTATCATATAATTTTGATATTTATATGGGGGCTATGATTACAAATGGATCAGATGAAATTTATATCAGTTCCGTTCGCCCAGTTGAAATGGGACAAGTTTTGCATTCTCCAGCATTAAGTGACGATACTTACGTTAAAGAATATGACATGACAAGTGGGAAATATAAAATTTCAAGTGTAGCTATTGCCGATGGGACTTATGTTTACCCTACAATTAATATTTCAATGTGGCCGAGCATCTCAAAAATGCTTTGCTACAAATGCGAAAAAATGACTACTGGAGCAGCAAAAGAAGAAATGCTGAGAATGGTCACTTTCGGGAATGTTAGAAAAGATTTTGCTGAAAGTGAAATAAATAAATTTTATGATTACCCGTCGATTTTTATAAAAGACTTGGGACGGCCTTTCGTTACAATGGGATAAAAATGATAGCTGAAATTGATGCGCTAAAAACGACAATTAAAATTTATACGCTTTCGCATAGCGTCGTTAATGGTGTCCCACAAGCAGAGGAATGGACAGAAAAAGCGGATGTGATTGGACTGCTCTGGGAAGGCGTCCCCAGAGATGTCGTTCTAAAATCTAAAATTTTAGCTGATGTGGATGGTATTTTTGTTTGTGATTATAATTCTATTCTCGCAGGAATAAAAGATGATGCAAAATTTATAGATGAATCGGGGACATCTTATAGAATTTTGCATATAGACAACCCGGGGAGACAAAACAAAACTCTGGAATTTTACTACAAAAGAGAAAATGGGTTTTAAAAATGAGCGTTAAAATAAAAAAATACATAGACATTAAAGCCGCCAACGACGATACAATTGAAGCAGCTAATATTGAGCTATTAACAAGAGTAACTGCTCAAGCAAAATCTTTATCTCCAGTTGATACTGGAAGCCTGAAAAATTCTATAATGTGGAAAACCTCTAAAATGTCAGGAGGTCATTCTGGTGGGAATACTTTGTCCGAAATTGTTACAAATAAACACGATGGAATCGTTGGGAGTGCTACGGAATACGCTGTCTATCAAGAATTCGGGACACGAAATCAACCGGGAAAACCATTTTTGCGCCCAGCGATTTTAATAGAATTTTTTGGACTCGATGCATTGGAAACAATGGCGAGATTTTCAAAAAGCAAAATGAAAGAAAAGAGGACACGGGGATAATGTTTCCAGATGAAGCTTTATTTAATGCGTTAAATGTGCCAACCGTTACGGTTTTGCTTGATACTGTCGCAGGCGTAATTGGTATTTTTTCGGGATCAATTATCCCACAATGGTTCACGAGCGATAAAGTTATAAATTTTTATATGACAGGACAATACTCTGGTGGAAATGAAAATGAGGAATTTCTTTATACAATTAATTGTAGAGCGAAAACATTCGCTGAGAGTCAAGCGATAGCACAAGCTGTTTTTTTTGTCTTAAACCGGAGGAACATCGGAAATATGTATTTTGTTTGTGACATTTTGCGAACAATTCCGCCGGAAAATGATGCCGATACTTTTAACACGCCGATAGAAATTTTAATAAAAAAAAGGGGGGCTTAAAATGCCAGTACAAACAACTAAAAAAAATTTTTTATTCCCTGACGGGTGTCAGGTTTTAGTAAAGGAATCCGGGGCAAGCACGTATACTGATATCGGAGCAATAAATAGTCAAGTCGCGAATTCTATAACTTTCGATGAAAATCAAATTGAGACTGCGAATGCAGGAACAACTGACATGCAGATTAACAACATGAAAATTGAAGGTTCTTTCACTTTGATTAATTTTGATCTGGAAGCTATTGAAAAAATTTCCGGCGGTGTAATGTCACGAACAATGACTCTTGCATCACCTACAACGCTAATCCCAGATCAAATAATTGAAGCGGGTTGGGACGATAATACTCTTTATGATCTTATCGCTCATACGTCTTCTACTGATAATACAGAATTAAAGTTTTCAACAAAGCCAATTTTGACAAGCGTGACATTAGATGCGTCAGGCACGCCAGAAATTTTAACAGAAAATAATGACTATTTATTAGTACAAAATTCAAATAGTTCATCGGGCTGGTCAATTAGTTTTATTTCTGCGAATATGTCGAGTGGAACGCCAAAAACAAAAGCAATAACAATAGATTGGGGAGAAAATACGCCAATTTCGTCACAAACGTTAAACGCTGGAGCGTCTACAGTTGTTTTGAAGCCGATGGCATTTCGATTTCAGCATACTGATTCAAATGGGAAGGTTAGGAAGCTTGATCTTTATTCAGTTGACCCGACTTCTGGTTTTTTGCAATTTAATTTCAAGGGGGCGAATGAGGACGGACTGGAGGAATTGCCTGTGACATACAAAGCTAAAATTGATTCTTCCAGAACTTCCGGGCAACAGCTCATGAGCTTTGCGTTGGACGAGGGAGCACAATAGATAGGGGGGGCATCCCCCCTTTTTTTTAAAGGATAAAAAATGAGAAAAGAAATAACGTATAAACTGCCATACAGACAAGACGGCGACAAATTTGAAAAAGAAATTCATATTGATTTTATTTCTCAATATGTTTTAAATGAATATTCAAAAATCGTTGATCTTGCTCAAAAAGCAGAAAGAGCAAATGATAGAATAAGTGATTTAAATTCTCTTATTGCAGCCGAAAAAATGAAAAAAGAAGAAGGTTATGAAGAAAGAATTGAAAAATTTTCAAATGAATTAAAGGAACAAATTGATATCATTTTAGATTTTAACGATAATGGATATTTTAAAAAAAGATTTGATATTTTAAATCGCATGTTAGTTGACAATGGATATAAAAACGATGAATTATTGATGGATCAAAAATTTTGGGACGAGTGTGTTGATCCGCTGGATTTAATTTTATTTATGACAAAAGCTATTTACAAAGACATTGATCCAGCAAATAAAAAAAAAGCGGTTTGAGTTTTGAAAAATTTTATGAAGATAGATTGTTCGCGGCGCTGAATAAATATTATAGAGCAGTAACGTATGAAGAATATATGTTTAAATGGGACTTGCCCGAACTTCAAAATGCAATCGCGGTCGCTATGTTCCCTAAAGAAGTCGAAAACTGGATATGGCAACCAAAAGCATTTACTCTTTTTTAAGGAGTTAAATAATTGGCAAAATTAACGGCTGGAGAAATAATCTGGAAAATTAATGGAGACCCCTCCGGTATGAATAAAGCCGTTGACTCGGCTGAAAAAAAAGCAAAAGGGTTGGGGGCTACCTGGAAGAACGTTGCCGGGAAAATCGGAATTGCATTGGCCGCGATCGGTGTCGGTGCAATTACTAAAGAATTAATTAAAGCTGCAAGTGACGCTGAAGAAACAGCGAATAAATTTGGCGTCGTTTTTCGTACTGTCTCTGAAGAAGCCAATTCTATGGCACAAAATTTAGCAACAAATTATGGTTTGTCCCGCACAGAGTCCAAAAAACTTTTATCGGATACAGGTGACTTATTAAGCGGTTTTGGGATGACGGGAAAAGAAGCCTTGGAGTTGTCCGGTCGAGTTCAAATGCTCGCGGCTGATCTTGCTTCCTTTTCAAATGTTCAAGGCGGAATTGCTTTTGCGTCTGAAGCGTTAACCAAAGGGCTCTTCGGCGAAACGGAACAAATGAAAAGTTTAGGAATTGTCATTAATCAGAATTCCCAGGAATTTAAAAATTCAGTAAAATATTATCAAGACGTAGAAAAAAAGACATTATTGCAAGCAAAAGCTATGACAATTTTGGATATGGCTACATCTCAGAGCGGAAACGCTATCGGAGATTTTCAACGTTCTATGTCTTCTTTTGCGAATCAGTCAAGAATTGCAGAAGCTAACATCCAAAATTTAAAAGAAAGTCTCGGGACAAAACTTTTACCTGTCGCGGGTTTGGTTGTTAAAGCGTTTAATGCTCTTGTTCCAGAAATTGAAAAAGCGGCTAACGGGATGAATGATTTTGTCACTTCCGCGGAAGGTTCTGAAAAAATCGGTGAAATTTTTGGGACAATCGCGGGGGCAATTACGGCTGCATGGGAATTGATTCAGCCAATTTTAGAAGCAGGAAAAAATAATTTTTCTGATTTTATAAATATTTTTAAAGAATTTGCTCCTGAAGCGGGGTACGCATCCAGCGTAACAAGTATTCTCTCAAATATACTTACGATTTTAGCGAAAGTGTTCAGAGCTTTATTTTTAATTATTATTGGTCTCGTAAAAGCTATTATTAGATTGTCAATTGCTATTTATAAGTCTGGAAAAATGATCGGATCATTTTTTTTGGCATTATCTGAAAAAGGTTCCTGGGAAGATTTTAAAAAAGAAGCAAAAAGCGCAGGAGGGGCGTTCGCTGATTTTGGGAAGGGAATTGTCGAGGACTCAAAAAACGTCGGGAAAGCTGTAGGACAATTATTTGATGCAGAAGTTGCTAACAAAGTCGCAAAAAATGCAAATGAAGCATACATGAAAAATCATAGAAATGCCAAAACTTTTGTCGTCGATGCTTTACTTGCAAAGCAAGCTGCGCAGGGACAAGCATTAGCGATTAATAGTGTGGCCGGGGCATCGCTGAAGGGGGCTGATGCCGTCAGCGAAATGGGAAAATCCGCAAAAAATACCGGGGAAGATTTCTTGAAATTGCAAGAAAAACTTGAAGGGATTAGCGGACGAGTGATGACATTTCTTGGGTTAAAGACACAAGAAGCAGTTGAAAAACTCTCCGGTTTTGACATTGCTATTGAAAAAATTCTTGGTAAATTTCAAAAATTAAAAGAAAGTGGAAATACTACTTTTACAAAATTAATACAAGAAATTTCAGATTTTGCTAATATGGTTTCTTATGCTTTTACAGGTGTTATGGACGGTTTGCAATCTATTCAGCAAGCAAGACTGCAAAATGAAATTAATGCTTTGGATTCTCAGATGCAGGCTGAGATAGAAGCCGCGGGAGTTGCAGAAGAAACACAACAAGAAAAGCTGCAAAAAGAGATAGACTTAGCGGAAAAATCAGGCGACAAAATAACCGCCGGAGAAAAAAAGAGGGAGCTAGAAAGATACAAAATTCAACAAAAATACGCAGAAAAAAGAAAAGAATTGGAATATGAAATGGCATTAATGCAGTGGAAATATCAAGTTGCAGCAGCTACTGCATCCGTACCGCTTGCAATTTTAAACGCATTTACAGCAGGTTCAAAATGGGGAGTTGTCGTTGCTGGAATTTATGCCGCGATCGCTGGTGTGGCTGCAAGCTTGCAACTCGCTGGGGTTGTTGCGGCTAAACCGCAAGCATACCAAACCGGGGGAATTGTCCCCGGGTCATCTCCTGCAGGGGACAATGTCGCCGCCATGGTTAATTCTGGAGAAATGATTTTGAACGGAGCACAACAAAAAAGACTTTTCAATATTGCAGAGGGGAAACAAGCTGGTCAGATGGGTAGTATCACTATCCATTTGGGTGACGAATTAATTTATAAAAGTTTGTACAATGCGACAAAAAGCGGGGATTTGTTAATTGATTCCCGGGCGGTGGTAGCAAGATGAAAGCAACAATTATAAAAAACATAGATTCTGCGACAATTATTGCCTCATCGGAAAATCCATTTTATACATTTTCAGAGGCTTTAAAAGATTCGAGACTTTCAAGAAAAGGAAAAACTTATTTTAAGGTGGATCAATGGATAAAATTTTCTTTTGCTTCTGCCATTTCCGCTGATACTGTAGCAATTTTAGGAAGTAATTTATCAGATTCCGCGACAGTGAAAATAGAAGCGAATGCCAGCGATTCCTGGTCGTCACCTTCTGTGTCGGAAACGCTGGAAAATTTTTCTGGGGTTTGGGTTTATCAATTTTCATCAGTTCAAACGTATCCATTTTGGCGGATAACTTTAGACGACCCGACAAATCCAGAAAGTCACATTGAAATTGGTAGGGTTGTTTTGGACAAATCTGTGACATTTCCTGGGATGTCAGTAAATCAAGTTTTTAAGAAAAATACAACGTCAGAGGCAGCTTTTTCTACTTCAGGGGCTGCATATGGAATTGAGCGGACTCGGTACAATTCTGCATCTTTTACTTTCCCGATGGTGACACAAACAGAGAAAGAATCTATGGAAGACTTTTTCTATAATTCAGATCTTGTGAATCCGTATTTACTTTTTGTTTGGGAAAATTCATTAGATATTCAGCGTCCACTTTACGTAGTTAATTCGTCTCTGCCTGAATTCACGAGAGTGGAAACGTTAGAGGGAATACTTTGGAGTTTTCAAAATGAGATAAGAGAGGTTTTTTAATGGCATTACAGAAGATATCAGAATATGGCGTCGGTGATGTAAATTTTGACAGTATGATGTTGACGCTTGATGCGACGCGAAGAAATTCTCTTTCTTTATCTGAAATGGATACGGAGACAATTCCAGTGATAGAGGCAGGGTCTATAGTAGATATTGGTGGAGCTTTATTTGTCGCTAATTCTGACGAATCTATTTCTACAATTGATCCGTATACGTCTGCGGAGGTTGCCGATGGAATGGTTTATGTCGTTTTAATTGCAAGCGGTGGCACAGCCGCTGCGGCATTTACCGCGACCGCTCCGGTTTGGCGCGGTGACTATCAGGGATATTATAAGTCGTCTACAGTAGATAAAATGATTGGCAAAATGTACAAGCAGGGGACGATTTACAAGCGGAAAACGGTTTTTTTTGGAAAATTTGAGTATACAAAATTAAAAGTAGTTATTAACGCTATAAATAATGTTACAGAAACATTTCAGGTGCCGGATAATAATTGGCGATTTATTACTTTTGATACAGAAGAAATTGACCAAACTAATTCTTTTGACGGGACAGAATTTATCGCTCCGGTTGATGGACTATATAAATATAATCTTTATTTTTATGTTGGAGTTGACTCCTCCGGCTATTATTCTTTATATCTTTGTATTTTTAAGAACGGAACTTGTATTAATCAAAGAAGCCTATCCATCTACTCCGATAGTCTTCATACTGATATAAATTTATTTACTGGTTTTTTTTATCTTAATGCAGGAGACAGGATAAAAATGGGAATGCGTCATTCAAGTACACACCCGAATACTTATTTTTATGTTTACGGAGCAGAAGGCGGAACCACCCCATCCTATTTTCAAATTGAAGAAATAATCTCATAAAATGACAAAAAAAATTATAATATTTGAATATGATACACCTATAAATCAAAATGAATTCATAAATTTTGAGCCGGGAATATGGTGGTGGAAGGTCGAAAATAACGTTAAAAACGTAACCGACAATCATTCTGTTGTTGGATTTTATGAATATTTTCAAAATCAAAAAAGGCTTGTAAAATCTGTTCGTGTAGATGGAATATTATATTCAAGAACTCTTAGTCTATCTGATTGTCGTTTAACTGATTCTTCATTTTATTATGATTATCCTGCTCAGGTTTTATACGTACATTTTAAAAATTTTGAGAATAAGATTGGAAAGCGCGTTTTTTATGGTTCTGTTGTTGGGTATTCACAAATCCCGAATAATGATATAAAAACATATTGGAATGATTACTATTATGAACCCCGTTTAGTGAGTGTTTCCGGATTAAAAAAGTCAATTGATCCGCTTTTTTTTGGGCTATTAAAATACCAAACCGGTTCAGTAAAATTAATAAATACGGATGGGCATTTTGACAATTGGCGAGATAAAAATTTATGGGGGCAAGGCGCAAGAATTATGGTCGGCGGGATATCTGATCCTTATGATAATTTTGAAACAGTTTTTGAAGGTGCAATACAAGACGATTCAAGAGATTTTGACGAATTTACTGTAAAGTTGGAAGACTTACGAAGAAGCTTAACACAACCGATAGCGACGAATAGATTAACAAAATCAGAATTCCCTTATCTTAACGATAATAATTCCGATGAAGTAAAACCGGTTGCATATGGGACAATTTACAATGCAAAGGCAATATGCTTAAATGAAGATGAAGCATCTCCCACATATCGTACATTTTTAATTGCAGATACAGAATTTAACATGATTTATTCATTGGATAAAATTTATGTCGATGAAATCGAGACAGCGCTCACCGGCACGGTAAATTTATCTGCAGGGACATTTACTATGACAACGGCAAGCGTAAATGGGAATGAAGATAAAGTTACGATTGATTTTATCGCAAACACAAAAACGAATGGCGTTGAAATAATAAAAGATCTTTTATATCGTTATGACGGAAAACCATATTTACAATCATTTTTTGATACGAATGAAATTGACTTGGCAGCAACTTTAGCGCGAAATACATCGCTTTATGTTAGTGATGGGAGTACAAAATTATCCGAGGGAATTGAAAGCGTTTGCAATGACATTGACGCCAGATTTTTTGTAAAAAATAACGGTCTTTATACTATCAGAATTTATGATCCTGCCAGGGAAGAAAATGCTGTAAAAATTTTAAATGATGAATGGCTTTCTCTCCCAGAACTTGAAAACAACGGATCAGAATATTTAACATCAGTTATTATAACTTATAGAAGAAGTATTGAAAATGACTATCATAGAACTTATGAAAATACAAATTATAAAGATTCAACTTTTGAAATTTATAAAAAATTAAAAGTAGAAACATTCGATACAAATCTTTATACTATTGAAGACGCACAAGACAAATCTGAAACAATAATGTCAATTTCAAAAAAAGTTAATGACATTATTAAGAGACAAACAACATGGGAAAAATTTGGGATTGAGCCTGGAGATTTTATTGTATGTGATCCTATATCAAGACCAAATGCCCAGCAAAATTTAAAAGTATTTGAAGTAGTAGAAGTTCAAAACGACGTTTCAAATTTTAAAATTAAACTTGGCTTAAGATATGTTCGAGATTATATCGAACAACCAGAAATAGAATATCATACGATAGATGACAATACTAACAATATAATACTTGACAACGAAGATAGATTTTTTTATGGGTATATAGCGTAAAAGGTGATAAAATGCAGATAAAAGATTACACAGAAAAAACAACTCTTTCAGGAACAGAAGAATTAATTTTGCAAAATGAAAGCGGTGGAATAACGCAGAAAACAACAATTAATGCAATTTTAAACCTTGCTTTGGCTTCTTTTCAATATCCGATCGGGACAATTTTGGAGGTTAGGAGAGAATCGGCGAGACCTGGAAATATGGGGTATGCGGGGACATGGGCTGATGTTACAAGTGACTGGGCTGACCGCGTCCCCCGCGCGGCTGGTTCTCTCGCAGGGACTGCGTTCACCACACAAGAAGATGCATTCCAGGAGTGGCAACTTGGAGCAGATCATGATGCCAGCGGTGCACGGGATTATTGGGGGTATTCGGGGGATAGAGACTCGTCCAACGGTCAGGTCAATGGGTGGACTTACTTTTCTGCTCTTTTTATGAATACGGAATGCCGAGGTTGTCCCCGCCGACTCAAAGCAATGCCGCTAACGAATTCTAATCCAATTCGTGTCGCAGACGAGACAAGAGTAAAATCGTTTATTGTTGAATATTGGGAAAGAATAAGTTAAAGGAGATTTTTATGGAATACGCAAAAATAGAAAATGGAAGAATAAAGACAATTATTTCAACTGCAAAGCCTTTACAACAAGAAAATTTTGTCCCGCTTCCTCCGGGTTATGAATGTAGAGTAAATATGCCAATTTCTGTGCTGGACAAAGATTTTAAAATTATTCCGCCGGGAGCGAATCAGGCATATGATGAAAATTTTAATCTGATCCCGGATTTTACAGGAAGAATTTTTTATGAAAAATTAACTGGATTTGCAAGGGAATTCAGACTTGGAGAAAAACCTAATTTTGAAATTTATACGGAAAAAGTCCGCCCAAACGCTTTT
>DYLN01000065.1:15382-18111 GCA_020722085.1 Melioribacter roseus
CAAAAAGAAATTGACGCTGTAATTCCCAATTGGCCGAAGGAATAGAAATGAGCGAAAAATATATTTATGATCTTTTAACTGCTAATGATTTAATTTTATTTGTAGCGTCTTTTTTCTTATTAATAACAATAATCGCCATTTTGCTTTTTAGAAATGGCGTTTTGCAATGGATAACAAAAGAAATAAAAAATGAAAAAGCACAAAAACAAGAAAATAATATTTTAGAAATTAAAGACGCTCTAAAATATTATTTTGCAGAAAAAATTTATAAAACTATATCTATTGACATCCAAACAGGAATAGTTTTTGTAGCAAAATTAGACATAATTTTAAAAAGCACAGAAAGACTTTCAAGAGCAGAATCAGAAACAATTAAAGACTTGCTTTGTGAATTAGCGGAAAACTTGCGAAAAGTCCCGGACTCTTCAGAAAAAAAAATGGTTATAAATTTTGAACATGTTAAAAGTATGAATTCAAGGTTTACAATGTGTATATTGGAATTTGTAAAAAATGTTATCGAAAAAAATGGTTTAGTTTTAATTATAAAGACTAAAAAAGACTCAGTAAAATCGATTACTTCTTTAGTACAAAATATAAAAAAATATCAATCTCAAGAAAAGAAAAATTATGACGATTGGAATATAAAATTTGAGGAGGGATAAAATGCAATGGAAGCCAATTGTACGACCCGTAATTTATAATGGACAAATTTATTCTACAAGGGTAACGTGGACATTCGGTAATCACGACGGTTTTTTTCATAGCGGGATTGATATTTCTAATCTTCATAAGCTTTGTTACTCTCCTACACAGATAAAGATAATAGAAGTTAGAAAAATTAACAACGGAAAAAATCCGGGGGGGGTTCTGGGAGAAGACGATAAATTTCTATATGAGTTTTTGCACGTTGAAAGCCAATTGTGCGATGGCGACAAAATTAATGGTGGTGATTTAATTGGTACTTTTACTGCTGGAGAACGGGGGCACGCTCCCCACCTCCATTTTGGATTATATGACAAAAGACTAAAAAAATACATTGATCCACTACCAATTATTGGGAGGAATTGCTATGGCATTTCTGAAGTTTCTGTATAAAGATGACAAAACAGGCCAGTTTTCCGGTTCAACACTTAGAACTTGGATAGCTTTTTTGTCTTTTCTTTTTGCTTCTTTGTTTTTGCTTTTTGTTTCATTTTTTATTCAAATACAAGACAATCAGATAAAATTAATAGAAATAATAGCATGGGTGGCTACAGGTACAAGTGGGTTTTACCTTGGGAAAAGAGTAAACGAATCTATTGGGGATAACGGAAGGAAAAGGCTTGAAAAGTGACTGACAGACAAAAAGAAATTTTACGAGCTTATATTGAAAGTGGAAATTCGTCTACTATTGCTGCCAAAAAATTAAACATCTCTGATCGATATATTCGAGAAGTTATTCAGTTGCTAAGAGAAACTTATGGGCAAGACATAGCAAATCCTGAAAATCAATCTGGTAAGATCGGGCATGTTTCGGGGAAAGTTACGAGCCAATTAAAAATCAACAAGGATGGGGAATTTGTTGAAGTTCAAAAATGGGTGAGGGAATACCCTGCGCAAGATTTTGAAAAACATTTTGTCGATTCTCTTATCCGGTTAATACCAGCAAAACCACCGCAAGAAAAAACAAGGGAAGAAAAGAATTTAAAAAATCAATGTGCTGTTTTTGCGATTGGGGATCCTCATATTGGCTTATTGGTCTGGGACAAACAAACTGGTGAAAATTATGATACAGAGAAAGCCATTGAAATGCACAAAGAAATTTTTACAGATTTACTTTCTAAAATTGATTATATAGATGAAATTATCATTGCTCCCTTGGGCGATATCGTAGAATCTGATACAAGAAGCCGAACGACAGAAAAAAATAAAAATGTCTTAGACGCAGACTTTTATTTTAAAGCTGTGGATGCGGCCGCGCGGATGCTAACATACATGATAGAAAGCGCGTCACAAAAAGCTAATTTTATTCGTGTTTACATCCCGCCTGGAAATCATGATTGGCATACTGCTCAGCATATTTCTCGATACTTAGAAGCATATTACAGAGAATGGGAAAATGTCTTTATTGATACAGAACCAACAAAACAAAAATTTTATCGTTATGGAGTAAACTATTTTTGCTTTGCTCATACAGACACAGAAAAAGCGGACGTTTTGGCGTCTTATATGATACAAAGAAATGGCGGAATTGATTATGCTTCATCAATTTTCCGTATGATTTTTGGTGGGCATACTCACAATGAAATGGTGATTTATAAAAATGGAATTCGATTTGAGCGATTTAACACACTTTCGCCCAGAAACTCCTGGGCGTCGGAAATGTCTTTTTTGTCCCCTCGTGAAATGCATGTTTTACATTTTGACAAAGAAAAGGGGCAGATTGGACGAAATATAAGGACGGTACAATGAAAAAATTTTATTTGTTTTCTTTTGTATTTTTGGCGGGGTGTCTGAGCTATCCGGAGCAAATGCCGGACGAACCGGCGGAATGTTACGAGAAGCGGGTGTGCTGGTATTACAATGCCAAATCCGATGGGAAAATTGACTGCGGACAGCAAGTAGAAGCCTGTTCACGAGAACGGACATGGAAAAAATGTTTGTCTGAAGACAGGCCAAAAGTATATAATCAAAAAGGAGAAAGCATAATGACATTCCAAGAATGCTGGAATTTAAGAGAGTAAAACTTT
>DYLN01000212.1 GCA_020722085.1 Melioribacter roseus
AAAGTGGTGCCTTGGGAATATAAAAAAACAGCAGGGGAGGCGATTGATGAACTTACATCTAACTTCTCACCTCAATTTATTGCAGTAGAACAACACCCACGCGCCATCAATTACACCGCCGCGGTGTATCGGCTGCCGCTGGTTTTGATTTTCGGCAATGAAACCTCAGGAGTGACTGAGGAAACGTTGAGATTAGTTGATCAGATTGTTGAAATACCGATGTTTGGAATTAACAAATCACTAAACGTGATTGTTTCAGCGGCGATAGTCAGTTATCACATTATGATGACAAAGAGCTAGTGATAAAATTGGTTAATTTATTTTGTTATCCGGCGCATTTTTCCAGTGAATATCAAAATAATTTTTGTTATCATTTATTAAATGAAAAAAATTCTTGTCACCGGTGCCTTTGGTTTAGTGGGCAGCGAGCTGGTTCCCGCTCTTCAAAAAAAATATGGTCAAGATTCAGTTATTCTTTTAAGTCATAATAAAACTGATAATAACTTCAAAGGGATTATTGAAAAAGGGGATGTTTCTGATATTTCAAATCTTGAGGGAGTCATTAAAAAACATAATATTGGAACAATTTATCATCTGGCCGGCTTGCTTTCAGTCGGAAGCGAAAAAAACCCTCAACTGGCCTGGCAGGTGAATGTCGGCGGATTAAAAAATGTTCTTGACTTGGCGGTTAAATATAAAAACAAAGTTTTTTGGCCAAGCTCAATTGCCGCCTTTGGGCCAACGACACCGCGGCATCATACTCCCCAACACACTGTTCTAGAGCCGACAACCATGTACGGGGTCAATAAGGTAACCGGTGAGCTATTGTGCCAGTATTATTTTCTAAAATATGGATTGGATGTGCGAAGTCTGCGTTATCCGGGTTTAAACGGTTGGCGGGCGGAACCGGGAGATGGGACAACTGAGTACGCGATTCATATTTTTTATGGAGCAATTAAAGAGAAAAAATATAGTTGTTTTTTAAGCGAAAACACCGTTTTACCGATGATGTATATTGATGATGCGATTGAGGGGACAATTAAGCTAATGGAGGCGCCGGCAGACAAAATTAGCGTCAGGACAAGTTATAACTTTGCCGCTGTCTCTTTTTCACCAAAAGAGTTGGCAGAGGAGATTAAAAAAATTGATCCGGAATTTGTTTGTATCTATGCTCCTGATCATCGGCAAAAAATTGCCGACTCGTGGCCAACATCAATTGATGATTCACAAGCGAGGAAAGATTGGGGATGGCAGCATAAGTTTGATTTGGTCGGTATGACAAAAGCTCTTTATGACAACATTAAAAGAAAGTTAAGGAAATAATTATGAAAGACACTTTTATTAATTTGCTTCAGGCAGAACTTAAAAGGATAGATGATGCCAAAACAAGTAAACGCTTAGAAAAGATGATTGTTGGGTTTGACGCCAATCATAAAGCAATAATCAATGGTAAGAAATATCTTATCTTCAACTCCAATGATTACTTAGGACTGAGATTTGATGAGGAGGTAAAAAAAGTAGAAAAAGAGGTGGTTGATATCTATGGGGCTGGACCGGGAGCGGTGAGATTTATCTCCGGGACTTTTAAGGTATATAAAGATTTAGAAAAAGCGCTGGCAAAATTTCATGGCCGAGATGAGGCGATGATATTTTCCTCGGCTTTTGCCGCCAATTTAGCAGTTATTTTTTGTCTTATTAAAGGTCAAAGCAAAGACTCTCTCGTTTCAGGTGAAACAATAGTGATATCTGACGCTCTAAATCATCGAAGCATTATTGACGGAATAAGAATAGCCGGAGTATCTAAAGAACAAAAGGCAATTTACCGCCACTTAGATTATAAAGATTTAGACAGAATTTTAACTGAAAATAAAGGTAAATTTAAACGGGCTTTAGTGATAAGCGATGGAATTTTTAGCATGTTGGGTGAGGCGGTTGATGTAAAGGCTTTAAGGAAGATTGTTGATAGACATATGGATGATTATGAAGAGGGAGTGGTTTTGTTAATTGATGACAGTCATGGTGTGGGTGCTTATGGGGTAACCGGTCGGGGAGTCGAGGAGGCAAGTGGCGGAAAGTCTGATGTCCTCGTTGGGACGCTTGGGAAGGCATTTGGTTCTGATGGAGGATACATCGTTGGTGACCAAATTATAATCGATTACCTGCGCGAGTCAGCCGCTACCTATATTTACTCAAATCCAATTTCGCCATCAGTGGCTGGGGCGGCACTTAAATCCGTTAAAATCATCGATACGGAAAAAGGAAAAAACTTACTGGAAAAACTAAACCGAAATATTGTTTATTTTAAAAAAGAAATTAAAAAGGCTGGTTTTCAGATGGCTAGTCATTCAGATCATCCGATACAGCCGATTTTAATTGGTGATGCCAAAAAAGCAAAAAAATTAGCCGCAGAATTATTTGAAAGAGGGATTTTGGTCACGACCATCAGTTATCCTGTTGTCCCTCCGGGAAAAGATGAGATTAGAGTCCAGTTAAGCTCTCTTCATACGGAAGAAGATATTAAGTATTTTATCTCGGCGGTTATTAACTCAAAGAGTCAAGACTAAGTGGTGTTTGTTAATTACTGGTTAGCATTCTCAAGAGAACTTTTTTATTTAATTTGTAAGTTGATGATATAATTAAAGAAATTCTGCCTAGGTAGTTTAGTGGTAAAACGTATTCTTGGTAAGAATAAGAGCGCGGGTT
>DYLN01000066.1 GCA_020722085.1 Melioribacter roseus
TAAGTCAAAAAAGCGAATCAGTATAAGTACGTATGTTTTTAAAGAGTGGGTAAAATGTTGCGAATTTGGCTTGGAATCGAAGAACTTTTGGCTAAAAAAATCGAAAAAATTTCAAGTTACCGAAAAAAACGCTTGCGGAAGAGAAATTTTCGCTTCTTTAGCAGGTAAGAACACCGGTTTTTCCAGAGCACAAAATTAACTCAATACATCTTTCATCGCGCCAATGCAGTAATCAATCATTTTTTCATTTGAGTTGTAGCCCATCAATCCTATGCGCCAGATTTTTCCGGCAAGCCCTCCGAGTCCTGCACCGATTCCCAGATTATGTTTTTGAAGAAGTGCTGCTCTTACTTTGGCTTCATCAACCCTTCTGGTACTTTAACCGCAACTAAGTTTGGCATTCTTTCGTCTTCGGGAACAATCGGTTCAAGATTAATTTCTTTCCGGCTACACACGACAATCCTTTCTGCGAACATGAATATACCGCATCCAGATGCCATTCATCCACCCGAGCTTCGGCAGCACCAAGCGAAGCAACTGTATCGGCAGCGACAAGACAATTATATTTGTGTACGATTTCAGAAAGTGTTTTTATATCCTGAGGGCACCGGTTGATGTTTCGGCATGAACAAATGCCGCAGTTTTTATATCCGGGTCAGCCTTTAATGCATCTTCCAATTTCAGCGGGTTAACTCAAAAAACTTTGGATTGAGGTGACCTTAAGTCTGTTTTGATAATGCTTCAAGCACACGCGGCTGAACATTCGACAGATCTGTTCCAATTAAAATTCTATTCGGCGGCTGAAATGATTTATACACGATTTATCCTTATTATAACTTTCCACTTTCAACTTTCCGACTCATCAATCCCGCATTAATCAATATTTGTTCGAGTTGTTTTTTATCCGCATCATTCAATTGTGATAAAGGTGCTCGGGGCTCTCCTCCAAAATATCCCAACATATCCATCGCTGCTTTTAATCCCGGCACACCGTATTTTGCCGTAACGGCAGTATTTACTGGAATCATTTTTTTCTGAAGCTCAAGAGCTTCTTTCAGTTTTCCTTCTTCAATAAATTTTTGAATTTGAACGCATTGATCGGGTGCAATATTCGCGAGTGCGAGAATTCCTCCGACTGCACTGGCGGTCAAGCCGGAATAAAGAACGGATGCCGTTCCGACAAAGACAGAAAAAGATTCGTCTGTATTTGAAATGAATTCAATTGTCTGCCGGATATTTTCCGAGCTGTTTTTTATTCCGATAATATTTTTATGCTCAGAGAGTTTTGCAACGGTAGACGGATCAATATCTACGCCGGTAAATTTCGTCACGTTATAAATTATCACCGGCACTTTGCAGCCATCGGCAACAGAAGAAAAATATTTTATAAACGCCTCGTGCTTCATTTGTGATTTATAAAAAGAAGGGGTAAGTATTAAAACAAAATCCGCACCTAATCCCGCCGCCTCATTTGAAAGCGATACCGTTTCTTTTATCGAATCCGAACCGGTGCCGGCGATAATTAATTTGTCATTGCTTGCAAATTTTTTTGTATTCTCAACAAGTTTTAGTTTTTCACTTCGAGTCAAGAAAACACTTTCGCCGTTAGAACCCATCACCACGTATCCGGCTAATCCGGTTCTATTCCATTTTTCAATATTGAACTTGAGTCTGTTTAAAGAAAGTTCATCATTTTCAAACGGAGTAGTTATAGGAGGAAATATGCCATGAAGTTTTTTCATCTTTATCCCGCTACGTTTTTTAGAACAAACCAAACATTTGCCGGACGCTCAGCCAATCTTCTCAAATACCACGGATACCAGGAGGCACCATAGGAAATCAAAACTCTAATTTTAAATCCTTCCGCTGCCAGTTTTTTTTGTAACTCGGTTTTAATACCGTATAGCATCTGAAATTCGAGTTTGTCTTTTGGCAAACCAATTTTTGAAGATTCTTCAATAATTTTTTGAATCAGTTTTTCATCGTGCGTACCATAAATAATCCGTGCGTCTTTTTCTTTTGTACTGCTGATCATTTTTTTTGCAAGCAGAAAATAATTTTCATCGACGGATTTTTTTGCCGAAAAAGCCACGTCTGCCGGCTCTTTATAAGCTCCTTTAACCAGGCGGATCACCGGTGAAATTTTCAGAAGTTCGTCAAAGTCTTTTTCTGTTCTGTATAAATACGACTGCAGGCAGAGTCCGACATTTTCAAATTCGGATTTAATTCTTTTGTAAAAGTCTATTGTCTTTTGCGTGTATGCACTTCCTTCCATATCAATAAAAACGATATTGTTCAATTGCCGCTTAGCTTTTTCAACTATTGATTTGAACTTATTGTAAGTTTCGTCAACGGAAATATCAAAACCAAGCTGGGTAAGTTTCAGCGAAATCTCAACATCAATATTTTCTTTTTTTATTTTGTCGATTAGCTGCAAGTAGTGATCCCTGACTTCATTGGCTTCCGAAAGATGGTTTATATTTTCACCTAAGCGCGTATAAACAGTATTGATCCCGAACTCAACCAATTTTTTCGATTCAACTATTGCTGCATCTTCGGTCTCTCCGGGCATAAACTTTTTTAATGCCTTCTGCACAAATTTAATCTTCGGTATACGTTCTTTTAAATAAGAACTCTCCGACATTTTCAAAAGAATATTTCTTGAGATGCTCATTTTTTATCCTGCAAATATTTTTAAATAAAGTCCCCTTGTCAGGGTCTATCGACCTACGGAAAGAAGGCTAAATTCTTCTTTTAAAGGGTATCCGAATATCAATCTTTAGGATGCATCCACTCTGCTCTTTTTCCAAGACGGAAAGTGAAAGACATTAAAACTCCAATAAGCAGCTATAATCGATTTTTTCTGGAGCTAATTTATATAAATTTTCTCAGACTAAACTCTGCCAAATATAATTTCTTGAATGGTTGCCCGCCGAAGGGCTGTCAAAGACAAGATCTCGCCTAAAAGAGCGGGCGAGGTCTCACCCATTGGCGGAAATGGATGGATCGGCTGAATAATCGATTTCCGACAACCCACCATTCAATCAATCAAACAATCACAAATCGATTCATACAAGGAAAAACATTCCACAGCTACTATAAAGCATTTTTACCTGCAACGTTGTAATTTTGTCTGGCAGAATAATCTTGCTTCCACTCGATTAGCTTTGAGGGGGAGAAGTGTATCTATTTTAAAAAGACAAAAGAGATAAGATCAAAGATAGATGGATATTCAAAAAGACTTTTTCGAAAAATTAACTGTATTCGATAAACTAATTGACGAGATTAAATCGAATAAAACCTTCCCCGGGAAAATTTACACCTCAGGTCTGGTTGGTTCTTCAAAATCCATGCTGACAAATTCATTAATTAAAAAAGAATCCTGCATTTTGATGCTGCTTAAGTCGGTTCAACAGGTAAACGAAACTAAAGTTGAACTGAGCATCCTCGGTTTGGAAAACTTTATTGTTGCAATTGATGATTTATCGCCGGAACCTCTGCAAGAAAAATTAACAACGCTCAGCAGCAAAGATAAACTAATTCTTATTTCTACATACGAATTACTAAAGATGCCTCTCCCCTCTTTAAATGTGCTGAATGATAAGACTACAAGAATCGAAATCGGCGGCGGAATAAAATATTCCGAATTAATTGAATATCTGAATTTAATTAACTACAACAGCGAAAAGTATGTTGAAAGTCCGGGAGATTACGCCATCCGGGGATCGATAATTGATTTTTGGTCGTACAGCGAAAAGTTTCCGGCAAGACTCGAATTTGACGGCGACTTCATCGAATCAATCAGGCAGTTCGACATCGAAACACAACGATCATCCAACAAAATTCAAACCGTAACACTTGCAGCATCAATTAACGGTACGGGAAAGAATACAAGCGATATTTTTGATTACTTAAACGAGCCTATTGTATTTGCTTCTTTTCCCGATCTTGTTGACCTGTTCGAAGAAGAAAAATCGGAACATCAAAGTGACAATAAAAAGAACGATTTCGACGAAGAACTGCTCGAAGAAATTTTCGAAGATTACTATAAAGAAGAAAACGAAAAATCTTCCGCAGCGGATAATGATAACGGCAGCGGATTTGAAGCATCCGAAATAACTATGGACAGACTGTTCGAGAAAAAAGCATTTTGGGTAATCGAAGAACCTCTCGAACAGCACAACGTAAGAATAAATCTTGAGCTTGCCGAAATTCCCTTTCTCAATTCCAATTTTGATCTGCTATTTAATTTTATTTTGGAAAACACAAACAGAGGCTATGAAATTTTTATTGTAGTTGAAAATGAACTTCAAAACAGAAGACTCTATGAGCTGCTTTCAGGCTTCAAAAAAGAGCTTGCAGAATTTCTGGAAAACGGTAAAATTAAAATATTTGCACTGCCTGTTAAGAACGGATTTATTTCAAGGAAAGATAAGCTTATTGTTCTGACAGATTACCAAATTTTCAATAAACCTTACAGAACCAAACTTATCACAAAACAGAATTACAAAAAATTCAAGGCTAAAGATTTTGCTTCGATTAAAAAAGGTGATTTTGTTGTTCATGAAAATTTTGGTATCGGTCAATATGCCGGACTGGAAACTATAAAGATAGGAGATGTCGAACAGGAGTCGATAAAAATTTTATATGCCGAAGGCGGTGTCGTTTATGTCAATATGAATTACCTTTCACTCGTAAAAAAATTTTCCTCAAAAGAAAATGTTCAACCCAGGCTTTCTGTATTAGGCAGTCCAGAATGGAAAAACACAAAGAAAAAAGTAAAATCAAAAATCAAAGAAGCAGCGCGCGAATTAATTGCACTTTATGCAAAAAGAAAATCAACTAAGGGATTTACTTTCAGCCCGGATTCTATCTGGCAAAAAGAATTGGAAGCTTCGTTTTTCTATGAAGATACTCCCGACCAGATAAAAGTAACCGAAGAAGTAAAAGCTGACATGGAAAATGAAAACCCGATGGACCGATTGGTTTGCGGCGATGTCGGATTCGGGAAAACAGAAATTGCAGTGCGCGCTTCATTTAAGGCAATCAACGACGGAAAACAAGTCGCATTGCTAGTACCGACAACCATACTTGCAGAGCAGCATTTCAATACATTTAAAGACCGGCTCTCCCAATATCCGGTAAAAATAGAAGTGCTTTCGCGATTTCAAACAAAGAGCAAACAAAAAGAAATTCTTGCAAAATTGCCTGAAGGAGGAATCGATTTAGTAATCGGAACACATCGTTTGTTATCAAAAGATGTTTCGTTTAAGGACCTCGGATTGCTTATTATTGACGAAGAGCATCGATTCGGAGTAATGCATAAGGAAAAATTGCGTTCATTAAAAGCCAACGTTGATACTTTGGCTCTAACTGCGACTCCAATTCCGCGCACGCTTAATCTTTCTTTGCTTGGTGCAAGGGACCTTTCAATAATTGGCACACCGCCGGTGAACAGACAGCCTATTTACACTAAAGTCGACACTTTCGACATAATAAAAATCCGTGAGTGGATTGAAAATGAATTGAAACGCGGCGGACAGGTTTATTTTGTACACGATAGAATTCATTCAATTGAAAAGCTGACTTCTTATTTACAAAAACACATGCCGAGGGTAAGTTTTGCCGTTGCACACGGACAAATGAAGGCGTCCCAGCTTGAAAATGTTATTTATGATTTCCTCAACAGAAAATACGATGTACTTATTTCTACAAAAATTATAGAATCCGGACTTGATATACCAAATGTTAATACAATAATAATTAACAGAGCCGATAGATTTGGGCTTGCAGAACTTCATCAACTGCGCGGCAGAGTAGGACGCTCCGATAAACAAGCTTATGCTTATCTGCTGATTCCTTCTTTAAATACCATTACAAAGAAAGCCGTCAAACGTCTCCAGGCAATTGAAGAATACACCGAACTTGGAGAAGGATTTAATATTTCTATGAGAGATCTCGAAATCCGGGGAGCAGGGAATCTCCTCGGTACAGAACAAAGCGGATTTATCGATTCGGTAGGTTTTGATTTATACATGAAACTGCTCGATGAAGCTGTGGAAGAATTAAAGCAAAATGAATTTCAAGAAGTATTTAAGGAACTTCCAAAACAGCAGGAAAGATCACAGCCGACAATCGATACTTATTTTGAAATCGGAATCCCAAAACAGTACATGCCCGATCAGGCAGACCGGCTCAGTTTTTATACAGCAATGTTTTCAATGGTCAAAATTGAAGAAGCAGATGAAATAAGAGAGGAAATGGAAGACCGCTTCGGCAAGCTGCCGGTAATTGTTGAAAGACTTCTTGCCGCAGCAATATTAAGGTACTACGCTTCTTTTGCTTTGTTCGAAAGAATCGTTGTTCAAAAAAATAAAATCATTGTTATTCTGCCGAAAGGTGATCGGGAAGATTTCTATAAAAACAAATTTGCAGCTTTGCTTGCTTTTCTGAATGAAATTTACGGAAAAGAAATTCAATTCATTCAGAACGATGAAACATTGAAGCTGCAGATGGTTAATAAAAATACCTCACCCGAAGATACGTTAAAATTTTTAACCGATTTTTGTAAAGAAATTATACCGGTGATTTCAAAAGCGGAAGAAAAATTATAATTATAATGAGGTTGTTTGATTAATAGGTTTTCGTTTTATTTATTTATATATATTTATTTAAATTAACTTAATAAAAAAATAATTGGGGGATTTTATGAGGTTTACTTTCAAGTTCTTTTTCTTTCTTTTTTTTATAGGAATAATTGCTATTCAATTTATAGAAGTAGATAGAACTAACCCGCCGGTAACCGCAGAAGTTAAAGCACCGGCGGAAGTGAAAACTATTCTTAAAAATTCGTGTTACGACTGCCATTCAAACGAAACTAAATGGCCGTGGTACAGTTACGTAGCTCCGGTTTCATGGTATATTGAAAATGACGTAAAGACCGGCAGAGAAGTGTTGAATTTTTCCGAATGGGAAAATCTCACTTCTAAAGAACAAGCTAAAAAGAAAGATAAAATATGGGAAGAAATAAGCGAAGATGAGATGCCGACAAACGGTTACATATTCCTACATCCAACGGCAAAATTAGAACTGCTGCAAAAAAACACAATTAAAAAATGGCTCGATAATTCGAGCAATATTTTCAGTTATTAACATGCTGTGAAATGGAAAGCACTACCAACTCCGGTAAAGAAAAAAGACGAATAGCAGCCACGTCTGTTATTGCCGCCGTTTTCCTTACGTCAATGAAATTGGTTGTCGGAATCGCAACCGGCAGTCTGGGAATTTTATCCGAAGCATTGCATTCACTTTTAGATTTATTCGCCGCAGTAATTACTTTCTTTGTCGTTAAGTTTTCGGATAAACCGGCAGACGAAGCACATCAATACGGACACGGAAAATTTGAAAATTACTCGGCACTTGTTGAAACCGGATTGTTAGCAATTACCTGTTTATGGATAGTATATGAAGCTCTTAAAAGAATTATAACGAAAGACGTAGAAATTGAAATAACTTTCTGGAGCTATGCAGTGATAATTATTTCGATACTTATTGATGCATCACGTTCAAGAGCTTTGTACAAAGTTGCAAAAAAACATAACAGTCAAGCACTTGAAGCCGACGCTCTCCATTTTTCAACAGATATCTGGAGTTCAATGGTAGTTCTGTTCGGCTTGATCGGAGCTGCGTTTAATTATTTTTATGCCGATTCAATTGCAGCATTAATTGTAGCAGCCATAGTTTTAACCGTAACATACAGACTCGGCAAAAAATCTTTTGACGCACTCGTTGATAAAGCCCCTTCGGGGTTAACCGAAGAGATAGACAAAATTGTATCAGAGATTCAAGATGTGAAATATCATCACAATATTAAAGTGAGGGAATCTGGCCCTTATAAATTTGCTGAAATAAATATTCACGTAGACAAAAATTTGACTATCGAAAAAGCTCACGAAATATCTCATATTGTGGAAGAAGGGATAAAGAGAAAAATTTCAAATATCGAAGTGATGATTCACACCGAGCCGGATATGTAAAAGGTGCTCAATAACCTCGAAGGCTCAAAAGCAACCTTCGAGGTTTACACCTATCTTTTCATTAGCAATCTAATCCGATATTTTCTTAAATTTACATCCCGAGTTTTCTAAATATTACTTCATATCCGAATTAATTGGATAAAATTGTAAAATTAAAGGAAAAGAGAAATGGCTGACATAAAAAATAACGGAACAGATATTGTGGATGAGGTAGAGCTTCGCGAATGGCTCGAATCGCTAGAGTATGTGCTGCAAACCGGCGGAGCTGAAAAAGTAAAACAGATTCTGCACGATCTCGATATGTACGCCCATGAATCCGGTGTTGAACTTCCTTTTACTGCCAACACGCCGTACATCAATACAATCTCGGCAAAAGAACAGCCGCCGTTTCCCGGCGGAAGAGAAATTGAAAGACGAATAAAAAGTTTAATCCGATGGAATGCGATGGCAATGGTCGTTCGGGCAAATAAAGAAGAGGCGGGAATCGGCGGACACATTTCTACCTATGCATCCGCTGCAACACTTTACGAAATCGGCTTCAATCATTTCTTCCGAGGCAAAGATGATAACCGTGAAGGAGACATAGTTTATTTTCAAGGGCATGCTGCGCCGGGATTTTATGCAAGAGCATTTTTAGAAGGAAGACTTTCAAAACAACGGCTCGAAAATTTTAGAAGAGAATTAAAACCCGGGGGAGGACTTTCTTCGTATCCTCATCCTTGGTTAATGCCAGATTTCTGGGAATTCCCTACAGTTTCAATGGGACTTGGTCCGATACAGGCAATCTACCAGGCAAGGTTTTCAAGATACCTTGAAGACCGCGGACTTAAAAAAGCAAGCGACTCAAAAGTGTGGGCATTTCTTGGAGACGGCGAGACCGATGAACCCGAGGCATTAGGCGCAATTTCACTTGCAGCAAGAGAAAAACTTGACAATTTGATTTTCGTTATAAACTGTAACCTGCAGAGACTCGATGGACCAGTTAGAGGTAACGGAAATATAATTCAGGAACTCGAAGCTGTTTTTAGAGGTGCAGGCTGGAATGTCATAAAAGTTATTTGGGGCAGCGATTGGGATCCGCTTCTTGAACTCGACAAAACAGGTCTTCTTGTTAAAAGAATGAATGAAGTTATTGACGGAGAATCACAGAATTTTATTGTTCACGGCGGCAAGTATGTCCGCGAACATTTCTTCGGGAAATACCCTGAATTGTTGAAGCTCGTAGAACAATACACAGATGAACACCTCGAAAAAATGAAACGCGGTGGTCACGATCCCGAAAAAGTCTACGCAGCTTATAAAGCTGCTGTCGAGCATAAAGGCTCTCCCACAGTTATCCTTGCAAAAACAGTAAAGGGTTATGGACTCGGCGAGGCGGGAGAAGGAAAAAATATTACCCACCAGCAGAAAAAACTTAACGAAGATGAACTAAGAGAATTTAGAACACGATTCGGAATTCCTATTTCGGACGATGAGGTTGCCAAAGCGCCGTTCTACAGACCGCCGGAGGATAGTCCCGAAATCCGTTACTTAAAAGAAAGAAGAAAAGCATTAGGCGGCTACATTCCCAAACGCGTAGTAAAAGCACAGCCGCTTCAGGCACCTTCGGAAGAATTATTCGAGGAATTTTATGCAGGCACGGAAGGAAGAGAAGTTTCCACAACAATGGTCTTTGTAAGAATACTTGCAAAACTGCTGCGCGACAAGGAAGTCGGTAAATTGATTGTGCCGATTGTACCCGACGAGGCAAGAACATTCGGTATGGAAGCTTTATTCAGACAGGTCGGAATTTATTCACACATGGGTCAGCTTTATGAACCCGTGGATAAAGACAGCTTGCTTTATTATAAAGAAGCAAAAGACGGACAAATTTTGGAAGAAGGAATTACGGAAGCAGGTTCAATGTCGTCATTTATTGCTGCAGGTACTGCTTATGCAACTCACGGAATTAATACTATCCCCTTCTTCGCTTATTATTCTATGTTCGGATTTCAAAGATTCGGCGACCTGGCGTGGGCTGCAGGCGATATGAGATGCAAAGGCTTTTTGCTCGGTGCTACTGCCGGCAAAACTACACTTGCTGGCGAAGGACTTCAGCATCAGGACGGTCACAGTCATTTGCTCGCTTATCCAATTCCTAATCTCGTTGCTTATGATCCTGCCTTTGCCTACGAGCTTGCGGTGATTATCCGCGACGGTATTTACAGAATGTATGAGAAACAGGAAAATATTTACTATTACATCACAATAATGAATGAAAATTATGCCCAGCCTGAAATGCCTAAAGGTATAAAGGATGGAATTCTAAAAGGAATGTATAAGTTCAGAGAATCCTCAATTTCAAAAAAGAATTCGAATAAAAAAGAAAATGCGGCTAAGGTTCATCTTTTGGGCAGCGGAACAATCTTAAACGAAGCAATTAAAGCCGGTGAAATTCTTGAAAAAGATTACGGCATTTCGGCAGATATTTGGAGTGTTACTAGTTACAAGAATCTGCATACCGATGCCCAAGAAACAGAAAGATGGAATATGTTCCATCCCGATGAAAAGCCTCGGCTCCCTTATGTCAGCCAGGTAACTAAAGGAGAAAAAGGAGTATTTGTAGCAGCTTCGGATTACGTACAGATTCTCGGTGACTCAATTGCAAAATGGCTGCCCGGACCGCTTCATACACTCGGGACTTTTGGATTCGGAAGAAGCGAAAGCAGAGCTTCACTGAGAAATTTCTTCGAGGTGGATGCAAAACATATTGTCTATGCGTCGCTCTATTCACTTGTAAAAGAAAAATTATTAAAGCCGGAAATTTTAAAGAAAGCAGTAAAAGAGCTCGGAATAGATCCAAATAAACCTAATCCGGCTAAATCATAAATAAAAATTTACGGGAATATAGAAGTATGCCAATAGAATTTAGACTACCGGAACTCGGCGAGAATATTGTATCTGCCGATATTTTAAAAATACTTGTCAGCGAAGGAGATAAAGTAAAAGTCGACCAGGTAATCATGGAAATTGAAACCGACAAAGCAACAATCGAAGTCCCCTCAGAAGTGAGCGGCATTGTTAAAAAAGTCCATGTAAAAGAAGGAACCAAAGCAAAAGTAGGACAGGTTATTCTAACCATCGATCCCAACAGTATAGAAAAGATGGAAGATGTAAAGAAGGAGACAGAAGATAGAAAACATGAGACAGAACAAAAGAAAGTAGTACCTGCGGAAAATAAAAAACAAAATGCCGAAACAGAAAAGCCGAAAACCGGATTGTACGAATTTAAAGTCCCGAACCTTGGCGAAAATATTGAGACGGCTGATGTAGCAAAGGTTCACATTGCAAAAGGCGATAAAGTTGAAGTTGACCAAATTGTTCTGGAAATAGAAACCGATAAAGCAACGGTTGAGGTTCCCTCGGAAGTCAGCGGCATTGTAAAAGATGTAAAAGTAAAAGAAGGAGAAAAAGTAAAAGTCGGCGATGTAATTTTTATTATAGAAACCGTTGATGTTAGTAAAACAAAGATTGAAGCACCTCAGGCAGCAGTTGAAACTCCGTCTCGAAAAGAAGTGCAAGCGGTCAAAAAACACGAAGTCGATATCACCGAATTTTCAAAAATACCCAAAGAAGTTGATAGAATTAAACACGACCTTAGAAACAAGGCAGAGGCTCTTTTCGATATTTCAAAAACCATCGTTCCGGCTGCTCCTTCGGTTAGAAGATTTGCAAGAGAAATCGGCATTGATATTCACAAAGTAAAAGGTAAAGGACCTGGCGGAAGAATTTCCGTAGATGATGTTAAGGCTTACGCAAAAAGCCTGAACGAGCAGATTTCGAAAGGCGCGATAGGCGGGGTAGGTTTAACTAAAGAAGCTCTTCCGGACTTTTCAAAATGGGGCACTGTTGAGCATCAACCGATGAATAACGTACGCCGCAAAACGGCAGAACATCTTTCGTACGCATGGGCTTCAATTCCACATGTTGCTCAATTCGATAAAGCTGATATAACTGAACTCGAAAACCTCCGCAGACAATTCGGTAAAAAAGTTGAAGAAGTTGGCGGTAAACTAACGGTTACCGCAATACTGATTAAAGTTATTGCTTCTGCCTTAAAAGTCTTCCCGCAGTTTAATTCCAGCGTTGATATGGAAAACAATGAGATTATTTATAAGAAATATTTCAACATTGGTGTTGCTGTTGACACTGATAAAGGACTGCTTGTTCCGGTAATTAAAAATGTTGACAAGAAAAATATTATACAGCTTTCCGTTGAGCTTGCCGAAGTTTCAAAAAGAGCACGCGACAAAAAACTTTCGCTGGAAGATATGCAGGGCGGATGTTTTACCATTTCCAATCTCGGCGGAATCGGCGGCACTTATTTTACTCCGGTTGTTAATTCACCAGAGGTGGCTATACTCGGTGTTTCAAGAGCATCTTACGAACCTGTTTATATAAACGGTAAATTTGAGCCGCGTTTAATGATGCCTTTATCTTTATCATACGACCACCGTGTAATTGATGGTGCAGACGGAATTAGATTTCTAAGATGGGTCGTAAACGCGCTGGAAAATCCGTTTTTGCTTTCGCTAGAGGGGTAGAATAGTTAATAAATATTTCCCCGCCGGAAAATTTTTATTCGCGTATTAGCGGCAAAAATAAAGCTACGAATGCGCAAATTTTCCAATACACCCGCCTTATTCAACCTCGAATTTTCCATCAGTCCTCGCTAAAGCTTCTACCCTCATTAAATTTCGGTGGACAGACTGACTGGCTGGTTCTGCACTTTTCATTCTGCGTTCTTATCGCTTTACTCTACGCGCCCTGCGCTTTGCACTCTCACTTCGTCCACATCTCGTCGGGAAATTTAAGCGAGGAAGAAGTTTTGTTTTTCTTTACGGTAATAACAAGTTCTTTAATTTTTGCCGGACTGTAAGTCAATTCACAGATATTGTTATTCTTGCTTATCTTAATATTATCTTCTGCTGTTTTAAGAGTACTTTCAGGCGAAATTTCTACCTTGAGATTTTTTTCTTTCCCCGCAATAAAAGAAGCTGCATTTAAAACCACCGCAAACGGTTTCGTATTTTTAAGTGAGTTATTGTATGCTGTCATTGCTTCAATTTCAAGACTGTCGGGCATCAGTTCCGCCGGACCGAACATCATGTCTTCAACAACTTCTTTTAATGAATCTTCTCTCAGGTGAGCAAAATTTTTTCCGTAAGTCGAACCTTCTTCGCCATGGCATCTTGCACAATAATCATGAAAAGCAGAAACCGGCGCAATTGAAATATCCCGTATTTTATTCAGCCGGCTTTGCGGATAAAAATTTCCATTAACGATTAAAAAATTTATCAGGATAAATAATAATGACAGTCTCTTCATTTTTGGTTTCCAACATATTTAAGTCTGTAAATATTGTTTTGTTTGTATCCGTCAACGGTTCGATTTCCGTCATCGCTGATAAGTAAAGTTCCGTCCGGTGCTTGAATTACATCAACAGGTCTGCCCAATACTTTCTGATCGTTTGTTAAAAATTTTACGTAAGGCAGCTCGCCATACGGTTTTCCGTTTTCAAATAAAACACGCGTTACCTGATAACCTGCTTTTACCGTTCTATTCCACGAACCGTGATAAGCTACGAAAGCATCGCCCTTAACATCGGGCGGAAATTGATTCCCGGTATAAAACATCATTCCATTTGAAGCCCAATGCGCACCGCCGCACCACTCCGGTACAATTGTTTTTTCGGCAAGGTCAATTATATCGGGACGTTTTAAATATTCATAACGCGGCACTCTATTTCCAACAATAAAAGGATGACCATAGAAACCTCCTTCGACATATTTATTCATTTCTTCAGGCGGATTAAAGTCCGTAATCGGCTGTTTTCCTCTTTCATCGCCGGCTTCCCTTCCAAACCAATCGCTGCCGTGGTCCATCCCCCATATTTCGTCTGTGCCGGGTCTTATCACTAATTTTTCCGTGTTCCTTATCCCCGAACACCAAAGTTTTTTATCTTTGCCCTCCGGATTAAAAGACCAGATTTTTTCACGTTCTGTTTCAGTTGCATCGGTTATGTTGCCCGGGTCGCCAATGCCAGTATAGAGACGTCCTTTGTGAATCAAAATCGGGCGCCACGAATGACCTCCTCCCGAAGGCAGACTTCCAATCGGAAGTACCGTATCTCTTCCGTCTGCAATCCCATTGTTGTCTTCATCTTTTAATTTGTAGATTGCTCCGTTTTCAGAGTACCATAAGTAACCATCGTACCACGTAACGTAATACACAGTATTTTCCGATTCATAAAAGTGAGTCAGCGTTTCGTAGTAGCCGTCATTGTTTTTATCTTTTGCTGCAACAATAATTTTATCGGGAGTTGTAGTATAGTAGAGAGTTCCGTCGGGACCGAGCGCCATATGTCTTGGTCTTAAATCCGAGCTCACAGCAATAGAAAGCCGATAACCGCTTCTCACCCAGATTTCAGGATTGACTTTAGCGACATTATTCTGTGCGTCTGAATAACCGCATATTAAAAATGTTAATGCGGCAAGGAGAACAATTTTGTTTGAAAAATATCTGTTCATTTTTCGCCTCTGATTTTTTATTAGATAAATTTGATCGATAATCCGCTATACCAATTTCTTGGAGCAGCCGGTTCAGAATATATATCTGCGGCGGCGTTGGGAACTATTGCGCTGTTATATAAAGCCGTTATTAACAGCGCTCCCGCTGTTGCGGTAAAAAACTTCCTCGCTCTGAGTATCCGGCAGTTGAAATGGAATTAATATCCGGTCAACAAACAATTTGTAGATTGACGCATTATAAAAGAAATTATTCTTTAATAAATTTCCCCTTGCACCAAGTTCAAAACTCTTAATCCGTTCCTGCTTCAGCGCCGTATTAAATCCGCCCTGACCTGCCGGTGAATTACTTAACTCGGAAGTTGTCGGTATCTGAAATGATGTTGAAAAATTTGCGAATAACTGATGGTCGCCGTTTAACCGGTAAGTTGCACCTGCTATTTAACTAAGATTATTCATCGGCAGCGACCCGGAATTACCGCCGTCCGAAATAAATTGATCATTAACATTAAAATCGTATTTGTCGTATCTCAATCAGTTATATGTGATGTAAAATGTAGTAACTTTATTTTATTATTTCAAAGAAATAATTAGCATCCCAGCAATATTTATTGTATGTTTACAAATGTAACGGCAGTAACTTAAGATGTATTAGTAGACGTAGAAGCAATTCGAACCCTTCAGTAAATTTTAAAGCTCTGTCGAAACAATAAACAAATTAATTTCAAATTATAAAAGGAGCGTCTGTTATGGCAGAGCGCAAGCAAGGATCTGTTAAATGGTTTAACAGTTCAAAAGGTTTTGGTTTTATTTCCCAGAAAGATGGTGAAGATGTATTTGTTCATTTTCAAGCTATCGTGGGTGAAGGATACAAAACCTTAAATGAAAACGACAAAGTTGAATTTTCAGTTACAAAGGGTCCGAAAGGTCTACAAGCGGCTGAAGTCAAAGTAGTTCGTTAATAAAGAACATTGTTGTTCAAGCCCCGCAAATCGGCGGGGTTTTTATTCCCCACAACATTCCCTCATCCGAACTAATCTTATGTGCTGGTTATCCAAGTACGAATTTCAAAACTTGGGTGTGACCAAATCTAAATATCTATAAACGGTTCTGATTACCTGAAATAAACGAAAATTTGCGCAATTGCTGTTCAATTAATAAAAATTACTGTCTAATAACGGCTCATTTTCAAAAATTCTCTAAATTTTTCTTGACTTTGTGCTATTAATATGATATCATTCCAATATCAAACTGGAGGATATTAAAAATGCAAGCAATAGTTGAAAAATCGGCTAAAAAAATTAACGCCTTTGCTGCGCTGATAGTTTTAATAATCTTAATCGTTGTTGACTATCTTCTTCTTAGGAACCTAGTCGTCTTACATGGCGGGCTAACGCTGTGGGCTTTCGTGGTCTTGTCAATAGTAATTGGAATTTCGTTTGGAGGATTTACTATAGTTCAGCCGAATGATTCGCGTGTGCTGATTTTTTTCGGAAAGTACATCGGCACGGTTCGCCAGGAAGGATTCTGGTGGGTTAATCCTTTCACACAGAGAAAAAGAGTTTCGCTGAGAATTCATAATTTCAACAGCGAAAAAATTAAAGTGAACGACCTTCACGGAAATCCCATTGAAATTGCAGCAGTAATAGTTTGGCGTGTTGTTGATTCCGCCCGCGCAATTTTTGATGTTCAGAATTATGAAAGCTTTGTCGATATTCAAAGTGAAACCGCGATAAGAGGACTTGCAACCGCTTATGCTTACGATTCTTCCGAAGAAGATAAATACTCTTTGCGCAGTAATCCACAGGAAATTTCAGATGAATTAAAAAAGCAGGTGCAGTCAAGACTCGAAATTGCAGGTGTAGAAGTTCTTGAATCGAGGATAAGTTATCTTGCATACGCGCCCGAAATAGCACAAGCTATGTTAAGAAGGCAACAGGCTCAAGCGGTAGTTGCAGCACGCCAAAAAATTGTTGAAGGAGCGGTCGGTATGGTCGATATGGCTCTTAAGGCTTTGAGCGAACAACATATTGTTCAGCTTGACGAGGATAAGAAAGCTACAATGGTTAATAACTTGATGGTTGCGCTCGTATCGGAAGTACAGGCTCAACCGGTAATAAATGCCGGAACGCTGTATCAATAATTAATAGAAAAAATAAGCTGACCACATGAAAAATTTGTCGGATTACGAAGGTAAAACTTTGTCTATTATTCAGCCGTTTTTTTTAAAATCGAGCTTTGAACTAAGAGACGGAGAGATTATACTTGGCACACTTAAGCTAAAAGGATTATTCGGCACAAAAGCCGAAACCAAAGGCGAACTTTTCGGAAGCTGGGAATTTTATAAGCCAAGTTTCTGGAAAAATACTGTAGATATTAGACAACAGGAAAAAGAACTTCCCATAGCCCGGTTCGTTCCAAAATTTTTTAAACAAGAAGGTATGCTCGAACTGCCGCGCGGTGCTCGACTAAAAATTGCAGCAAAAATTTGGAAAGCAAAAAACGAAATACAATCCGAAAGCGGCGAGACACTTGTTGTATTTCAAAGAAAAATAGCTTTAAAAGACAAAGCGGAAATAACACTCAAAAAGGTAAACGATACATTGAATAAATATCCGTGGGCAGTTCTTTTAACCTGGTACATCGTACAAATTCACAAAAGAAATAATTCGATTTATGCCGGATAAAATATTATGGCTGGAAAGAAAAAATTTTTGCTGCGAATAGATGAAAACATTTATGCCGCTCTTGAAAAATGGGCGGCAGACGATTTAAGAAGCATCAACGCACAAATTGAATTTTTGCTGAAAGAAACCATAAAAAAAGCAAACAGGTTGAACTTAAGCAGCAACTCGGAAAATAATAATACTACGAATAACCGGCCTCAGTAAGCACCGCAATTTACAAAAGAAATTTAACCCCCTCGGCTTCCAATTTTTCATGCATCCCTATTCTACACAGTTCAACAAAAAAATTGAAAAGATATTACTCACTTATATTTCGTTCTAATTTTAGATATCCATCAAATATTACACAAACTTTGCAAAATTAATATTCTTTTACCGCACAAACAGAAAGGCACATTGTTTGCTAACAAGTAATTGAGCGGTGTGATGTTGATCTATAAATATAAAAGAAAGGGGTTGTGACTATGAGTGTTCGATATAGACGATCAGCAAACAAATACAACATAAACTTCGATGCATCGAATCTTCCCAGCGGGGTTTATATTTATCAAATTCGTACAGGAGATTACACACAAAGCAAGAAGATGCCTTTAATCAAGTGACTCCACTGGAGAACGTGACTCAGAGCAGTCTGTCTACGAACCTGTTCACCGAAGCTTAAACGCAGGTGAAAGTTTTAACGAAGGCGGACGTTCCGACTTACAAAGAGGGTGACCAGAAAGTAATTTTCAATTTTAAAATCCTCC
>DYLN01000213.1 GCA_020722085.1 Melioribacter roseus
GAATCTTGAGTTTCTTGGTTGAGATAATGAAAGAAGAAACTTTTTCAGACAAAATATTCAGCACTTCCGTTTTCGGCATTAATGACCTTTTCGCAAGAGGGTGGCTCTCTGAGCAAACCGCAAAGGTGGTTGCCTTTTCTGATAACTCCTTCGCCGCTACGAGTCAAAAAATTTCCTCTTACTGGTACGACACACGCGATCGTTCACTTACCGATACACTCTACTTCTACCACGCGGATCATCTTGGCATGCCTATCGCGATGACGGACACTTCTGGTGCGTTAGTATGGAGAGCGGAACACGCGCCGTTCGGAAGCATCTACGCGCTGGCTGTTGGAACCATTTCTAATAATCTTCGTTTTCCTGGACAATATTACGATGGAGAGACGGGGCTGGCGCAGAATTGGTTCAGGAATTATGACGCAAGGACAGGGAGGTATTGGGAGGTGGATCTGGTAAACAAGCTTCTCCTTGGGTACTACTGCGGAATACTGAAAATCAAATTGTCAACATTTGAAGTGAAATTTCCATATTCATACGCTGTATCAAGCCCTGTTAACATGATTGATTTTACTGGGCTTCGCGAGTTTTCTTGCACTTACTATCAGAAACGATACAAAGAGTCTGGATGCAGCTATTATAAATGGGTATACAACACATGCGAATGGTTCAGATCAACAGAGCCTTATGGACATAAAATAACTGTTTGCATCGGGCGCTGTTTGCAAGACTACGATAAACAGTATTGCCCAAAGAAATGTTGTGCCGGCGTTTTCCTTTGTAATGTTGGTGCTGGCCATCAAGCTTGTTACACACTTTGCTTTGCAACATTAGGGAGCGATCCATGACAAATGAATTCTTGCTTACCCTTTTGTTTTGTTTTCTTGTCGGCATCTTAGGCTTAACTTTCCTATTTCAACTAAAAAAACCTTTTCCTTATTTGCCTCTCAGGTCTTTCTTGCTCCTTATCGCTATTGCCGTTCTAACGCTAGTGTTTGCAGCATTTGAACTTTTGCCAAATTGGATCGGTAATTGCTCTCTTTTTCTTATTGAAGCAATCTCGCTCGCTTGGGTAATCTATTTTGAAATTGGGCTATTAGTCATTATTACTTTAGTTGTTGCCCTTATAATAAGACGGCGAAGGCCGACTAAATAGATCGATATGATGACTGAAGGACGAGGTCAATAAAATGCTTATGGATTTTGCGTCCATCCTTCTTCCTGAGTGTTTTTATTTTGCAGTCTTTGTTTTGCTTCCAATAGGGCTTCTAATCCTTCTTTGGCAAAGCAGGAAGATTCAAACTCTTAGAATGTTGTTGTTTTTAGGAGGACTTTTTTTAAGCATAGGAATTCTTTCCTTTTACTTCTTAGCCGAGTATATTGGTTTTTCGCCTTTTCTTTTTACAGTGATAAATTATCCTCTTTTTGTGCTTTTGACTTTGACAAACAAATATTTGAACATTAATTTCGATCAACTTTATACAGCCTCTTTTATCGTAATCCCCTTTTTGGTTTATCCTTTTATTGGTTTTCTTGTCGGAGCGATTCTTGACAAATTATTTTGTAACGAAATCAAAAAAGAGCTAAAGCTGAGGCAAACTGGAAAAAGTAGTAATAATAGGATAAGACGATGAAAACCATTCACGCCGTAACCGGTGTTTTTGGCTATTCAGGAAAGTACATTGCCAGGAATCTTTTAAATGCGGGGATTGCAGTGCGGACGCTTACCAATTCACCAAATCGTCAGAACCCATTTGCAGGAAAAATAGAGGTCTATCCATACAATTTTGACAATTATTCTAAATTGGTTTCGTCACTAAGCGGGGTTGAAGTTTTTTATAATACTTATTGGGTCAGGTTCAATCATGGCGACTTCAGCCATTATAAAGCTGTATCCAATACCTTACTGCTGTTTCAAGCCTGTAAAGAAGCAGGTGTTAAGAAAATTGTTCATACCAGTATCACAAATCCATCAGAAGAATCAGAACTTGAATATTTCAGCGGCAAGGCAAAGCTTGAGAAAACACTTATTGACTCAGGTATCGCTTATTCTATTCTTCGTCCGGCTGTTCTCTTTGGGAATGAAGATATTCTTATTAACAATATTGCATGGATGCTGAGGCATTTCCCCGTATTTGGGGTCTTTGGCAATGGCGAATATAAGCTTCAGCCAATCCATGTGGAAGATTTTGCAGAGCTTGCTGTAAAAGAAGGAAAAGAAAGTGAAAACAAAATAATAGATGCCATAGGCCCGGAGACTTTCACTTATCGAGAACTTATAGAGAAAATCTCGCAAATCATCGGGGCAAGGTGTGCAATAGTATCTGTCCCGCCAGTTTTGGGTTATGTCTGCGGCGCTATCGCTGGATGGATGTTGGGCGACAAGGTGATTACCAGGGATGAAATCAAAGGGCTAATGAAAGGACTTCTGGCTACCAATTCCGATCCTGTTGGGAAGACATCACTTACTGAATGGGCAAGAAAAAATGCGGATCAGCTGGGCAGGCATTATGCAAATGAATTGGCAAGACGGAAAGATCGTAGTAAAGCTTACAACGAGCTTTGAAAACATTAAGTTGTGCTTTTAAATTCAAATTTTTTTGTTGAGAAAAAATGAAAGAAGAAATTTTTTCAGACAAAAAAATTACAGGGTTTCAGCTTTTTTGCGTTGCTTGTTTCGTCAGAAG
>DYLN01000214.1 GCA_020722085.1 Melioribacter roseus
AGGTCTCGCCAAAAAATGGACAAGATTAAAAGATTGCAGAGCCTGTCTGATTGCTGCTATTTCGAACTCTAAGTAACGAAATAGAAGGGCACGACAGATTGTAAGATTATAGATGTTAAAAGTGGGTTGTCTAAAAAGTAATCTTTTTTAAGAAATCATTATTTCTTCTATGTGGTTTACAATCCTTTCTTTCCCCGACTAAAGACATCTCGCCTCGCAAAGCGAAACGGGCGGGACATGCCCCGATAAGAACATCGGGACACGCCCCGATAAAAAACATCGGGACACGCCCCGATAAAAAACATCGGGACACGCATCGGGATAAGTTTCGAATCCTATTGCATAATTTGGGTTTAATTGAACAATTACTTTTTAGACAACTTCTTGAGATGGTTTTTGGATAAGCTAATACTCATCGCTAACATAAACCAAATCATAGTAATAATTTCGTGGTCACCGAAATTCCATTCGGATAACCCGGCTACAAGAAAAGCTAAAAAAGAACCAGTCGCACCTAGTGCATACGACTCAGCAAAAGCTGTACCTTTGAGAGTGAAATAATTTTTTATATGAATTATAAAAATTTTCACCAGCAAAAACATTACTGCGGCAAATCCAAATATTCCAAGTGTAACGAGTAAATGCACGTAATTGTTATGCATGTGTCCTTGAATTTCTTTATCGAAGGTGCGCTTATATTGTTTATACAACCCGGCTAAGTCGATATCACCCACACCGAAAAGCGGGTGATCTTTAAAAATCAGCAACCCAGCTCTCCATAATGCGATCCGTACAGAATTCGAAGGCATGTACGGATCTATTACGCTGAGCATCCTGTTTCTTTTTACCTGTGTGGCATACAATCTCCTTTCACTGCAGGCTAAGCTTGTTGGTACAAAATCCAAATTAAAATCCGTTTTTACTACTATTTTATTTTTAAGGGAAAGCTCAATTTCAAATAACTTCTTTTTTGTTGTAGCGATGAATAACTTATTTTCATTTTCCGCTGCGATAAAAGAATTGCGAATATTTTTATTTATGTCTCTAAGTTCGACTTTATTGGAATCAAGTGAGTATAATTTAAGTCCTTCGTTATCGCTGATGAACAATTTAGAATTATTTGAGAATCCGTACCTTGGGGAATAAAAAATCAAATCGCTGTTGGGAGAAAATTTTTTTGTGATTATTAATTTATCGGGCAGATAATTATTTAACGAAAATATTGATAAGACTTTGTTTTTGGAAAAAAGAATTAAATAGGAAGAATCGGCAAAAACTTTCACATTATTATTTATGGTTTCATCCGCATATCTGATTTTATCATTTAAGTCAAGTGGATTTTTGAAAATTGTTAGCCCGCTGTCGCTGTCCACAGCGTAAATGAATCCGTTTGAAATACACCAATCGGTTAAAAATCCCGGCGTAAGAAATTCTCCTGCCTTCTTTAATTTTCTGTCATTGTCGATTTTCAAGAGCACAAATCTTGTATCTATTAAGTTTGCTGCGTAAAAGCCATCGCGCCATTTTTGAAATTTTATTACTGGAGCGTCAAAGTTGTATTTATCAATAATTTTATTGCCTTTATATTTAATCAGTCCGTTTTCAAAATCGCTGACGTAATAGAGGCTGTCCTGGGGAAGAATGCTGTATGGTCGTCCCTTAGTCTCGAAATTGAAAATCGGCGTAAGCGAGTTATGCTTATAATCAAAGGCAGCTACCTTGCTAATATTTTTCTCGATAAACGCAGCCGCAATCAAAACAATTGCTACTGGAATTAGCAGTACCCACCTTCGACTTAATATAATAACAAGTAGGATTCCTGCAGCCGCTCCCATCCAGCCGGTGCGTTTGTAGGTTGCTAACAGTGCAAGCAGGTTTATTACGAAAAGAATAAAGACAGCGAATTTCAATTTTCTGGACATTTTTTCATGAATCAAAAAAGCAAAAAGAAATATCAGTGAGAAGCTCATCAACTCACTCGATGTTATCGGGTATTGAAAGGCGGAAGGACCGGATTCATATAATTGATAGAAACTATTTACGAAATATTTATATGAGATAACAAGGTAAACAACCATTGTTGCAAAAGCAGCAACAAGATAAATTATTATGAATTTTTTTGTCCTGTCAAAATTATGTGCAGATATTACGAAAGTGTAAATTATAGGAATTAGAAAAAATCTTTTCAGCAGATTGTGAAATGATTGTGCCGGGTTTACCGAGAACAAAGTGGATAATATTTCGGCAGTGATATAAAAAAGCAGTGCATATTCCAGTCCTGTTCTTCTAAAAGGGTTTTCTTTTGTCAAATAAAATCTTATTAGAATTAATATAAGAGTTGAATAATAACCAAGCTGGTTGACAAAAATAGAGTTTGTCAGACTACATAAAAAAACTATTGAAAAAAAGTAAATCAGTTTATCAATGATGTTAATTGAAGTTAGCTGCTTTACTGTTAAGCTGCTGTTTTGATTGGGCATACTATATGTTCTTTTCTGAAATGACAAAATATTTGTTATTTGAAAGTTAAATGTAAAAAAAGTCTGCCATTTGTAGCACGGATTACAAATCTCAGCGGAACTTAAACTCAAATCCGATATAGAAGTTACGTAATGTCTGTTTAAAGAGTTAAAAACCGTGTAATTTTGAGAAACATATAA
>DYLN01000067.1 GCA_020722085.1 Melioribacter roseus
TTTTTGTTTACTCTCTTACAACGCTATTCATTAAAAAGTTTTTAAATTCTGGATAATTTTTCAGAGGTTTCTGATTATTATTTTTTCTCAATCGAATTACTAAATTAAAAAAGAAAATTGGGTTTTTAAGGGTTGACTAATTATGATAACAAAACTATTTACTTCCATTTTTATTTGGATTACAATTGGTATTTTCAGCATTGCTATGGCACAAAGCAGGACAAAAATCGAATACACCGGACAAACGCCCGAAGGTCTTGTCGGAAACGGCAAAAGCGTCGTGAAGGTACAACCATCGGAATTCAGTTTCCATTCCGGCGGTAGTGCCAAAGGCAAGTTTCATTTAATAATTGATGGAAAGATTCACGAAATTAAATCGGATGATTCGCACTCAACATTTTTTCCCGGAGGTGTGGAATACACTGTTTTAATGAACGGAATTGAAGTCAATATTTTGCACGGTGCATTACCAGAAGTAGAATACATTCTTGCTCTGCACATAAAAAATGCTAAAGGAAAAATTGAGCTTGAAATTGAATCTGAAGGTGAGCCAAAAGTAAAACCTGTTGGAAGAATCCCCTTCAATCTAAAAAATGGAGAAGGTGAAATTTTTATTTCTACAGGTGCATTGAATCCGTCAACAACTTTCAGCCAGCTTCGCAAACAATTTGAAGAGCCATATCAAAAAGGCTTTCTACTTGAAACACCTTCTATTTTATTAGATCGTGCAGTTCCTTTTAACCGCTATCTGCTTGATCTTGGTTTCGACAGCAACCTTCACGTGTGCGAAATATTCCGCTGGCGTGATGTTTGGTCGCGTGATCTTGGTTCGGGACTTGCCCCCGGCTCAATGGTTAGCGGAGAATTTTCACAAGCACGTACAACCATCGAATACGATTTAAACCGTTATGCAAAAGCAAATCCCACTGGTTTGAAAGTTACTGAAGACCCTTCGCAGGGCGGCTCGGCTGAAGGTACTGCCTGGTTAACCCGCGCAGTGTGGCGTTATTTTCTTTTAACCGGCGATAAGAAATTTCTGATCAATGCAGAAAAAATTTTAAAGCCGTGGGTAGATGCCTGGATCGACCGCGATGCAAATGAACAAGGTTTATTGATTGACGTTACGGAGTGGATGGATCATTCGCGTTTCTTTTTGTTTCCCGATGGTGCCCGCATTCTTTATTCAAATGTTCTTTTTGTTGATTTGCTGAATACATTTTCGAAGATTGAAAAATATCTTGGCAGCACCAACTCTGCTTCAAATTATGAAATAGTTAGGGACCGATTCATTCGAGCAATCAATTCAAAGTTGTGGAATGAATCAGCCGGCGAGTATAACAATCTTTTGCTTTGGGATCTGCCGGATGAAAGATCTTCATCGGCAGAAAATGCTCTTGCAATTTTATGCGGTGTGGCTCCTCAAAATCGTATTGAAAGAATTCTGAATACTGTTCGTGAAAAAAATTGGCGTGATGCCGGCTCAACAACAATTTTCCCGCCGATGACGCACGTGGATACGACTATTGATCACAATTATAAAGTTTGGCCCTGGTGGAATGCAGTTGAAGCCCGCGCCCGTTTCTTAAATGGAGATATCGAAGGAGGAATTTATCTTCTTGAAAAATGTTCGGCAACGCTTGAAGATATTCATTACCCCGGTTTGATTGAAGAATTGGTAACTCCTTATGGAAAGACCGAAGGAGGAAACGCTTTTCTTACTGCTGCCGGCTCGTATCTTGATGCTGTATTTGAAGGGCTGCTCGGCATTCAAATTCTTGAACCCGGCTGCACGCGCATTCGCGTTTCGCCAAACACTCCGGCAGAATGGAAGAATTGGAATGCGACCGTTCCCCTTCCCGAAGGTGAACTTTCACTCGTGCAAACTGATGGCAAGCTGCACATCAAAGTAACAGACCCGCGTGTAAAAATAATTGAAGCACCAAACTCTGCGATTGTAGAAGGAGCAGAACATTCTTCATTATCAGAAATTGAGAGAATAACAATTGATGATTTGTCTGCACCAAAACCAAAAGAAGTACCTCCGCTTCACACAAGAAAAGCAGCTTTGTTTTTCGATAAAAATTTGACTTCAACTATCTCAAATCAGTTTGATAAATCGAAAGATTTATTTGAACGAACCATTTCTATTGAAGAACTTCCAAATCTCAACAACGCAGATATAGACGCATTGGTTATTGGAGGAAATGCTCTTCCGGGAAAAACAAAAGGCGGCGTTGATATTCAGCCAGTGCTTTCAGATTTTCTTAACCGCGGCGGCGCAATTGTTTTTTTCGGCGCAACAATGCGCGATCGCGGCACGATGGGTGAAACAGGCGGTGTAATTGATTGGTATGAATACCGTCCTCTTATAAAATTCAATCAAATAACAGGCTGGAAACTTAAAGCTTCACAAAGCAAAATCAATGCTGCCCGGGATGATGAATATGGCTTGCTGAATAATTGGTTCAAAAAAGATTTTGATGATTCAGGCTGGAAAGATGCTGATGTTCCGAAAACTTGGGAAGAATTTTTGGGTCCTTCTTACGACGGCTGGGGATGGTATCGCGCTCATTTCAATCTTCCGGCAGATGCAGAGGGAAAATCAATCTTAATTGAACCCGGAAGAATTGATGATGAAGATTGTACTTATGTTAACGGAGTCCTTATCGGTTCAGAAAAAGGATGGCAAACTAAAAGACGTTATTATTTAAAGCCAACTGATTCTATTTATGCTTCTTTGAATTTCGGTGGTGATAATGTTATTGCAATTCAAGTGTTTGACGGCGGCGGCACCGGCGGGCTTTTTATTGACAAATCTCAAATTGGAATAGCTACTAATGATTTCGGCTGGCAGCCCGTTGATCCAAGAACCGGAGTAACTTTATCGGAACCGGTAAGGCACGGAGTTGTTTCTTGGGGACCCGGAGGCAATTTCTTTAATTCTTGGGAAACTTCACGCGGTGCATTTGGATTTAAGGTTGAAGGCAGCGGCGTTCAATTTGTTAATTCACTTTCCGGATTGCCGGACCTTGATGTGAATGTTAATGAAGCATTTACAGATTTTGCAGTTACTAAACCCTGGATATTCGAACCTCTTGCGTTTACTAAAACAAATAGAAAGCTTTTAATTCCGGATAACGGTGAGAGGTATCCGTGTTCAGCCCGAATAGTTAATACAAAAACGAAAGGTGAATTTATTTTAATTCCGGCTTCAATAACAAAAACATCTAACGCTAAAGAAATTTTTAACAAGCTTTTGATTGAGGTAAAAGGTTCTAAATAAATTTTAGTAGTTAATATTAAATGGTGATTACTTGAGCAAATCCCTTGTTATATTTGTTACGGTATTGAATCGGTGAAAGACCGGTAATCCTTTTAAAAATACTCCGGAAGGCATTTGAATCTGTATAGCCAACTTCGAACATAACTTCTTTTACAGTCTTCCCGGTTGTTTCAAAACTTTTTTTAGCTGCCTCGATTTTCACTCGTTGCAAATATTCAACCGGAGTATTACCAGTTGCTCTTTTGAATCGTCTGTCAAAATTACGCCTGCTGATTGCATAATCCGCAGTGAGTGTTTCAAAAGTTATTTTTTCGCTAAAATTATTTTCGATGAAATGCTGTGTTTTTTTTATCAGTTCATCGTTGTGATTCTTTTGTCCGACAAAAATAATAAATGGTGATTGGCTGATGCGGTCGATATCTATTTCAAAAATCTTTGAGCAATGAATTGCCGTTCTTCTGTCATAATATTTCTCAACCAAATACAGCAGATAATTTAGAAAGGAAAAAGCCCCGCCGCTGGTATAAATTCCATCTTCATCAGTAATAATTTTTTCCGGAACAAGGTTCACTTCAGGAAACATCTGTTTGAATGTATTGGCAGCAACCCAATGAGTTGAACAGTTTTTTTTATTAATCAATCCAGTTGAAGCAAGCAAAAAAGCTCCAGTACAAATGCTGGCAATTTCAGAGCCTTTTTCATATTGCTGCTTAACCCAATTTATAAGCGGTTTATTTTGTTTTATTAATTCGTAGTAATCAGAATCGGGCTGCATTGCCGGTATAATTATCAAATCAGTTTTGGATATTTCAGAAATATCCTTCTGTGTACGGACAGAAAACAGATTGTTGTACAACGAAGTTTCATTTGACAAACCAGCAAGCTCAATTTTGAATACCGGTTTATTTCCATCGCTTTGCCAGCAGCTTTCGGCTTTATTAATAATCATATATGAACCGATAACACTGGCGATGTTTACTTGTCCATTTGGAATTAGGATTGTTAGATGCTTCATAACGGCTTCACAATAGTTTTTATCTTAAAATTAAGTAAACAAAAATGTCCAAATCAACAGGTAAAAATGTCTAATTTACATAGCATTTATTGTGCTGTGAAATATTATTTTCTAACAACAAAATCACTTAAGGTTACAGCTAATTAATTAACGGAGATAAAAGAAATGTCAACAAAAGAACTTCTTGAAATCTACTACAAAGGTTTCGCAAAAAAGAGTGGATGGGAATCTGTTATCGCCGATGATTTTGAATTTGTCGGTGGGGATATGACCAAACGAAAGCCGATTGTCGGTAAACAGGCTTATATAGAGATCATACAACGATTCGGAAGGTTGTTTCAAAACATGCGCGTAAAAGAAATGTTCGTAAAAGACAACAACGCTTTTGTGCTGGCAGAGTATGATTATGTTTTTCCCAATGGCAAAAGCATCAGCGGTGATGTAGCAGAATTGTGGAAAGTAAAAGACGATAAGTTGGCTGCGCTGACGATTTATTTCGACACGCTTACCTTTCACCTATGGACTAATCCGTAAACATTGTACTCGGATATTACCACGCATGGACAAACAAGGATTTTAAAAGGCAGGTAATTATCTTTCAGACGATCTGGAGGTAATAGTTCCAATTAACAGCTATCCGACTGATAAAGAATCTAAAAAAATGAAATTGGCTTTAGCCTCATTTGGGATTTATTTATGTGACTAAAGTCCATTTTTTTTATTTTCTTACTTATCAGTTCACTTGGCAAAGCAATCACTACGTGAAAAGTGAACTGCGATTTTTATTTTTCTTATCTTATGCTTGTTTTTTTCTTTATTGCATGATCTGGATTAAAATAACTTTCAAACGGGAAAGGTAAAATATTCTTTCCTTGCATATTTGCAAAGAGTAAGTTATTTAGCTTTTTGATATGCAGCCCTATAAAGCTCAACGTATTTTTCCGCTGATCTCTTCCACGAATAATCTTTACTCATACCGTTTAATTGTATTTTCTTCCAGACTTCCTTTTTGTGAAAATCGTTAATAGCTCTATTTAGTGAATTTAAAAGAGCTTCTCCCGAAAATTCAGTAAAAGAATAACCCGTTCCGGTTTCCTCTCCACGTTCAAGAGATTCGTTCCAATCGAGTACGGTATCTGCAAGTCCGCCGGTTTTTCTTACAACAGGGACGGTTCCGTATTTTAAAGAATAAATTTGATTCAATCCGCACGGTTCATAAATAGAAGGCATTAAAAACATATCAGCGCCGGCTTCAATCAAATGAGCCAACTCATCATTGTAGCCGAGATATAGCACGACTTTTTCCGGGTGAGTTACAGAAATCCGCGTGAACATTTCTTCGTATTTATGATTCCCGCTTCCCAAAATTACCCATTGAGCGTCAAGCTGCATTAATTCATTTATAACCGGCTCTAAAATGTCGAAACCTTTTTGTTCTACCATTCTGGAAACAATCCCGATAACAGGCACGCCCTCGTCAAACTTCAGCTTGAGATGTTCTAACAAATATTTTTTGTTTTTTAATTTCCCGGAAAGATTTTCTTTCGAATAATTAAAGGGAATTAATTTATCGGTTTCGGGATTCCAAACATTGTAATCAACACCATTCAGTATTCCATAGAAATTATTTTTCCGTAAGTTTAAGAACGGATTCATTCCTGAACCGAGTTCCGGAGTAAGAAGTTCTTTCGCATAAGTATCGCTCACGGTATTTACAATATCGGAAACCAGGATCCCTGTTTTCAAAAAACTTACGCCGCCGTAGTATTCGCCGTCTCCACCGTGTAAAAAATATTTGGGATTGATTTCTGCTTTCTCAAAAGTTTTTTTACTGAAGTTCCCCTGGTAAGCGATGTTATGTATAGTGAAAACGGTTGCAGTTTTGCTGAACAATTTTTCGTGACCGTAATTATCTTTAACAAACAGGGGAAGTAAACCGGTGTGCCAATCGTTGCAATGAATTATATCGGGAGCCCAATTGAGCCGCTTAAGCACTTCAATCACACTTTTTGAAAAAAGAATAAACCTTTCGTCTTCGTCATCATCGTCGGTGTAAACACGGTAACGGTAAAAATAATACGGACAATCAATAAAATATATTTCAACACCAGATTTCTTTTCTCCTTTTGTCCCGGGCAAATATGCTTTCTGAACGTGAACGGAATGAATGCGTCCGGCAACACGAATCAAAACACTACCGATTTCCCATTGATAATGAAGTCCGTAATCGGCTTCGTTGAAGGTATTGTATTTCGGCATGAATACTTTGACCTCGTGACCAAGTTGGGCAAGCTCTTTTGGAAGCGCACCGGCTACGTCGCCTAATCCGCCCGTTTTTGCGTAAGGAAAAACTTCACTTGCAACGTATGCTATTTTCATCTGATAAGTTTATTCTGTTAAAATTTAACTGCAAAGATACAGAAAGAATATTGGAGTTATAAATGGAGACCTCTGAAAAATTAAGTTGTTTTAATTCTCACATCCACAGCACAAAAATTATTTTCTTCATCTACAATCAGAGGATTTATATCGAATTCCAAAACATTTTTATTTTCGATCATCAATTCAGCAGAAGATTTTATAATTGTTTTTAGTTTGTTCATGTCGCATCCTTTTTCGCCGCGCACACCTTTTAAAATTTTACCTACGACTGTTGAGTTAATCATCTTGTCAATATCTTCTTCCGAGATATAAGCCGATTTAATTGCCGTATCGCAGAGGAGCTCTACATATTTTCCGCCTGTACCGAACATAATTACCGGTCCGAAAGAAGGGTCTCTGTATCCGCCTATCAAAACCTCATGCTTAATCTTTATCTGCGGCTGAATTAAAAAGGCCTCCACACGGAAATTATATTTTGCAAAACTCTGTTTGATTTCTTCGACCTTTATGAGAAGTTCATTTTTGTCCTTGATATTAAGTTTAACGGCATTAATCTCGGATTTGTGAACAACATCTTTGCTGATTCCTTTCAATACAACCGGGTAAGAAATATTTTGCATCTTAACGCTCGGCTCTGCTGAGACCGACAGATGCACTATTTCCTCCGGTTTAACTAAGAGCTGGTTTACCAGCGGCAGATTGTAACGAGAGCATAAATCTTTTATTTCGTTTTGGGAAAGAAATCCGCCCGCAGCCGGGAAATTGTTACTGCCGGTTTTTGAAAGGAGTAACAAATATTCGTTTCTGTTTCTTTGAAGTCTGGATAAAGATTTTTGATAAAACAACATATTGGAAATTATTTCTGCCGGATCCTCGGGATTTTTGAAAATGGGCAAATGTTTAGCAGAATACTTTCTGTATTTCTGCCAAAACTCCGGAAGAGGCATATCAACCTGCAAGATTGGTTTATCAGACTTTATAGAATAGACCGACTCTGTAACCTCAAATGGTTCAACCATAATCGGCTGTACAAAGATAGAGATTACAGCATCTACATTTTCATCATTTACTGCAATTTCGATAACTGATTTATAAATTTCGGCAGTCGCAGCCGGAAGCATATCAATAGGATTGTGGACACTTCCTTCGGCAGAGACAATTTTTCTTAATTTATTTTTTGTTGATTCGGAAAATTTTGCGAGTGTTAATCCTTCTTTTTCAAGAGAATCGACGGCTAAAATTGCAGGACCTCCGGCATTTGTTACAACCGCTATCCTGTTTCCTTTCGGGAGAGGAAAGTTTTCAAATCCTTTTGCAGTGTTAAAAAGTGAGTTTAAATTTTTTGTCCTGATTATTCCAAATTGATTAAGCAGCGCATCGACTATTTGATCCTTGCTGCTTAGAGCGCCGGTATGCGAAGAAGCCGCTTTCATTCCGCCTGTTGTTTTTCCGGCTTTAAGTACAATTGTTGGTTTTGTAATTTCTCCTTTAATAAACGGAAGGACAAATTCTTCTCCGTTTACAAAACTTTCGAGGTAGAAGGTCATTGTTTTGATATTGTTATCGCTTTGCCAGAAATGCAGAAGATCGTTCTCGTTAACGTCTGCTTTGTTGCCTGCACTTATGAAGTGTGCAAATTTAATATCCGTTTCGCGCAGCGAATTTAATACCGCAGCACCTAGTGCACCGCTTTGCGAAAAAAATCCCGTGTTGCCCTCAACGGGCGTTTCGGCAACAAATGTTGCATTAAGTTTAATTTCTTTGAGAGTGTTGATTACACCCATACAATTTGGTCCTACAAGCCTTGCACCCGAGCATTTAACTTTTTTTAAAATTCTGTTTTCCAGCTCTTTGCCTTCTTCGCCGGTTTCTTTGAATCCTGCGGTAATCAGCAAAATAGATTTTACATTTTTCTTTAATAATGAATCGATAGAATCTTCTGCAAATTGCTTGGGAACTGCAACCACCGCAAGGTCAATTTGTTCTTTTACTTCTTCAATTGATGGGTAGCATTTGTAGCCCAAGATGAAATCGGCTTTGGGATTAACCGGATAAACTTTGCCTGTATATCCGTATTTTTTAATACAATTAAGCAATTCATAACCGATGCTTTTTTCTTTTGCAGACGCACCCACAACACAAACAGATTGAGGGTAGAAGAAATTTTTTAATCCAGGTTTCAAATTGTTTTTAATAATTATAATTCAATACAAAAAATATAAAATCCAAACCCCATATTCATTTAATAAAAACTTAAGCGAATAGTTTCACAATAACCTTGCCAACTTAAAAGAGATATCATATATTTTATTAAAGAAACCTAAAGACATTTCTATGACCGAGGAAAAATTGTTAACTCAATTTGAAGAAAGAATAAATGCCGGTGAAGTTATTGAACCGAAAGACCGGATGCCAGAGAGATACAGAAAGCAGTTGATAAGAATGATGAGCCAGCACGCTCATTCCGAAATTGTTGGGATGCTGCCCGAAGGGAACTGGATTACGCGTGCGCCTTCGCTGAGAAGGAAAATGACGCTGCTTGCTAAAGTTCAAGATGAAGCTGGACACGGACTGTATATTTACAGTTCAACTGAAACGCTAGGGGTCAGCCGTGCGGAATTGGTAGATCAGCTTTTGTACGGCGGTGCAAAATATTCGAGTATTTTTAATTATCCGACATTAACCTGGGCAGATATGGGAGTTATCGGCTGGTTTGTTGATGGTGCGGCAATTGTCAACCAAACAATGCTTGCTAAATGTTCTTATGGTCCGTATGCAAGAGCGATGATTAGAATTTGTAAAGAAGAAAACTTTCACAAGAAACAAGGCTACGAAATAATAGCAACTCTTTCCGCCGGAACACCTGAACAAAAAGCGATGGCACAGGATGCGGTAAACAGATGGTGGTGGCCCGCCTTGATGATGTTTGGTCCGCCCGACACCGAATCTCCCAACTCCGCTGAACTCATGAAGTGGAAAATTAAATTGAAAAGCAATGATGAACTAAGACAGAGATTCGTTGATTTGACAGTTCCGCAGGCACAAGCAGTTAACTTGACCTTACCCGATCCCGATTTAAAATTCAACGAAGAAACACAGCACTGGGAATTCGGCAAAATAAACTGGGATGAGTTCTGGCAGGTAATAAAAGGAAATGGTCCGATGAACGCGGAAAGATTGAAAGCAAGAAGAGATGCTCATGAAAAAGGTGCATGGGTAAGACAGGCAGCAGCGGAATATGCACGGAAGCATAATCCGGAATTAATAAATTCTTAATGAGACATATTCAATATTTGAAAGAATAAGAACAGAAAAAGATGGAAGAGAAAGCAGCTAATATTGGTGATAAACTTTGGGAAGTTTTTGTCCAATCAAAACAGGGTGCCCCGCATGAACATGTTGGCAGCGTTCATGCTGCCGACAGTGAGCTTGCACTCCAGAATGCCCGCGATGTCTATTCGCGCCGCAGCGAAGCAATCAGCATCTGGGTCGTTCCTTCCGATCAAATAACGGCATCCGCTCCTTCCGACAAAGGACCTTTCTTTGATCCGGCAGATGATAAGATTTACCGCCATCCGAACTTTTATAAGGTCCCAAAAGGAGTACGGGGGTTTTAATGGAAAAACGCTTTGATGAAAAAACAAAGTCGGCTCTATTTGAATATGTTCTGCGGCTTGCCGATGACAATATTATAATCGGACACAGACTTTCGGAATGGTGCGGTCATGCACCAATGCTTGAAGAAGATATTGCTCTTGCCAATATTGCTCTCGACTGCATCGGGCAGGCATCTGCCCTATATTCACTCGCTGCCAAAATTGACGGTGCAGAAAAAAACGAAGATGACTTTGTATACTTTAGAAATGAAAATCAATATAAAAATTTGCTTCTGGTTGAACAGCCAAACACAGATTTTGCGTACACAGTTGCCCGGCAGTTTTTCTATGATGCGTTCACAATTTATTTCTACGATGAACTGAGCAAAACCGGGCTTGATCCTCTGGCGGCGATTTTAACTAAAGCAGTAAAAGAGATAACTTATCATCTGCGCCATTGTAAAGTGTGGATGCTAAGATTAGGCGACGGCACTTTGGAAAGTAATCAAAAATTACAAAGTGCTGTAAACGATCTTTGGAGATTTACAGGTGAAATGTTTTTTAAGGATGAGACCGACAAATTCTTGTTTCAGCAAAAACTAATACCCGACTCCCAACAAGTAAAGAATAAATGGAATAAATTAATAGAAGAGACCTTCAGGGAAGCCAAAATTAAAGTGCCGAACACTTTGCCAAACACAGCAAAAGGCGGAAGAATTGGTTTTCACACGGAACATTTGGGTCATCTGCTTGCTGAAATGCAGATTGTAGCCCGTTCTTTTCCCGGCGCTAAATGGTAATTTGTAAAATATAAATGAGAATTGAAAATTGAACATTGAGAATTCTGTAAGAAAAATATTTGCTCAGCTTAAACAGGTTAAAGATCCAGAAATACCGGTTTTAAATGTTGTTGAAATGGGTATTGTAAGAGAGGTTAATTTTGTTGATGACAAAGTCGAAATAAGCATTACCCCAACATATTCTGGCTGTCCGGCAATGAAAGCGATCGAAGATGAAATAAAAAAAACTTTGCAGGCTGAAGGGTATAGCAATATAATTATCAATAAAATATATTCGCCGCCGTGGACTACCGAATGGATAACGGAGGAAGCCAAAAAGAAATTAAAAGAATATGGAATAGCTCCTCCAGAAGGAATTGCCGAAGATGATTTTCTTAAAGATGCAATTGCAAAACCGGTTGAGTGTCCGTATTGTAATTCCAGACAAACACAGCTAACAAGTCAATTCGGCTCAACTGCATGTAAATCGCTTTGGGTTTGTCAAAGCTGCGGTCAGCCGTTTGAACACTTTAAGTATATTTAACTACAAAGGTGATGATAAAGGAGAGCGTTAGAGAAGTTTTAGCAGAAGAAAGAATTTCCGTTATCCAGGCACTTATTCCTCCGGTTTCTAGAAAGGAACGGGCAGATATTGAAAGAAGATACGGTAAAATTAGTATGATATTTAAAGATAGAGTTAATAAAGAATTGATTGTTTATGAAATTGACTTTCGCGGAAATATTTACAAATGATGTGCAATTATAAATGCGATCTTTTTGTTTTTACCCCTTTAAAGTTACTTGCAAATTTAATTGACGGTTCCTAAATGTCCCGTTTCAAACTCTACATCGAATACATCGGCACGCGCTACAGCGGCTGGCAAATGCAAAAGAACAGCAAATCCGTTCAAGGCAAACTTTACGAAGCTGCAGAGAAAATTTTTAAAAGTGAACAACTGGAAATTTACGGTTCGGGCAGAACCGACGCCGGAGTTCACGCACTTTGTCAGGTTGCTCATCTCGATGTAAAAACAATGCTTGCACCGGAAATCATTCGTATGAAGTTAAACGATGAACTGCCTGCCGATATTAACATCATTGAAGTCAAAAAGGTGAATAAAAATTTTCATGCCAGACACGACGCAGTAGCCAGAAGTTATATTTACCAAATTTCGCGGAGGCGTACCGCTTTCGCCAAGCAATTTGTGTGGTGGATTAAAGACAAGCTCGATTTTGAAAAGATGGAGAAAGCATCGAAACTTTTTGTCGGCATGCACGACTTTGCTTCTTTTTCCGATGATGACGCGGAGGAAAAATCCACAAAGGTATTTATCGAAAATATTGAAATGAATGAAGAAGGTGATTTGATATTGATTCGAATTACCGGCTCACATTTTTTATGGAAAATGGTAAGACGAATTGTCGGCGTGCTGGCGGAAGTTGGAAGAGGAAAATTGACAGAGGAAGATATAAAAAAGTATTTATCTGGAAACTGTAACGATCCTTCCCGGTTTACAGCTCCGCCTTCGGGATTGTTCCTCGAAAATGTTTTTTATGAACGTGAAAAAATCCCGAAAGAATTGTCTGCATTGATAAGTGTGAAATCTTTCATGCCTTCCAAAGTACGAAGTACGACGGAAGGTATAGGAAAAAAATAGAATTCAATTGCATCTTTACTTAAAACAATATTATAAGCCGCTCATTTCGGTTTTGTTTTGGGGTGCGTCGTTTATTGCTACAAAAGCAGCTCTCGATGAGCTGAAACCACTTTCCATCGTATTTATCAGACAAATTCTCGGTGTTTTGTTTCTTGGGATTGTTGCATTGAAGAGAAAAAGAAGTTTTGCAATAAGACCGAAAGAACATTTCTGGGTTTTAATCCTTGCAATAGTTGCAGCATTCCATCTTTGGATTCAAGTTACCGGACTAAAATACACTACCGCAACTAATACCGGCTGGATAATTGGAATTACTCCCGTGTTTATTGCCGTATTATCAATGATAATTTTTAAAGAAAAACTCGATGCGGCAAAATGGTTTGGAATTCTAATTGCCTTTGCCGGTTTAATCTTGCTGATAAGCAAGGGAGATATTGCATCATTAAATTTTATAACTCACAAGGGTGATTTTCTGGTTTTAGCAAGCGCCGGTACATGGGGCATTTACTCAATAGCCGGCAAAAAAGCGTCAATTAATTACCCTCCGATTATGACCATTTTTTATCAGTTTTTGATGATGGCAGTAATTGTTACCCCGTTTATTCTTAACGAGAATACGTTTGAAAGCTTCGTTCATCTATCAACTGTCTCCTGGATTGCAGTTTTATTTCTCGGAATTTTGTGTTCCGGGGTGTCGTATGTTTTTTGGGTAGAAGCGATGAAGGAAATGAATGTTTCTGTTGTAGGCGCATTTTTATATTTAGAACCGTTTGTTACAGTAGTTACTGCATGGGTTCTTTTGAACGAAGAAATAAAAATTCTTACGCTGACAAGTGGATTAATTATTATTTTTGGTGTTATTCTAGTCAATCGAAAATGAAAGGAAAAATTTATGAGAATTGCACTTATCCAACAAAAATCTACAAGCGATAAAGAGTATAATATTGAAAAAGGCTTGAACGCAGTCAGAGAAGCTGCAAATAAAGGAGCTAATGTGATTTGTTTTGCTGAACTTGCATTCACAAAATTTTTTCCTCAAAAATCCGCTGAGAAAAATTTTTTGGAATTAGCTGAAACAATTCCAGGACCTACTACAGATTTGTTTTCAGAATTAGCCAAAGAGGTGGGGAGTGTTATTATTTTAAATCTTTTTGAAAGATACGGTGACAAAGCTTATGATACTTCACCTATAATTAATAATGATGGTAAAATTCTTGGCTTAACAAGAATGATTCATATAACGGATTATACTTGTTTTCACGAACAAAGTTACTATACACCGGGCGATACAGATATTCCAGTTCATCAAACGGAGTTCGGAAAAATAGGAATTGCAATATGTTACGATAGACATTATCCCGAATATATGAGAGCACTTGCATTGAAAGGTGTTGAAATTGTTTTTGTCCCTCAAGCAGGAGCTGTAGGCGAATGGCCGGACGGACTTTACGAAGCCGAAATGCGAGTTGCAGCTTTTCAAAATGGTTATTATACCGCACTTTGTAATAGAGTAGGTGAGGAAGAATGCCTTAACTTTGCCGGTGAATCCTTTGTTTGTAATCCAATGGGAGAAGTAATTGCTCGCGCTAAAAGTGGAACGGAAGAAATTTTAATTTGTGATGTGGATTTGTTTGCGGTTAACGAATCACATGCAAAAAAATTATTTTTGAAAAATAGACGACCAGAATTATACGGAAATTGGATTGTATAGTTTTTCTACTAAATATTTTTTCTTAATTTATTTTATCATTATAATATCAAAGAAAGAGTGGATGTATGAGCTATAAATTAATATCAGTAGAAATAAAGGAAAACGTGTTGTTAATTAAATTTAAACGTCCTGATGTGCTTAACAGCATTAATCGACACATGGCAAAGGAGATTCAAGATGCGTTAATAGAAGCTAAAGGCAGTAAAGAGATGCGTGCGGTTCTTATAACCGGCGAAGGCAGAGCTTTTAGTGCCGGACAAGATTTAGCCGAAGCGGCTCCGCCCGATAGTCCTTTAGCAGATATTGGTGAAATCATTCGTGAAAGCTATAATCCGATAATTAAGCTGATTCGTGAAATTGAAAAGCCGATAGTCTGCGCTGTAAACGGGATAGCTGCAGGCGCCGGCGCAAATATTGCCATTGCATGTGATATTATACTTGCATCCGAAAAAGCTGTTTTTATTCAAGCGTTTTCAAAAATCGGGTTGATTCCCGACAGCGGCGGTACTTTCTTTCTGCCGAGACTTGCGGGATTTCAGCGGGCTTCGGCTATGGCTATGTTGGCAGATAAAATTACTGCCGAAGAAGCATTGAACTTTGGATTGGTTTATAAAGTCTTCCCCGACAATAAATTATTTGATGAGGCTTTTTCAATTGCAAAAAAACTTTCTCAAATGCCCACAAAAGCACTTGGGTTAATCAAGCGGGCTTTGAATCAGTCGCTTACAAACAATTTTGAAGAGCAGTTGAAACTGGAAGAAAAACTTCAAATAGAAGCAAGCAAAACCAACGATTATAAAGAAGGAGTTAAAGCATTTCTTGAAAAAAGAACACCGGAATTTAAAGGGGAATAATAAAAGTCGTTTATCTGCCGGGTGAAACCAGAGCGAAGCCCGTCAGTTATTCTCATTAGTTGTCAATTATTGCTTAGGAGAGTAGAGTCAATATGAAAAAAATAATATGCAGCATAACAATGTTAATGTTACTAACAGCCTGCGGGGAAAAAACAATGGACAAAGCTGATTTAGTTTTATTGAATGGAAAAATTGTAACTATGGACAATAATAATCCGGAAGGGGAAGCTATTGCAGTAAAGGGAGATAAAATTTTGGCAGTCGGTTCAACGGACGACATCGAGAAATACATTGATGATTCAACGAAGGTTATTGACCTCGACGGAAAATTTGCAATGCCGGGTTTCATCGAGAGTCATGCGCATTTTATGGGTCTCGGTGAATCTAAAATGAATCTCGATTTAACACATGCAAAAAATTGGGACGAAGTAATTGAGGAAGTTGCAAAGGCTGCCGAGAATTCACTTCCGGGCTTATGGATATTGGGCAGAGGATGGCATCAGGAAAAATTTGATCCGAAGCCCGAACCAAATGTCGAAGGATATCCCGTTCATAACGAATTGAGCAGAGCTGTTCCGAATAACCCGGTTATCTTAGAACATGCAAGCGGTCATGCACTTTTTGCAAATGCAAAAGCAATGGAGCTTGCCGGAATAAACAACTCAACACCAAATCCCGATGGCGGAAGGATAGTACGCGATAGCCTAGATAATGCAATAGGAGTTTTTGAAGAAAACGCAGAAGATCTTATTTACAATGTTTACATGGAATACAGAAAAAAACTATCGGCGGAAAAACTTCGCTCTGAGTATGTAAAACAAATTGAGCTTGCGTCTCAAGAATGTTTGTCGAAAGGAATAACATCTTTCACGGATGCCGGAGAACCGTTTGAAATAATTGATTTAATGAGAGAACTATCCGATTCCAACAAAATTCCCGTGCGCCTGTACGTAATGATAAACGATTCGCCGAAGAATTTAAAAGCGAAATTGAAAGATTATAAAATTATCGGCGAAGCGGATAACCATTTAACTGTCAGATCAATTAAACTGTATGTTGACGGTGCACTTGGTTCACGCGGTGCGTGGATGCTTGAACCTTATTCGGATTTACCGGATTACTATGGCTCAAATGTTACTCCTCTGAATAAATTGAAAGAAGCTGCCGAGCTTGCCGATAATAACGGTTTTCAGGTCTGTATTCATGCAATTGGCGATAGAGGCAACCGCGAAGTACTGAATCTTTATGAAAATATTTTTAATGAACATCCAGATAAAAAAGATTTACGATGGAGAATTGAGCATGCACAAAACATAACGCTAGAAGATATTCCAAGATTCGCAAAACTCGGTGTAATTGCTTCAATGCAAACGTGTCACTGCACTTCCGATGCAGTCTTTGTTATTGAAAGAATGGGGGAAGAACGTGCGAAAGCCGAAGCTTATGTTTGGAGAAAATTATTAGACAGCGGGGCTTTAATTTGCAACGGTACAGATGCGCCTGTAGAAGACGTTAATCCAATTCCTAATTTTTATTCTGCCGTTACACGAAAAACTTCCGGAAGCACGGCATTTTTCCCGGAAGAAAAAATGACTCGAATTGAAGCTTTAAAATCATATACGATAAACGGCGCTTATGCTTCCTTCGAAGAAAATATTAAAGGCTCGTTAACGCCTGGCAAGCTTGCAGATATAGTTGTTCTTTCGAACGATTTGTTGAACTGCCCCGAAGATGAAATACGGAATACAAAAGTAATATATACGATAGTAGGCGGAAAAATTTTGTTTAGTACTGATGGTAAGCAGTAACGTCAGTTACTTTAGCAAAATTAATTTGTTCGCTTTATACAACTTATCGAATACAAGCTTGTTGTCCTGATTGAGAAAAGAAATTTTATAAAAATAAACGCCGCTCGGTAAGTTGTCAGCATTGAAATTGACCGAATAAGAACCGGGAGATTTATCTTCATCAACAAGCTTTTGGACTTCCTTTCCAAGAATATCATAAACAATAAGGGTTACGTGAGCGGGAGCAGGCAATTCGTATCTTATGCTTGTAGTAGAGTTAAAAGGTCGTCAGACTCTGTCGAGATTGGGATAGTTTTGGTACAGCACGTAATTTTCATAAAGTGTGCTGTTCGTGGGACGCGGTTGATAAGGAATGGTTAATTTGCCGGAGGTCATTTCGTTAACAAAATCATAAAAAAACAGAGTTGCATTTTTAGTATTGTACCTGAGTTTAGTAATACTATTTAAATTGTTTGATCCTATTCCTCCTACTAAGGCAATAACAACTTCTGCAGTATCACCTAATTTTAAATTGAAGGGTTCTGTCGTCAACCACATTCCTCTATCTGCTGCTGGATCGTTTATCCCATCAACCATGCCTGTACCAGTTACCGGATCTCCTGCAAGTTGATAAGTTCCATAGCCCATAAATTCATTTTCTACTGTGCGGCTGCATGAATACAGAGTAAAACATTGATGGAGAATATCTTAAGCAATGATTTCATTATTCATTTCAATTTTTTGTGAAACGAAATGAATTACATAAC
>DYLN01000003.1 GCA_020722085.1 Melioribacter roseus
AGCAAAATCAAAACTTATCGGTTGATCGTATAGACATAAATTAAATCCGAATCCTAAATCAACCAGATTATACTTTTCAGTTGAGCAAACACCGAAAGGTACATCCGGACAAATCCTGTCATCGGATTGTCCGAAAGGCTCATAAATTCCCGCAGCGTTTTTACTTGATACAAATTTTGAATTTATCTATAGATAATTCCAACCCGGTTATTAATGCATCTGCTTGATCGTGTGCAAAAACGAAGACAGCATTTGCCGTTGCAAGAGGATGATTCGGTGCGTTGTAAAGGAAAATATAATTATTGGTTATGTTATTAAATAGAGCAGTATTCGCATTAACAGTTTCATTTTTAAAACGAAAAGACGTACTCAAATCGAGTGACGTTTCGTTCTTCAAATTTGAATTCCCTATTTGAAAAGCAAAAACGCCGCCATGTTCACCGTAAACATATAGGTTAAAAAAACTCGGCGTTCTAAATCCGCAACCAATATTTCCAGTTGCTGTTAATTGCTCTGTCAATATATAAGCTGCTTCAAAAGAACCGGAAACGTTAAAATAATTGCGGCTGTTGTCTCTTGTTAAAAGTGGATTTGTTGTTGTTCCATAAAATAATTGATCTCTAATCCAGCCGAACGCCAAAGTTTAGAATAAGTTTATTCCTTTGCCATTCTTCAAAGAGAAATAAAGAATAATTTGTAAAATGTCCGGTCGGCTGTAATGGAACTTTACCAACGTTTTCATGCTCGTAATATTTTACTTTGGCGCCAATTGCTCCGGATAAATTAAGTACATCCACATTCATTTTAGCCCCAGTAGTTAACCAGATGACTTAAGCATTTTTTGTGTATAGACTCCATATGAAAATGACAAGCATTTATAATCCTTTTACAGTTACACACTCTGTGTCATAGCTGCTAGCAAATTGATTAATATAATTCTCAAGATTCAATGCTTGCCTCGCTTCGCAGTCGGAGCGGGCTCAACTTTCAGTGCTCATGTTTTTCAGTGCAATTGAACATTGAAAATTGCTTGTTGATTATTGAACATTTCGCTTATATTTTTTTGAAAAAAATTTATCCTACAAATGCGGTTAATTATTAACTTGCTGCTGTAAATAATTCCTTTTTTATTTAAGTATTCTATGGCACAAATGAAAAATATTTTGGTAACCGGGGGAGCCGGTTATATCGGCAGTCACATTGTTCACGATCTGATTGATGCAGGTTTCAATGTAACGGTATTTGATAATTTCTCAACAGGATTGGAAGAAAACATTCATCCCGCCTCAAGAGTGGTCAAAGGTGATGTGCGTAATACGTCCGATATAGAAAAAGTTTTTTCAGATAATATTGATGTGGTATTCCATTTTGCTGCATTAAAAGCTGCTGGTGAGTCAATGGATGAGCCAGCTAAATATGCCGAAAATAATATTTGCGGCACATTAAATCTGCTCAACAGGATGCTGGTTCATAAAATAAAATATTTTGTCTTTTCCTCTTCGGCGGCTGTTTACGGTGAACCGGAATATCTGCCCATAGACGAAAACCACCCGAAAAATCCAACCAACTATTACGGTTACACAAAACTTTCCATCGAGCAAAACCTTGAATGGTTCAGTAGATTAAAAGGAATTAAATATGCTGCACTCAGATATTTCAATGCAACTGGTTACGATGTTAAGGGAAGAATAAAAGGGAAAGAAAAAAATGTAGCTAATCTTTCTCCCATAGTAATGGAAACTGCTGCGGGCATCAGAAAGCAAATGGAGGTATACGGAAATGATTACGACACTTCTGACGGTACATGCATACGGGACTACATCCATGTAAATGACCTTGCATCGGCGCACATTCTTGCAATGAATTATTTGATTGAAAAGGATGAGAATCTTGTTGTTAATCTTGGTACAGGTTACGGCAGTTCTGTACTTGAAGTTATCCGAGCCGCTGAAAAAGTAACGAACAAAAAGATAAATTACACAATAGCTGCAAGAAGAAAAGGTGACCCCAAAGAACTTGTTGCAGGCTGTAAATTGGCTAATAAGTTATTGGGATGGGAAGCGAAACACTCCGATCTGGAAACTATTTTTAGTTCGATGAAAGGGGTGTATGGTATTGAGTAATCGCATAGCACATCCATTCTTGTTAAAAGTAACTTTGCTCGCAGAGTCAGGCGACTAAACTTTCCACTCTCAACTTTCAATCATCCTGGCAGTTGAACATTGCTTGCCTCGCTTCGCAGTCGAAGCGGGTACAACTCTCAATTTTCAACTCATTACTTTCTACTCACAACCCTCAACTTTCTAAAAATCGACTCACCTATCATAATTGAGCCATTTGCAGAAGGAACAAATGTCCTTTATTATTGTAATAATTTCCATGTTGAATTAGCTGAAGATAATTAATCTAATTGCTTATTTTATGATGTCTAATTCATGACGAGAACCAAATTTATTAACAACGAAGAAATAACCCATGAAAAAATATTTTTTTGCAGTATCGATTTTTGTATCTGTCCTTTTCGTTCCCATCGAATCTTTTCCTCAATATTTTGGGCGTAATAAAGTCAACTACGAAACACCAGATTTCAAAATCATAAAAACAAAACACTTCGATATTTATTATTATGATGAAGAAAAAGAAGCAGCCGTATATGCGGCACGGATGGCTGAAAGATGGTATGAACGTCATTCGAAATTGACCGGTGATACGTTAAAAGGAAGACAGCCGCTGATTTTGTATTCGAGCTTCCCGATGTTCAGTGTTACCAACGTTTTGGGAGGCGAAAGTATTGGAATGGGCACCGGCGGCGTTACCGAACCGACGTTAAGAAGAATTGTAATGCCTTTTGCAGGTCCGTTAAAGGAAACCGACCATGTGTTGGGACACGAACTTGTACACGCTTTTCAATTCGACATTGCTGCTAAAGCCGACAGCAGTGCACGCACCGGATTAAATAATATCAATCGTTTGCCGCTCTGGTTTATTGAAGGTATGGCTGAATATTTTTCCATTGGACCGGTGGACCCTTTTACTGCAATGTGGATGAGAGATGCGGTTCAGGATACTATTCCGACAATTGATGATTTATCAAATCCTAAATTTTTCCCTTACCGCTACGGCGAAGCGCTGCTCTCTTATATCGGCGGAAAGTACGGCGATGATAAACTTGTTGATATCCTGAAAGTAGCGGTTAGAAAAGGAGATCTTAATTTGGCAATTGATACAGTGCTTTCTACAAAAGTCGATACTCTTTCAAAACAATGGCAGCAGGCAATGCGGGATAATTTTAGCTCGTTGAAAAAAATGACCGACTCCGCTTCGGCTTACGGACCGGAATTAATCAGTGGAAAAAATTACGGGGAAGACTTAAACATCTCTCCAGTTATTAGTCCGGATGGTAAATATGTTTTATTTTTTTCCTCAAGGGATCTTTTCTCAATAGATCTTTTTCTTGCAGATGCACAGACAGGAGAAATAAAGAAGACAGTCTTAAGAACAGTGTTGAATACTCATCTTGAAAATCTTGAATTCATAAATTCAGCCGGTGCCTGGGATCCATTGGGAGAAAAATTTGTGTTCAGTTCGGTGGTTGACAGCAGACCGGTTTTATCTATCTTAAATGTGAAAACAGGTGAAGTCGAAAAAGAAATAAAATTCAAAGAGCTTGGAGAAATATTTTCTCCTTCATGGTCACCCGATGGAAACGAAATTGTATTCTCGGCTTTGAGCGGAGGATTTACCGATTTATTTATTTATAACTTAACAGACGGTAGGATAAAAAGAATTACTGATGATCCCTATGCCGATTTGCAGCCGGCATGGTCGCCTGACGGCAGCAAAATAGTTTTTTCTACCGACAGATTTTCAACGAATTTACAAAATATTACTTACGGCAATTATGAACTCGCACTTTATAACACTAAGACAGGTAAAATCTCCGAATTAAGTACGTTTAACAAAGGGAAAAATATAAATCCGCAATGGTCATCGGACAGCAAGCATATTTTCTTTGTCTCAGATGCCGACGGTATTTCGAATATCTATCGTTATGACCTCGGTAAAAAAAATGTAGAAAAAATTACATCCTTGTTTACTGGTGTTAGCGGAATTACAAGTTTGAGTCCTGCAATATCAACCGCATCTAAAGCAGATAAATTAGTTTACAGTGTGTACGAAAAAGGTAAATATAAAATTTATTCGATCGATCCGGATAAAATGTTTAAAAATATTCCGATGAAAGAAAATTATAATTCGGCTTTTGTGCAGACACTCCCGCCAGTGGACAGAGAAAGTAATGTTCTGGTTGATGGTCTGAAAAATATTAACATCAGCGAGAGTGATACTTCTTCGTATAAATATACTGACTACGATGCTTCTTTTCATCTTGTTGGATTTGCACAGCCTTCCGCCGGTGTCGGAATAGATAGATTCGGAACTTACGTTGGCGGCGGTATAGCTTTGTACTGGAGTGATATTTTGGGCAACCGTAATTTAGCAACTGCATTTCAGCTTCAGGTAGGAGGCGGGTTTACTAATATAGGCGGTCTGCTGAGTTATGTTAATACGGCACATAGAATAAATTGGGGAGCAGCCATTCAGCAAATTCCATACTTTAACAGCGGCTATATTGCTGGCTACGATACGGTGAATAACCAGCTTGCGTATGTTGAACAAGACTACACCTTTAAACAGACTAATAGATCGGTCAACGGAATGGTGATGTATCCTTTCAGCGAAACATTCCGTGCGGAGTTTGGAGCCGGTTTTACAAATGTTAGTTTTACCAATAAAGTGAGAACAATAGCAATATCGTTGAACACGGGAAACATTTTACGCGATGATATGCATGATCTTCCAAATGAGTCTGACATTAACTTAGGACAAATTGATGCGGCTTTGGTTTATGATAACAGCATGTTCGGCGCTACAAGTCCAATACTTGGCTCAAGATGGAGAGTCGAAATCACACCTTCTTTCGGCACTTTATCTTTTACCAATCTGCTGCTGGATTACAGACAATATTTTATGCCGGTTCGCCCTTTCACATTAGCATTTAGAATTTTACATGCAGGCAGATACGGTTCTGATGCAAGCAATTACCGGCTGCTTCCTTATTATTTGGGGTATCCCGGATTGGTACGCGGCTATGATTACAATTCTTTCAGCAATTCCGAATATGCTGCAGAATTATATTCGCCCGATCCGCTTCTCGATAGACTTCAGGGAAGCAAAATTCTGGTTGCAAATTTTGAACTGCGTTTCCCGCTTCTCGGCTTATTTGGAGTTGGAGAAGGTTATTATGGATTTTTCCCGATTGAATTTGGAGGATTCTATGACGCCGGTTTAGCATGGGACAACGGGATGAAGCTTGCTTTATCCGGTCCGGGAAGAAAACCTGTGAGAAGTGTTGGGTTAACATTACGTGTTAACCTGCTCGGCTATGCTATAGGTGAAGTTGACTATGTTAAACCGCTTGATAGAATAGATAAAAGCTGGGTATGGCAGTTTAATATTGCTCCGGGGTTCTAAAGACGCAGATACATAATTGTGTGCATGACTGCATCGATGCATGAGAAAAGATGCATGGATTTATCGATGGTAGAATTAGTACAAATAGACCTCCGTCAACTGAACATTGTCCTTTGATCTTTGTGCTTTTGTATCAATGATAATCAGTTATAGTCATTTGCTTCACGTCATTAGGTCATTTATTGTAAGGTAATAGTCTGTTAGCTCATCCATCAAATATCAACTATCATACGTCTTCCATCTAACAGATTTCAATTTCCATCTTCCTCCCATCTTTTATAAATTAGTAATAAGAGTAAATATCTTTTTCGGAATTTAGTTGATCAATTTTGCAAAGCTGCTAAAGATTTTTAATTGATTGGAATTCTATTACATTATGAATAAACCTCAAGATTTAATCTTGGTGATTTTTGGTGCTTCGGGTGATCTCACCGAAAGGAAACTGGTCCCTGCCGTCTATGAGTTGTTTAAAAGAAACTTGCTGCCGGATAAATTTGCAGTTGTTGGTGTAAGTCGGACTAATTTTACAGATGAAGCTTTCCGTGCTAAATTAAAGAATGCAGTTGAAAAGCAAGGCGACGGAGAAAAAATTGGAGAATTTCTGAAGCTGCTTCATTATATAAAAATTGATACTGCCGCTGAAAGCGAATATTCTAAAGTGAAAGAAAGATTAAATGAATTAAAAAATGAAATGTCAATCGGAGCAAACTACATTTTCTATTTGTCAACACCCCCCAAATTTTACGGCATAATTCCAAAATATCTTGCTGATTTAGGGCTTAACTCGCAGTCAGATGGATTTAAGAGAATTATAATCGAAAAACCTTTCGGATATGATTTAGAATCGGCAAAGCAATTAAATAAAACTTTATCACAAGATTATGAGGAAGATCAATTATACAGAATCGACCATTATCTTGGCAAAGAGACAGTACAAAATGTTTTGGTAACAAGATTTTCAAACGGCATTTTTGAACCGCTGTGGAACCGCAATTACATACATCACGTTGAAATAACAGCAGCGGAAGAGATTGGCGTTGAAAACCGCGGCGGATATTATGACGAGTCGGGCGCTCTTAGAGATATGCTGCAGAATCACCTTTTACAGTTAGTCGGTTTGGTTGCAATGGAACCTCCGGCATCTCTCGATTCCGAGTCGTTAAGAAATGAAGCATTAAAGGTTTTCCGTTCACTGCGACCCATCAAACCTGAAGAGGTAAACAAATATTCAATTAGAGGACAATATATTGCATCGAAGATAAAAGGAGAATTGGTCAAGGGTTACAGGGAAGAAAAAGGAGTTAATTTTGAGAGCAGAACCGAGACTTATGTTGCTCTGAAATTTTACATTGATAACTGGCGCTGGGGCGGAGTCCCGTTTTATATTCGAACAGGAAAAAGACTGCCTACGCATGTCACGGAAATTGTAATTCATTTTAAGCCTACGCCGCATTATTTATTTAGTATAAGCGGACAATCGGATACCTGCAACCAGCTTATTATTAGAATTCAACCCGACGAAGGGATACTGCTGAAATTCGGGATGAAAGTACCGGGACAAGGATTTAACGTTCAGACAGTTAACATGGATTTTCACTATGCTGATTTGGCAAACGTATCTTTACCTTCGGCTTACGAGCGGCTTCTGTATGATTGCATGATGGGCGATTCAACCCTTTTTACACGCGGCGATGCTGTTGAAACTCTTTGGAAATTTTTGAGACCGATCCAGATTGCCTGGGCAGATGATTCTAAAATTCCGATTTATGGTTATCCGGCGGGCACGTGGGGTCCGGAAACCGCAGATAGTTTGATCGAACAAAATATGAAATGGCACTACCCATGTAAAAATCTTACTAATGACGGAAATTACTGTGAGTTGTGAAAAATGAATTACGAAATAAAGATTTTCAAAAATGCGAAGTTATTGGCTGAACAGCTTGCAAAAGATTTTCAGTCCCTTTCACAAAAATTTATCTCATATAAAGGGAATTTTAACGTAGCACTTTCAGGAGGGAATACACCCAAATTGTTTTTTCGGGAGTTAGCTGAAAATTACAGAAATAAAATTGAATGGAGTAAAATAAATTTTTTTTGGTCTGACGAGCGGTGCGTTCCGCCTGAAGATAAAGAAAGCAACTACGGAATGGCTAAAATAGAACTGCTTGATAAGGTCCCCGTTAGTAAAAAAAATATTTTTAGGGTTCATGGCGAGGGAAATCCTCAGATTGAATCGGAAAAATATTCTTCTGCCATTCAAAAAATATTACCAAACGATAACGGCAAACCTATATTTGATTTAATAATACTCGGTGTGGGAGAAGACGGGCACACAGCATCAATTTTTCCTCAGAATATTGAACTGATAAATTCAGATAAATTATGTGAAGTTTCTGAACATCCAGTAACAAAACAAAAGCGAATTACATTAACTGGTAAAGTGTTAAACAGCGCACGATTTATTTTTATTGCTGCCACAGGAGAAACAAAAGCTAAAAAGCTTAAAGAAGTTTTTAACGAGAGAAAAAATAATGCAAGTATCCCTGTGAAGTTTATTAAGAATGAATCCGGCAAACTTTACTGGTATCTTGACAGAGAAGCCGCAAAGTATTTATAAATAAAAAAAGGGAAATTTATGCCCGCAAAAACAAGTATTGAAACCGATATAATGAAAATTGAACTGCACGGTTATTACGAAAATGTAGCAAGCAGAATCGATTTATTAAAGTCGGAAGATATTATTAAAAGAATTTTAACGAATGATTACACGATTTGGAGCAATAAACCGGAAGAAATTTCTGACAGACTAGGCTGGCTCGATTCGCCCGAAAAAAGTATGTCCGAAGTCCATTCACTAAATAACTTTGCAACAGAAATAATAAACAATGGTTTTACCCACGCTTTATTAATGGGAATGGGCGGCTCGAGTCTTGCACCGGAAGTATTCAGCAAATCGTTTGGAACAAAGAAAGGATATCTTCAATTATTTGTTTTGGACTCAACTCATCCTGAAGCAGTTCTTAGATTTGAAAAAGAATTAGATCCGGGGAAAACACTTTACATTGTGTCGACTAAATCCGGCGGAACAATTGAAACTATTTCTTTTATGAAATACTTTTTTACAGCCGCTGCCAAAAAATTGGGAACCTCGGCGGCTGCAAAACATTTTATTGCTATCACCGACCCCGGCAGCGGTCTGGAAGAAACTGCAAAGCAGTTAAATTTCAGAAAAATATTCTTGAACGATCCCAACATCGGCGGCAGATATTCGGCACTTTCGCTGTTTGGGATCGTACCTGCAGTGTTAACCGGTGTTGATCTCCGAAAACTTTTAAATACCGCCTTGAACGGAGTGAACAATTTTTCCGATGATAAAAATGTATACCTTAATAATGCTGCAGTGTTGGGCTCTGCTGTTGGAGAACTGGCTTTGCATGGAAGGGATAAACTGACATTTATTCTTTCGAAAGAAGTAGAGTCATTCGGATCGTGGATTGAACAGTTGATTGCCGAAAGCATGGGGAAATCCGGCAAAGGAATTTTACCTGTTGAATGTGAAACCGTTCTTGCTCCTTCCGATTACGCGAACGATAGAGTGTTTGTTCAGATAAAATTGTCCGAAAGGACTTCTTCGGAGAAGAAAGACAATTCAAAAGAAAGAGGACTGAAACTGCTTGAAGAAAATGGGAACCCTGTAATAAAAATTGAATTGAATAATATTTATGACTTGGGTGAACAATTTTTTATGTGGGAAGCGGCAACGGCAATAATGGGATGGGTAATCGGTGTTCATCCTTTTAATCAGCCGAATGTAGAAGCTGCAAAAGTTTCTGCCCGTCAAATGATGAAACAATACGAAGAAAACGGCGAGCTCCCGCAGCTAAAACTTTCCACGAAAGAAAAAGGCATAGAGGTTTTTGCTGACAAAGAATATCCTTCCTTAAAGCATGCAGTGAATGATTTTTTCAAAAAATTTAACGAAGGGGGAAATGCCGGTTCGCCGAGAAGTTATATTGCAATTCATGCATATTTGAATCAAACAGAAGAATTGAATACAGCACTGCAAAATCTTAGGACAAAGCTTCAGAAGAAATTCAAATCCGCCGTGACTGTAGGTTACGGTCCGCGCTTTCTACATTCTACCGGTCAATTGCACAAAGGGGACGCCGGGAAAGGTTTATTTATTCAATTTACGGATTCGATTAACCGTGACGCTGCTGTACCCGAAAAAACCGGTTACGATAAAACTTCATTTACATTTGGAATTTTGATTTCGGCTCAGTCGCTTGGAGACAGGCAGGCTTTGTTAGATAATGAAAGAAACGTTCTTAAAATTAATTTTAATGGAGATATTATCGCTGGCTTGAATAAATTAACTTCTTCAATTGGTTGATAAAACAAATAATGGCATCGCTAAAATTTAAGATAGCTAAACCAGACTCGGAAATATTGACTGCTTTTGTTTTAGCTTTAATCACTCTTCTTACCAGGTTAATTTACACCGAACATTATTTTGTAGATGCTGATACCGTTGGCTTTGCTCTCGGCTCAGTTTCATATTCACTTGAATTTACACGCCCTCATCTTCCGGGATATTTTTTGCACGTAGAAATTATTGCCTTTCTTAGAAAGATTTTCGGTAATGTGCATACTGTTATGCTGCTGCTCTCCGTTTTCTATTCTTCGTTAGGAGCGTTCTTTACTTATTTATTGTTAAGAAAATGGCTGAATAAAATTACGTCCGTTATAATTTCTTTTCTTGTTATTACCAATCCTATGGTCTGGTATTACGGTTCGGTAACGGATTCATATACTTTTGACTGGTTCTTTTCCGTGTTTATAGTCTATTTAATGCTCGATAAAAAGTATGTTTTATTTATTCCGCTGCTTATTGCATTAGGTGCAGGAATAAGACAGTCAACAGGATTCTTTTTAGCTGTGATATTTTATTTGTTTTTTTTCTGGGAGAAACTTTATAAAAATTTTAAATTTTCCCGTTTATTGATTTCTCATATTATTGCTGCAGCAGCTGGATTAACATGGTTAATCCCTATGGTAAATTCGGCAGACGGCATTGAAAATTATTTAAAACTCTATTCTGCCAACAGTCCCTTGCCACGGATTTCAATATTTCAAAATTTCTATCAGATGTCGTCTTATCTTGTTTTTGTAATTGTTCCCTATGCAGCCGCAGCAGTAGAAATATTATTTCAGTGGAAAAGTTTAAAGAGAATCCATTTACAGATCGACTATAAAATGCTCAAATTAATTTTGATTTGGTTAATTCCGCCGCTTCTGTTTTTTATTTTCATTGTGTACTCAAAGGGGTATTTCCTATTAATAATTGTACCGTTTTACATTATCTTAGGGATATTCCTTAAAGATGGATTAATATCACCTGCGCCGTTAATCATTTCTGTTTTTATTAACGTGCTGATATTTTTTTACTTCCCATACAACACGCCTTCAATTGAAAGCATGTTAAATCCTATGATAAGAACAATTAAAAATTACGAAGTATGGTATGAGCGTACCACCTCTTCATATTTAATGGCAAAATCAAGAATTGAATATAATGATGTATCGATGGAAGAAATTTCTTTTCTTATTAACCAATATAGCGGTTCGAAAGGAAGAGGAGATATATCTTACTTTTTTCTGGATCCGACTTCATCATACTTTGCACGAGGATTGCAGTATGAATTTCCTAAATTAAAATTAATTACTATGAACCAGCTAAGTATGGGTAAATATGTTTTGTATGAAAATCTTGACATAACCGAAAAGAGAGGATTACAGGATGTGTTAAAAAATTGTGTTATAATTTCCAGAAGCGATTTTTATTCTGAATATCTATTCAAATATTCCGGCAGCTCTTTTTCTTCATCGAAGTATGAATTAATGATTCCAGATGAGAAGTTTATTAAAAAAATTTTTGATCAATATAATTTTCTTTTTCTTCGTTGAAACGTGCAGTATAAATTTTTTGGTTTAAAAAGAAGGGGCGGTTATAAAACTTTCACCTCCGAAGCTTTATAACCGCATAAGATTGGTGAGTCTTGGCGCTATATTTTCTGCTTTTGATATTCTTTTTGACGGATCAAATTTTGTTTTGTTCCCTTACAAATGTGAACTTTAATTTGAAAATGTAGTTGGATTAAGATTAATTTTGTGTTGAAATAATAATCACGGCGCATTCGTCTAGCGGTTTAGGACGCCGCCCTCTCAAGGCGGAGATCACGGGTTCGAATCCCGTATGCGCTACTAATGAGTTTATAAAGTCGAGATGAATAAACAATCCGAAAAAACGAGAGCAAAAAAAATTTTTGATCTGCTTGATAGAGAATACCCTGATGTGAAACCGGCTCTGGAATATACTAATGCTTTCGAACTGCTGATAGCTACTATTTTATCCGCACAATGCACCGATGCAAGAGTGAATATTGTTACTAAAGATCTTTTTAAAAAGTATAAAAAGCCTGCCGATTATTTAAAGGTATCGGATGAAGAATTAGAAAAGGATATTTTCTCAACCGGTTTTTACAGACAGAAAGCAAAATCAATAAAAAATTGCTGTGAGGAATTGGTTGCAAAATATAACGGTAAAGTCCCCGCTGATTTTGAAGCACTTACAAATCTGCCCGGCGTCGGAAGAAAAACTGCTTCTGTTGTTGCCGGTAATGCTTTCGGCATTCCATCAATTGCCGTTGATACTCATGTAAAAAGGCTTTCAAATTTACTTGGATTTTTAAAATCGTCCGATCCTATTAAAATTGAATTTAGACTCAAAGAACTTTTACCGGAATCCCGCTGGATAAATACAGCGCACTGGCTCGCATCTCACGGCAGGAAAGTTTGCATTGCAAGAAGACCAAAATGTTATGAATGTGTAATTGGTCAATTGTGCCCATCGTTTAACCCGTCTTCTCAAAAGAAAGGAAACTGATATGGAACAAAATCCGGAAAGAAATAGAGATTACTGCTTGAGTATTTTAAGAGAATATACAAAGAGCGATAGCCTGTTGAAACATGCATTTGCTGTTGAAGCCTGCGTTAAAGCTTATGCGGAAAAATTTAATGAAGATGCGGAATACTGGGGCAATGTTGCCCTACTGCACGATTTTGACTATGAAATGTATCCAACAGCGGAGGAGCATCCATATAAAGGAAATGAAATTTTAAAAAAGAAAGGGTTCTCTGAGGATTTCAGAAACAGTATAATGTCGCATGCCGATTATACGGGTATATTAAGAGAAACTAAACTGCAGAAAGTTCTTTTCGCCTGCGACGAACTCGCCGGATTTATTACTGCGGTGACTTATGTTCGTCCCAGCCGATCTATAGATGAAGTTGAGGTAAGATCAGTAAAGAAAAAAATGAAGGATAAAGCTTTTGCGCGTGCCGTCAGCAGGGAAGATATTCAAAAGGGAGCGGAAGAATTAGGAATTCCGCTGGATGACCATATTAATTTTTGCATCGATGCGATGAAAAAGAATAAAGGATTACTTGGTTTGTGAGTGAAAGAAAAATATGCCCCAAACTTCGAGTATGATTAAAATCAATAAAATCGCTTGACTTTAGTACCTTTACTTCTCTAAATTAACATATACAATTGGAGAAATTTTATAGAGTATTTGGCTACATTAGAAAATTAAATTATTATTTGCGGCAGCAAATTAAATTTCTTAAATAATTTGTATATCTAAATGAAAGCCAAACCTTCTATAATGTTTCTCTTTTTTATTTTAAATCTTGCTTTAGATGCGCAGGATTTAAAAATTCTTTCATCAACACCGCAGTCGTTGACAATCTTATATACCCCTCAGATTTTAGATACTGCTGTAGTTACAATTTCAGGACAAACCTTTTACAATTTTAATCTTGCCAATGGTGCATTAAATCCAAGAATAGATGTTGGCAGTCCGCTGCTTCCATTTAGAGAAATAAATGTGGGTGTTCCTAACGAGATGGGAAACACAATCAGTGTTAATTCTTCTGAATTTACTACGATGCAGGGCAGGGTAATGCCTGCTTTAGTTGACAGAGGTACGCTTAATCTGTCATTGACCGAAGAATACTTGAGGACAAGATATGGTGAACTTGTTGGTTTTGGAGATTATGGACTTGTGCGCGAACTGCCCGTTCAATCAATAAAAATTTTCCCGATTCAATTTGATGCTGGGGCTAATCAAATTAAAATTTATTCAAGGGTTATTTTTACAATTAATTTTGGCAGCATACCTTCACAGGTTTCTCAAATAAAAGATAATAATCTTTCTGGCATAGTGTTAAACTGGAACGTTGCAAAAAATTGGGGTGTAACACCCAAAAAATTACAGAAAGCTTCAGATGATCCTTTTTTCAATCAAAACAATTGGTACAGATTCGAAGTACCAGCCGAAGGAATTTATAGAATTGACAGAACAATGCTCCAATCAATGGGGATTGATCCAAATACTGTCGACCCGCGAACGATAAAGATTTATAACAATGGCGGTTATCAACTGCCGGAAAATCCTGCGGCACCAAGACCTGAAGAATTAAACGAAATAGCTGTTTATGTTTCTGGTGAAGACGACAGCAAATTCGACCAAGACGATTACATCTTATTTTATGGACGCCCGACAGAATTTTGGGAATACAATAAATCATCCAGACAGATTAACCGAATAAAAAATCCATTCTCTAAGAAAAATTACTACTGGATAACAGCCGGGGGCAGCAACGGTAAAAGAATGGTCCCCGAACCCTCGTTAAATGCATCGAATTTTTATTCGCAGCAGACAACACTTGCGTTTGGACAAAATGAGAAAGACAGCGTCAATATCGGTGGTACAGGCAGAGAGTATTTTGGAGATGAGCTTGACTACAACACTAAGTCCAGAACATACTTAGTCACTTTAAACAGCATTGTACCGGGAATGCCAATTACTTATCAATTTAGAATAGCAAATGTTGGACCTGTTCCGATAAATTTTTTCTTGAGTGAATCCAATAACCAAATTTATTCAAGGACTTCTTTAGCCGGCAGTTCAACGTCTGCTTATAGTTTAGGAACCGCTCTTTCTGGAATCGCAGTTTATAGAGGAAATTTAACAGACGAAAGAAGTGCATTAAAATTTGCAATTGAGACAAACGCTGCAAACGCCCGCGTTGCCATAGATTATTATGAAATTAAATACACAAAATATTTGCAGGCTGTAGGAGATGAACTTTTGTTTTTTTCGAAAGATACAACCGCCAATATTCAAATGAATCTTTCTAATTTTTCCAACAGCAGTATATTTGTGTTTGATATTACGGATTATGCGAACGTAAAACAAATAACCAATGCCGACATAACCGGCGGACAGTGTAATTTTCAAATAGCCGGACAAGCAGGAAGAGTAAGAAAATTTTTGGCAGTTTGCAGTTCTGCTTTCAAAACCCCCGAAAACATTGCTAATGTTCAAATTACTAACCTAAAAGCTGATTTGACAGGCACTGAATTTATAATTATCACGGACAAAGTTTTTAAAGATCAAGCGGAAAGACTAAGAGATTATAAGGCAAATCAATCACTGTCGAAATTATCGACTTCACTTTTTTATATTGATGATATCTATAATCAATTTTCCGGCGGTTCTTTGGACCCTTCGGCAATCAGAGATTTTTTGAAATTTGCTTACGATAATTGGCAGACAAAACCTTTCTATGTACTTCTGTTTGGGGACGGTACTTATGATTATTATAATGTAACCAAGAGATCGAACAATTTTATCCCAGCCTATGAAACCGAGGAATCTTTATATGAGATAAGCTCTTATCCGACAGATGATTTTTATGCCAGAATATCAGGCAATGATATAAAACCTGACCTCGCATTAGGAAGATTGTGTATTCAAAATACGGATGATGCAAAAAACGTAGTTGACAAAATTATTACTTACGAAACTCAATCTGATAAAGGCTTGTGGAGAAACACTGTAACATTAGTAGCTGACGATGGACCTGCCGGAACTGGAAATGATGATGGCAGCCTTCACACTGCTCAATCTGAGATTTTATCGCGGAATAAAGTTCCTAAATTTTTTGACCAAAATAAAATTTATCTTGCAATGTATCCTACAGTTTATACCGGTTTGGGAAGAAGGAAACCGGCAGTAAATCAGGCAATTATTGATGCAGTAAATAATGGTACGTTGCTGTTAAATTTTATTGGTCATGGTAGCCCCAATGTATGGACGCATGAATCTGTGTTTGAAAAAGCTACTACAATACCACAGCTAAAAAACAACAACTATTTCTTTGTAACTGCAGCCACCTGCGATTTCGGAAGATACGACGACCCTTTCGATCAAAGTTCAGCAGAGATTTTAGTTAATAAAGGCAATTCCGGTGCTATCGGTGCTTTTACAGCAGCAAGACTAGTCTACTCCAATTTGAATGAAGCCATTAATGATTCTTTTTATACTAATTTGTTTAAATATCAAGATGGGTTTGGTTTGCCGGTCAGAATTGGCATGGCGTACTTTTTAACAAAGCAGTTTAGGACTTTTGAGAACGATGAAAAATACAACTTGTTTTGCGATCCGACTTTAAGGTTAGACCAGCCGAGAATACCTGCCAGCATTGATTCTGTTAATCACATGGTTCTCAACAATGATGTTCAAATAAATGCCTTGGGCGAAGTTAATATTAAAGGCGCGGTACGAAACGAAGATAATTCAATAAATAATAATTTTAATGGCAATGCAATTATTAGTGTGTATGATTCAGACCGGCAGGTTTATATAAAAGAAATGAATTATACGGTTACGATGCAAGGTGGGTTAATTTACAGAGGACGTGTTAATATAAATGACGGCACGTTTCAAACCGGATTTGTTGTGCCAAAAGATATTTCTTATGAAAATAAAAACGGAAAAATTATTACCTACATTTATAATGATAATAATGATGGTGTAGGATCAACCAATAAAATAATTGTTGGCGGAACAAATCAAAATATACCTAACGACGGCAACGGTCCGGATATAGAAATTTATTTTGACAATTTTTCAAATTCCGTATCTTACATGGTCAATCCGGATTTTACATTGCTTGTAAAGCTTTCAGACCAGACAGGACTAAATACAACCGGAACTGGAATCGGTCATAAACTCGAAGGAATACTTAACGACGATGAGAACAATCCGATAGACTTTTCTAATTTTTTTGTGGGGGACCTTAACTCAAACGGCAAGTCTGGTGTTATCCAGTATAAATTTACGGGTTTTGAACCGGGCGACTACAATATAAGAATTAAAGCCTGGGACGTGTTTAATAATTTATCCATGAAGGAAGCAAATTTTACTGTGGTGCATGGAAATGATCTTGTTGTAAAGGATGTGGTAAATTACCCGAACCCCTTTGCAACCAACACAACTTTTACGTTTCAGCATAATCTAACAAAACCGATAAATGTAAGAATTAAGATTTACACAATTGCAGGAAGAATGATTAAACAAATTGAAGAAGATTACGTAACCGATAAGTTTGTAAAAATTGATTGGGACGGCAGAGATGCCGATGGGAATTCAATAGCAAATGGAACATACCTTTATAAATTGGTTGTTGACTCTTCGGATGGTGAGTACCACCAAAATGTACTTGGAAAATTGGCTGTAATTAGATAAAATTATTAAACACTAAATAAGATAATACTCTCAGGAGGTAAAAATAAATGAAACGCATTTTGGTAATTGCATTCGTATTATTATTGATTTACGGAAAGGTAGGAAGGATTTTCGGTCAGGGTGTTGGTGAAACGGCAGTACCTTTTCTTCTCTTAGCTCCAGACTCAAGGGCAGGTGGCATCGGAGAATCCGGCGGCGGTTTGGCTGATAATTCTGCTGCAATTTTTTGGAACCCTGCCGGTATAGCATTTCAATCCGGCTCCGAAGTTTCCATCACTCACAGTAACTGGCTTCCGCAGTTCAACCTTGACTTATTTTACGATTATGCAACATACCGCCAATACATTGATGACTTAAGCGGAAGTGTTACTGCAAGCGTCACTTATATGAACTTTGGCGAGTTTGTTAGAACAGGCTCAAACAGTCCTGAGCCACTCGGTACATTCCGCTCTTTTGATGCAGCGCTAACGGTTGGATATGCTACAAAACTGAGCACCGATTGGGGTCTCGGCTTCAATTTTAGACTTATTCACAGCCGCCTTTCGGATAAACCGACTGAATCCGAACAGGGCAAGGGTGTAGCAACTTCGGTTAGTTTTGATATTGGTGCAATGTGGCGGCCCGAACATCTTAACCTTCCCCTTATAGGAGATTTCGGCAACCAACTCAGTATTGGAGTTAATCTCAGTAATATCGGTCCTAAAATATATTACATCGATCAGGCACAAGCAGATCCTATCCCTACAAACTTCAGACTGGGTTTTGCAGTAAGACCGTTTGAAGATGACTATAATTCGCTAACATATACATTAGATTTTTCTAAGTTGCTTATTGGTAAGCAGGATACAGTCAACGGAAGAGACGAATTTTATAAAGCAATATTTACCTCCTGGGCTGACGAACCGATTAGTCAGGAACTGCGCCAGGTGCAGACTTCAATGGGGCTGGAGTATTGGTACGGACGTCCGGAAGATTTTATGTTTGCTATAAGAGCAGGCTTCTTTTATGAAGATCCTTCCTATGGCAATAGAAAATTCGTTACACTCGGTGCCGGTATAAGGTACGATTTGTACGGATTCGATTTCAGTTATATTACTACGGATGTGTTTAAAAACGGTGCAAATCATCCGCTCTCAAACACACTTAGATTCACTTTATTAATTGGCTGGGGCGGCAAACCTAAAGTTGAAAAAGGCTTTCCACGCGGAATATAAAAATAAATGAATATGAAAATTATCTCTCTCTTTTTCTTGATAGGATTGGGCAGTTTATCTGCCCAATCTTTTACAGGCAAATTAAATTATTTCCCTCAATCGCATCCGAAATTAATTTCATCTCAGGATACCGTGCGTATTCTTGCTGTGATGGTGGACTTTCAACAGGATGATGATGCTAATACATACGGCAACGGCAAGTTTGGTTCTATCTATTCAAAAAATTACGGTAATACAATTATTGACCCGCCGCCTTTTAATGCTGATTATTTTTCCAATCACCTGGAATTTGCAAAAAATTATTTCAGAAAAGTTTCCAACGGTAAACTGAACATATCTTATAATATTCTGCCTAATGTAATAACTGTTTCTAAAATAATGAGGGAATATTCTCCTCCTCCAACTGCTCCTAACCAGTTAACAAATCTTGGCACTTTCGCTCAGGAAGTCTGGCAGCTTGCTTCACAGCAGAATCCCTCATTTGATTTTAGCAGGTACGATTTGTTTGTAGTTTTTCATGCCGGCGTTGGAAGAGATATTCAATTGCCCGGCAGTTTGGGTACCGAACGTGATCTCCCTTCGGTTTATTTGGGGCTTAGATCTCTCCGGTCAATTTTCGGCGAGCAGTTTGATGGGTTCCCTATAAGCGGCAATTTCAAAATTAGAAATACTGTTATTCTCCCATCAACTGAATCAAGAGAAGTAAAACAATTAAATACTACTGTTTTATTTCAGATGAGCATTAATGGTTTAATTGCAGCAAGTATCGGCAGTTATCTTGGACTGCCCGATTTATTCAATACGGAGACCGGAAGAAGCGCAATTGGCAGATTCGGTTTAATGGACGGCGCTTCTATCTTTGCTTACAGCGGAGCTTTCCCTCCAGAACCGTCTGCCTGGGAAAAAATTTATCTCGGATGGCTTGATCCGGTAACGGTAAGTATTCCATCTGCAGAAAAAAATATTAATCTCGTTACCCGACTTGCCGGAAATTTGTCGGATACCACTATTCTTAAAATACCTATTAATTCGACTGAATATTTTTTAATAGAGAACCGCCAGCGTGATGTTAATAAAGACGGCTCTATTGTCAGTTATATTATTAACGGACAAACATTGCAATTCAGGTCCACAACCGACCAGCAAGGATATGAATGGTTCGCAGCAGATACTTTAAAAGGAGTAGTAACGGATGTAGATGAATTTGATTGGGCAGTGCCCGGACAGATTGACGATACCTCACATTACACCGGCGGGATAGTTATCTGGCATATTGATGAAAATGTTATTGCCAACAAAATATCGGATAACAAAATAAATACGGATATTTATCACCGCGGAGTCTCCGTTGTTGAAGCTGATGGTATTCCCGATATCGGTCAATTGTTTACAGATATTTTCGGCGAACAGGTAGAAGGTCAGGCAACTTATGAAGATATGTGGTATAAAGGTAATCCTGCTAAGTTTTATACAAATAAATTTGGACCTAATACTAAACCGAACTCAATGTCATATTCCGGGGCTAATAGCTTAATCACGTTGTATGACTTTTCTGTTTCGAGCAATAAAATGTCATTTAAGTTGAGTTTTTCCGACAGTAATTTGATTTTAAGAGCTGGTACAAAACTGAATTTGAGCGGTAAACTTAATGCGATTGTAGCTCCATTCAACGGAACCGGCGATCATTTATATTTGATGACAGGAAATATTTTGGCTAAAATCGATAATTCAGGCAACCTAATAAAAACTTTTGACGATTTTAGTAATCAATATCCTGCTGCTGTGCAGGTAGGAAATATTGAATATGTGGTTGGCTCGTTAAATGGAAAACTTAATCTCCTTATTTCTGACGGCTTAATCGATAACCTAAAAACTTATGATTTGACTTCGCAGGCAGCTTCACCAATTACACTTAATGAAAACAATAATAGATGGTATATTATTTTTGGCACACAAGATGGGAATATAGTCAAGATGGATTTGGAAGATTTGGCGAATAAAGCGGAGTTAACTTCCGCTGACTACACTAAAGTATCTGATCAACCTGTACTTCAAGTGTGCAGCAGCCCTGGTGATACTTATTTTTCGTTTATTACACTGCATACCTTTTCGGATGCAAATAAAGCTCGTATTAATTTTTCTGCTGAACTGAAAAAATGTGCGCTTAGCAAAGATGCAGACGGCAGCTATGCTAATATTGTTTTAGCAGGTGATAATACTTTTTTCGTTATACAAAATGGTATAGTAGCAACTCTTTTTAATATACGAACTGACTCGGCTGTTTCCGATTTTTCTGTTGCAAACTTATTCGATGATGGTTCGAATTATATTCTTTTTAATAACGGCAGCAAACTCGAGGCTTATAATCTTGAAGGAGCAAAAGCCGATTTTTTCCCTTTTACCGAACCATCTAATTCTAATTTTACAGGTTTGCCGTTGACTATTAAATTTGGAGATCAATCCCGAAACTACATTTTAGCATTTGCCGAGAATGGAAATATATATGCTGTAAATCCCGCGACGGGGAAAACAGTTTTACCTTTCCCTTTATCCACGGGTATTTCAGTATCGACCGTGCCGATTTTATATAGGTATTTGTTAACTTCATTTCCTCCGACAGACCAGACTTTATTGAGTCTGGTGGACGATTCAAATAATTTTTATACGTGGTCATTAGGCAAATACTCTGAAGCAAATATTTGGGCAGGTAAATTTTCAAACTCTTTGAATAATAGTTTTGCTGAAGCTGCTGGTAGATCGAATCAGCCGACAGATTTTTTCCCGTCTGAACGGGCTTATAATTGGCCTAATCCGGTTTACGGTAATCGAACAAACATCCGTTACTATGTTGCCGAGGATTCGAATGTAAGAATTAAAATATTTGATCTGGGAGGCGACCTTGTTGCGGATTTAACAGATAATGCAGCCGGCGGTTTTGACCACGATACAATATGGGATGTTTCCAATGTTCAAAGCGGAATTTATTTTGCTCACTTGGAAGTGACTTCTGCAAGCGGAAAAACTGCAAGTAAAATTATTAAGGTGGCTGTTGTTAAGTAAACTTTTCTTCAATGCTCAATCAGGAAATAAATGAAAAAGGTCTTTATTTTTCTTTTTAGTCTTCCAATAATTACTGCTGCGCAGTTCAATGACTATAATCCAAATTACGAGTGGCTTACAATTAAGGGAAAACACGTTTATGTTCATTTTCATCCCGAAGCCGAAAGAACTGCTATGACGGTTGCTAAAATTGCAGATGAAGTTTGGGGACCGATTACATCATTATATCGTTATGAACCCGAGCCGGTGCACTTTGTAATAAAAGATATTGATGATTACTCAAACGGCGCCACTTATTTTTTTGATAACAAAATAGAAATCTGGGCTTCGGCATTGGATTTTGATTTACGCGGTTCTCATAACTGGCTGCGTAACGTAATTTCTCATGAGTTTACTCACATGGTGCAGATACAAGCCGGAATGAAAATGGCTAGGACTCTGCCCGCTTTCTATTTCCAGTTTCTGAATTATGAAGAGAAAAGAAGACCGGACATACTCTACGGTTTTCCAAATGTAATTGTTACTTACCCGGTTCCCACCGTAAATATACCGGCATGGTTTGCTGAAGGTACTGCTCAATATATGCGTAAAGAATTTAACTACGATAACTGGGATACACACCGGGATATGATTTTGCGCTGTTATGCGCTCGATAATAAACTGCTTACATGGAATCAGATGGGAGTATTTGGAAAGACAAGTCTGGGCAATGAATCCGTCTATAATGCCGGCTTCGCGTTGACAAGATATCTTTCACAAAAATACGGTGAAGATAAACTAAGAGAAATAACATATAAGCTGGGGAGCATTTTTAATTTTACAATTGATGCTGCTTTCAAGGATGTTCTCGGCAAAGACGGAAATGAAATTTATGATGAATGGGCATCCTTCTTAAAATCCGATTATCAAAAAAGAATTAAAGATGTCGAAGCAAATAAAATTGAAGGTGAATTAATAGAAGACGAGGGTTTTGGCAATTTCTATCCAGTCTTTTATAAAAACGACAAAATTATTTATGTGAGCAATAAAGGCAATGATTACCTGTCGTTATCTTCAATATATTTGAAAGATTTGAAAACCAAAAAAACAAGAAGGCTCGTTAGTCTTGTTAATTCAACTGTCAGCCCTATTCCTGGCACAGATAAAATTATTTACTCTAAATTAAGCGACCGTAATCCTAAGTGGGCAAACATTCATGATATTTATGTTTACAACATTCAAAACGATGAAGAAACCCGGCTTACTTTTGGCTTGAGAGCAAATAATCCTTCCGTTTCTTACGATGGGAAAAAGATTGTATTTATTTATCAAAAGGACGGCACAACAAACGTGGGAACTGTTGATATTAACGGGAAGAATTTTAAAAGGCTTACTTTTTTTGAACACGGCGAACAAGTATTCAATCCTAAATTTTCACCGGATAACAAGTACATAATTTTTGATTATTCTTATGCTAACTCAAGAGACATTGTAAAAGTAGATACCTCCGGTTCTGATTATTCCGTTGTCATCAAAAACGGGTGGGATAACCGAAATCCTTCGTTTACAAAAGACGGCAATTTTGTTTATGCATCCGACATAACAGGCATATTCAATATTTATAAATACAATTGGATGGATAAAAAAAGTACCCAATTGACAAATGTTATTGGCGGAGCTTTTATGCCCGCTGTAGATGAGGATAATAATTTAATGTATTCAGGCTATACCTCTGACGGATTTAAGTTGTTCTATTTATCAGCAGAAAATCAGAAGTCGGTTGACAGTACGAAGAAATATATTTGGAAAAAAGATCCCCCCTTGGGTGAGGATAAACCAAACGGCGATATTGATAACTTCAACTTAAAATCTCTTGTTAATTATAACGATTACGATGCGCCGGATTATAAACCAGAGAAATACACAGGCTTCTTTTCAAAAATGAGCTTCTTTCCGTTCATTAGATATGATAATTATATCACTACAAATACATTTGCCGATAGAATCAAACCTGGACTTTACGTGGCTTCAAGCGATTATTTGAATCGTTTTAGTCTGTTTGCCGGCGGATCAATAAATAAAAAATTCGAGAGGGATTTGTTTTTAGAATTTGATTATCGCGATCGCCTACCGCTGTTAAGCAGCTTTGGAATTTATCCTGAAATGTCGCTCGAATTATACAGCTTAAGCAGAAAAACAACTACTCCGTTAATATTTGATCCGTTCGACCCGACTCAAAATACGACCACGGATGTTACTTACAATTTGTTTGAAGTTGACCTTGCCGCAAAAAATAAAATTTTTACTGAAGGTAACAAACTGGAAACCAGATTCATCTTTAGTCAATATTCTGCTACAATCGGTAGTTTTATTTTTCCGAATACAAGCATTCTTTACCCGACAACAAACGATACATATTTAATCGGAAGGGATATTCAAATAAAATTTAACCATGACGGAGTTACTCCTACTGCTGACAGCGATATTAATCCGATCGGCAGACGATTCGAAATAAAATATGATTATGAATTTAACAGATACAATAAAGACAACACATACGAAGTTGTAGACGGAATACTTAAACCCGTCTATCAAAATTATGATTTTCATAGATTCGAGTTGAACTGGAAAGAATTTATTGAATTGACTAAGGATCACACGTTAAATTTTACATTTAGAGCGGCAACAATTTTTGGGCCTGCGGTTCCCGACTTTTTTGATTTCTATCTTGGCGGGTTGGTCGGTATGAAAAGCTATCCTTTTTATTCGGTCAGTGGCAATGAACTTGGCTGGCTGAATGTTTCATACAGATTTCCTTTATTTAAGAATATCGATTCACGGTTCGGGCAGTTATATATTGACAAGGTTTTCCTTTCAGTCTACGGCGATTTCGGCGATGCATGGACAGGCGATTTTCCTTCTCTCAAGAGTTTTAAGAAAGGATTCGGCACCGAAATACGCGTTAAAATGAATTCGTTTTATCTTTTTCCAACAAGCTTTTTCTTCGATGCTGCTTATTCGTTCGACAAATTCAGCAGAACTATTCTTAATGAGAATGTAACCTACGGCAAGGAATGGAGTTTCTACGGGGGCATTTTATTCGACTTTAGCTTTTAACATGGGAGTAGAGTCATGGGAAAATTTTTGTTTTTTATTTTTACTTTATTTGCATTGATTGTGCATGCACAGGAAAATAATATTACACAATTAACCGGGATTCTGAGCTTTGATTCTTACACTGCATTTCAGAACAGCGAAAAAGTTCATCTTGAAAATAAGGAGATGAACCCAAAATTAAAATCTCCTTTTTTAGGTGGTCTTCTCTCTGCGGTAGTGCCGGGCACCGGTGAGTTTTACGCAGACAGTTATTTAAAGGCGGGAATATTTTTTGCCGCTGAAGTTACCGCAATTACAATTGGATTAATGTATGATAAGAAGGGAGACGATCAAACGGTTTTCTTTCAGAATTATGCAGACGAACATTGGAGTGTGGTTAGGTACGCACAGTACGCATTGGATCATTTAGTCCCTGAAGATCAACGCGGTTCTTATCAATTGTTTTATTCCGACAGGCAAAATCTGCCGCCGTGGGAACAAGTTAATTGGTCAGAACTCAATAGAATGGAACGCGATATAGGCGGCTATTACTCGCACACTCTGCCGCGGCACGGCGATCAACAGTATTATGAAGAAATAGGGAAATACCCGCAGTTTAATCAAGGATGGGATGATGCCCCTTCCCAATTTAATTATGGGGATCCGCTTACTGCTAATTTTCACTACTATTCTGGACTTCGCGGCAAAGCGAATGATTATTATAATGTAGCTGCTAAAGCAGTCATAGTAATTTTTGTAAACCATATAATAAGCACAATTGATGCTGTCTGGACAGTACATCGTTATAACAGTCATGTCAAAATCTCTGCCGACCTCGGAAAAACAACTTTTGGAATTAGGACGGAATATTATCCTAAATTAAATTTGCAGTATCAGTTTTGAGTAAATGGTTAAGATTCCGTAAATGAAAACACCGTTGGTAGTAATTGTAGGCAGACCTAATGTGGGAAAGTCTACGCTTTTCAACCGGCTTACAAAAAGCAAAAATGCTATTGTTGATGATGTAAGCGGAGTAACCCGTGATAGAATTTACGGTGAAGTAGATTGGAACGGTAAAGTTTTTAGATTGATTGATACCGGCGGTTATGTGCCGAACTCCAATGAAATATTTGAGTCAGCAATTCGTGAACAAATTCAAATAGCGTTAGATGAAGCCGATGCAATATTTTTTGTAGTTGACGGGAAAGCGGGGCTTAATCCTATCGATAATGAAATTGCCGGAATTTTAAGAAAATCTTCAAAGCCGATTTATACGCTTGTCAACAAAGCCGATGCACCTCATTTAGAAAGTTATAAAGCAGAATTTTATAAACTCGGTATGCAAAATGTTTATGATGTCTCAGCAATCAACGGACGCAATCTTGGTAACTTGTTAGATGATTTGCTTGAACATCTTGAATTTAGCGAAAATGAAGTAAGGACGGATAACAGACTAAAAGTGGCAATAATTGGAAGACCGAACGTAGGAAAATCGTCTCTTGTTAATTCGCTTATTGGCTTTGACAGAAGCATCGTTACTGATATTCCCGGAACTACGCGAGATAGTATCGATACAATCCTTAAATATTACGGCGAAGAAATAGTGTTGGTCGATACTGCCGGCTTGAGGAAAAAATCTAAAATAAAAGAAAACATAGAATTTTATTCAAATGTCAGAACCTATAGAGCAATCTGGAATTCCGACGTTGCCGTACTCTTAATTGATGCCCGGCAAGGACTTGATGTGCAGGATCAAAAAATTATTCAAGAAGCGGTAAGACGAAGGAAAGGGATTATTCTTGCAGTTAACAAATGGGATTTAATAGAAAAAGAAACAAACACAGCCAAGCTGTTTGAAGATGCTATTTATAACAAGCTCGGTTCTTTAGATTATATTCCTGTAATTTTTATTTCTGCCTTAACAAGACAGCGGATATATAAACTGATTGAAACGGCAAAAAAAGTCTTCGAAGAAAGAAAGAAGAAAATTCCAACCAATGAATTAAACGATATTTTATTGCCGGAAATACAAAAAAATCCACCGCCTGCCACCCCAACCGGCAAAGAAATAAAAATTAAATATATTACACAGGCTGCTGGGTATTACCCGATCTTTATTTTTTTTGCGAGTCATCATAGATTCATTCCCGAGCACTATAAGCGCTTCATCGAAAAAAAAATTAGGGCACACTTCGGCTTTGAAGGTGTTCCTATAACTCTCTCATTCCGGGAAAAGTAACATTCCTTAATACGATTTCGTATCTAATAACATAAAAAATCTTTATATTTCTTTCGTTTTTTTGCCATTACCTTAAAAATGTATTTAAAGCAAAGAAAAAAAATAATTGTTGTCGGCGGCAATGCGGCAGGACCAAGTGCGGCAGCAAAAGCAAAGCGTGTTGATCCTTCTGCAGATGTTTTTTTAATTGAAGCCGGCGAATTTATTTCAACCGGTACATGTGAGCTTCCGTATGTTCTTTCCGGTGAAATTAGTAACTATAAAAATATTATTTTTTATGACCCGGAATCATTTGAAAGTGAAAAAGGAGCGAAGGTTTTTAATTTTCATTATGTGGAAAGAATTGATAAAAAGGGGAAAAAAATAATTGTCAAAAATCTTAGGTCAAATACATATCGTGAATTTGAATATGATTCGTTGATTTTAACTACCGGTTCGAAACCAAAAACTTTACCTGCACTTCCTGCAAGTCTAAAAAACGTTTTTACATTAAAATCCGTCTCCGATTTTCTGAAGATCAAAAATTATCTCGAAAATAATTCCGTCCGAAATGTGCTGATTATCGGCGGGGGATATATAGGCGTTGAGTCTGCTGAAGCATTTGTAAAATTAGGGTGCAATGTTACAATCATTGAAAAAGAAAGCCTTCCTTTTCCCGGTTTGGAAGAAGAAACGCGTCGCCTTGTCTTAGAAGAGCTGAAACAAAACAAAGTAGAATTTTTCGGAAATATCGATAATCCCAAATTTAATTTACAGCTAGATAAAGTTGTTAGTGTTAATATAGATGGAAGACTTCTCGATTTTGATCTTGTGTTAGTTGCTGTTGGATTTATTCCAAATGCTGATTTAGCCGTAGGTTCGGGTTTGACAATCGGTGCATTCGGAGGAATAAAGACTGATAATAGATTGAAAACAAGCGATCCCAATATTTATGCTGCTGGAGACAACATCGAAGTAATTAACCGGATAACCAAGCAGCCGGATTATATTCCGCTGGCTACAATTGCGCATGAATTTGGACACGTTGCAGGTGAAAATGCTGCCGGCGGTAATAACAAAACTGAACCTGTCATAAAAAATATAGCAGTCAAAGTTTTTGATAGAGTGTTGGCTGCGGTTGGAATAAGTTCGGTAGAAGCAGAAAGGGCGAAAATTAGATTTTCCCATCACTCCGCTGTTGCTCCCAATCTTGTAAAAGTAATGCCTGCAAGCAAAAAAGTTTTTGGTAAGATACTCTATGACAAAGCGACAGATCGGATTTTGGGAGCAAACTTTTTTGGCGGAAGTGAGGTAACTGGCTACGGAGATCTTATTTCTTCACTTATTTACAGCAAAAACAGTATTTCTGCTCTTGCGTATTTAAATCATAATTATACTCCTCCGGCTTCACCGTTTGTTAATATATTAACTATTTTAGGGAGAAAAGCAATTAAGAATGCCATATTATAATTTAACCATAGTGGATAACTCCTTTATTAAAAGAGACTTAACAATTTTACGCGACAAAAATACTTTGCCCAATGAATTCCGACTGGCTCTTCGAAGAATCAGCTTTTCATTGGCAATTGCCATGTGTAAGGATATTGAATTGCTTGAGATTCCAGTTGAAACGCCACTTGAAACAGCAAAAGGATATAAATTCAAAAATGAAGTGATTTTGGTCCCCGTACTTCGGGCAGGTTTAAGTCTGGTTGAACCTTTTTTGGAAATGTTCCCAGATGCAAATGTAGGACATATCGGGTTGCAGCGCGATGAGAAAACCTTAAAGCCAGTTGATTATTATTATAAAACTCCCAAATTCTCGGATTCGTCTTTAACAATCCTACTTGATCCGATGCTTGCTACAGGAGGCAGTGCGGTAGCTGCATTTAATTTTTTAAAGGAAAGAGGCGCTAATAAAAGTGTTCTTGTAAGTTTAATCGCTGCTCCCGAGGGTGTACGAAAACTAAATAACGAACATCCTGATGTATCGATTTATACTACAGCATTAGACAGACAATTAAATGAAAATGGTTATATACTTCCGGGACTTGGAGATGCTGGGGACAGGACATTCGGCACTTTTTAGAACTTCCCAAAAGAATAAGTTGTTAAATATCTAGAATTTTATTATAGTTTGTTTTAATTAGATTGGTTTATTTATTAATGCATTATGGATACAGCAACTGCAATAGGTATTCGTCATGAAAGGATGCTGGATGATTTACTGAAAACGTGTAAAGCCAACCTTCTTTCGGTAGACGAAAATCTTATTAAGAAAGCGTTTCAATTCAGTTACGAAACGCATAAAAACGATTTTCGTGCTTCCGGCGAACCATACTTTAACCATCCTTACGAAGTAGCTATGATAATTGCTCGCGAAATTCCGCTCGATGATATTTCGGTTGTAAGTGGTTTACTGCATGATGTTGTTGAAGATTCAGATACAAGCTTGAATTTTATTTCAAAAGAGTTCGGAAAAGAAGTTGCTGAAATTGTTGACGGGGTAACAAAAATCGGCGGTGTATTTAAAGGACAGGAAATTACCAAAGCAGAAAATTACAGGAAACTGCTTCTTTCAATGGTGAAAGACGTTAGAGTTATCCTTGTAAAATTTGCCGATAGACTTCACAACATGCGTACCCTTGAATTTGTCCATCCCCAAAAACAAAGAAGAATCGCTAAAGAGACTCTGGAAGTTTACGCACCTTTTGCTCATAGGTTTGGTCTTGGAGCCATAAAATGGGAATACGAAGACCTTGCTTTTAAGTACTTAAATAAAGAAGCCTATGAAGATATTGCAAGGAAAATAAAAAATACCCGTAAAGAGCGCGAAAGTTTTTTGAACAAGTTTACCAGACCGATAAAAGAAAAACTAAAAGAACACAAAATAGAATATGAACTTGTATCACGCCCCAAGCATCTTTACAGTATTTATCGAAAAATGATTAAGCAGAACCGACCCTATGAAGATATTTATGATCTTTTAGCTGTTAGAATTATTCTCACAAAAAATGATCCGAATGAATGTTATTATGTTTTAGGTATAATTAATCAGCTTTATAAACCAATTCCAGATCGTTTCAAAGATTTTATTTCTATTCCGAAAAAAAATAATTACCAGTCAATTCATACTACAGTTATAGGACCGGAAGGCAAACTGGTAGAAGTTCAAATACGTACGAGGAAAATGCACGAAATTGCCGAAAAAGGCGTTGCTGCACATTGGAAATATAAAGAAGAACTTGTTACTAATGATAAAGACCTTGAAGAATGGGTCAACTGGGTGCGTGATATTTTTGAAAATGCCTCTAAAGATGAGGCAACTAAAGAAATACTTGCCAGTTTTAAATTAAACCTTTACCAGGATGAGATTTATGTTTTTACTCCCAAAGGTGATTTGCGCAGACTCCCAATTGGTTCAACTCCGGTTGATTTTGCTTTTGATATTCATTCGAACGTGGGGTATTCATGCATAGGGGCAAAAGTTAACGGTAAGATCGTTCCTTTAGATACTGTTCTTCACAGCGGTGATCAGGTTGAAATAATTACCTCAAAGAATCAGCATCCCAATAAAAGCTGGCTGCAGTTTGTTGCCACCCACAAAGCTAAAAGCCAGTTAAGAAAGTATCTTAACAAAGAGGAAGAGAAGCTTGTTGAACTCGGTAAAGAAATATGGGAAAAGAAATTAAAAAAACTAAAACTTTCTTTTTCAGCCGATGAGCTTACCAAACTTGTAAGAAAGCTTAAGTTCGACAACAACAAACAATTTTACACAGCCGTTTCGCTGGATAAAGTAAATTTAGATCAGGTATTAAACCCATCTTATGATTCGGAAGAAAAAGAAGAAGCAAAAATTGAATTTGAGAAATTTGCTCAAATTGCACGCAGTACTGCAGGCGGAATACTTGTTGAAGGCAATATAAAAGGTTTTGCATACAGTTATGCCAAATGCTGCAACCCGATTCCAGGTGATCCGATTATCGGGTATGTTACTATCGGTGAAGGTATAAAAATTCACAGAAAAGACTGCAGTAATTTAATTAATATGATTAAGAACGGAGAAAGCCGCCTTGTTCCGGTTCAATGGCCGAAAACAAACGGCTCGTTTTACGTTGCCGGCATTAGTATCCGCGGTGATGATTCGCCCGGAATCTTGAAAGATATATCGAACAGCATTACTACTTATAAAAATACTAATATAAAATCGGTTAATATTACAACAGGTGATTCGATGTTTAAAGGAGCAATAACTGTTTATGTTAATGATTTAGACCATCTTAATAAATTGATTGAACGTCTGAAAAAAATTCACGGCGTTTTTAATGTTGAGAGATTCGACACAGATGCTTAAAAAATTCATTTCGTAAATTGATAAAAGAAAAAAGAATTTTAGCTTTAGATTTTGGTGAAGTAAGAATAGGGCTGGCAATTACCGACCCATTGAATTTATTTGCTTATCCGCTTAAAACCATTTCTAACGATGAAAATACCCTTCAGGAGCTTGATAAAATTATAAAAGAGAATAACGTTGTAAAGATAGTGTTAGGTAATCCCTTAAAAGAAAATGGTACCGAATCAAAAATCTCGACTCTTGTAAGAAAATTCAAAGCAAAACTTGAATCTAAATTCCTCTTGGAAGTTGAACTGGTTGATGAACGGTATTCCTCCGAAATTGCAAGACAAAATATCATTCAAACCGTAGTTTCAACCAAAAAAAGGAAGGATAAATCACTGGTTGATATGAATGCGGCATACGTACTGCTTCAGGATTACCTAAGAAAAAAGTTAAGTGAGCACGGCTAAATGCAACTTTTAAATTGACATTTTTATCTATATAAATTATTTTCAGTAAGAAATTCAATAAAATTGGGAGCAATTATATGACACTTGATGCACTAGGCATGATCGAAACCAAAGGTTTAGTCGGTGCAATCGAAGCAGCCGACGCCATGGTTAAAGCAGCAAAAGTAGAACTAATTGGAAAAGAAACTATTGGCGGCGGTTATGTTACTGTTATGGTTCGCGGCGATGTTGGCGCTGTAAAAGCTGCCACCGATGCCGGCGCAGCAGCAGCACAGCGTGTTGGCGAACTAGTTTCCGTTCATGTTATTCCTCGTCCTCACTCAGATGTTGAATTGATACTTCCCAAACGTCCAAAAGCTTAAGAAGTAATTATGCAGCAAGCTCTCGGATTAATAGAGACGAAAGGTCTGGTCGGTGCTATAGAGGCTGCCGACGCTATGGTGAAGGCAGCCAATGTTAAGCTTATAGGGAAAGAAAAAGTTACTGGCGGATTGATTACTGTTAAGGTAATAGGAGAAGTTGCTGCAGTAAAATTTTCTGTTGATGCGGGAGCTGCAGCAGCACAGAGAGTCGGAGAGTTAATATCAACCCACGTTATTCCGCGCCCGGATAATCAAATTGACGCTATCGTTTACGACGGAGGTAGCGTTATCTCAGACGAGGCAGAAGAAAAGCCGAAACAACAGCCCGCGAAAAAAGAAACATTGGACACAGAAGAATTATTATCGTCTGAAGAAAGCAGAGAAGAAGCCCAAGCCAAAAACGAAAAGGTTGAAACACGAAAAGAAGAGTACGAGGACAAAAAAGAACAAAAACCCCTTTCACTTAAAGCCCCAACCAGAAGAGGCAGACCAAAGAAAATAACATCGGAAAGAGAATTTATTTCTCCCACCCTTTCCAAGTTAACTTCTGAAATCAAGAAAGAACTGGGAGGTGAATACTCCGAAGAACCGGCGAAAGTAACTAAGAGTACAGAAAAAGAGTCCACTCCTCGCTCGGATGTTCCTTCCGATGAAGAATTACTGAAATTAAATGTTCATGAGCTCCGAAGGCTTGCCAGAAGCTTCGTGAGCTTTCCAATTAAGGGACGGGAAATTTCCAAAGCCAACCGGGAAATTTTAATGGATTATTTCGATCAAATGAGATGATTGCACGATAACCGTACCCTCCAGTTATCCTTCTACTGAAATAAGTTTTTTTTATATTTAAGCATGAAGAAAAAAATTATTACAATAACATTTATTACGCTTTTTTCAATTGGGCTATGGGCTTCGGTTTCACTGTCCGGAGAATATTTTACCTCGATAACAGTCCCGGTTAATATTGTTGATTTGCCGGAAAGCTATACTGTAAGCAATATCAGCCCTAAGGAAATTACACTCACGATAAAGGCTCAGGGATGGGAAATATCCAAACTAACTCTCGGCAGAAAAATTCAATTTGATATTTCTGCTGAGTCCAAAGCCGGCAGCCATAAGGTGACAGTTAAGAATTTTGTTAATAATAATTCATGGATTTCATCTACAATTCAGGTTATAGAAATTGTCCCGCATGAAATTACATTCAGCGTAGAAAAATTAAAAAGCAAAAAAGTAGTTATCGTTCCGCGTTTGGATTTGCATTTTAAGCAGGGCTACGATCGGACCTCGAATATTTTTGTAGAGCCTGACACAACTGTTATTTTCGGTGCTGAAAGTATCGTAAAAAATATAGATACGGCAAAAACAGTTTTCAAATTAATCGACGAAATTGAAGAGCCGTTTTTACAAGAAATCCCTCTGCAAAATATAGAAGGAATTACGTATAAGGCAAAAAATTGTGCGGTAAAATTTGACGTTCAAAAAATTGCTGATAAAACTTTTGATGATATTCCTGTCGAGGTAATCAATGTTCCAAGAGGGAAAGAATTAACTTTATATCCTTCAAAAATTAGTATTGTTCTACGCGGCGGACTCAACCTACTCGGGAAAATGTCGAATGACGACTTAAAACCTTTTGTTGATTTTTGGACAGCTTACAAAGACGAAAGCGGTACCGTCGAACCGAAATTAAAAATACCTGAGTACACAAAATTAATTGCCAAAATACCATCTAAATTACAATACGTTATTAAACAGTTATAAATATGTTCATAACTTTTGAAGGACTGGATTTCTGCGGTAAGTCCACTCAAGTAAAACTTCTTGTGGAATACTTGAAAAAGAAAAACGAGAAGGTAAAAGTTTTTCGTGAGCCGGGGGGGACAAATATTTCCGAAAAGATAAGAAGTATTTTACTTGACAAGAATAATAGTGAAATGATTTTTGAAACGGAACTTCTTTTATTTGCAGCAAGCAGATCGCAGCTAGTAAATGAAAAAATTATTCCTCTGCTGGCTGAGGGATATTATATTATATCCGACCGCTTCCACGATTCTTCAATTGCCTACCAAGGTTATGGCAGAGGAATTGACTTGGAATTTGTGATTACTTTGCAAAATTTTGTAATTAAATCGGCTGTACCGGATATTACTTTTTTTATCGATATCCCGATTGAGGAAGTATTACTGAGAAAATCTAAAATAAAACATATCGAACTTGATCGTATTGAAATTTCTGAAAGATTGTTTTACGAAAAAGTTAGAGAAGGGTATCTGATACTGTCAAAGAAAGAAAAAAGGTTTATTAAGATAGACGGCACAAAATCTATTGATGAAGTGTATCAAAAAATAATTAAAGAGATTGAAATCTATGAAACCAAAAAAGAAAACCTTGTATAAAACTTTTGCCACTGTTGCTGTATTTTTTATCAGTACCGGCTTTTTACGAAGCGATGATGATATCTACCTGCAAATTAACAAATCAATTGAGATTTACGGAAAAGTCTATAAGGAAGTTACACTGAATTATGTCGACCAGATTGATCCTCATGAATTTATGCTTGCCGGAATAAGGGGTATGCTGCAGTCGCTCGACCCGTACACAAATTTTATTGACGAATATCAGCAGAAAGATATTGATGTAATTACTACCGGAAAATACGGCGGAATCGGGGCAACTATTGGAGTCCGTGATGATAATGTTACAATAGTCGATTTGATTGAAGGTTACTCGGCACAAAGACAGGGATTAAGGATTGGCGATATAATTACAAAAATAAACGATACACCGATTTCGAAAGAAAATTACCATGATATATCCGAGCTGCTTAAAGGAGACGTGGGGACAACTCTTACAATAACAATACAACGCGAAGGCGTTGATCACCCCATGAATTTTGATCTTGTCCGTGAGGAAGTTGAAGTAAAAAATTTAACATATTATGGATTTGTGCCGGCGAGCAGCAACAATGCATACTTAAAATTAAGCGGGTTTACAAGAACTGCCGGCGATGAAGTAAAAAAAGCTCTGCTCGATTTGAAATCCCAGAAAGAAATAAAATCGTTAATTCTTGATTTAAGAGGGAACCCAGGCGGACTGTTGGATGCAGCGATTGATGTTGCCGAAAAATTTTTGAAGAAAAATCAGCTTATCGTATCGGTTAAAGGCAGAGATTCTTTGAGCGAAAGAAGATTCACTTCGAATGAGGAACCGATTTTGCCAGATACTAAAATGGTTGTACTAATTGACGGGGGTACGGCTTCTGCTTCAGAGATTGTCGCCGGCGCTTTGCAGGATCATGACCGCGCAGTGATTCTCGGTACTCCTTCTTTCGGCAAAGGTCTGGTTCAAAGTGTTATTCCTCTTTCATACAACACTTCTTTAAAAATTACCAACGGGAAATATTATACCCCTTCTGGTAGAAGCATCCAAAAAATAGATTATACTGCCAACAATAAAGTGATAGTCGATAAAGACGATTCTTCCAAAGAAAAATTTTATACCGATAATAAAAGATATGTCTTTTCTCATGGAGGAATTACACCGGATACAATAATACAAAGTATTTCGGAATCCAAGCCAGTGCAGAAACTTTTAGCAGAAGGCATGTTCTTTAAGTTTGCAACCAATTATTACAACAAAAATTCCAATCTTGATTTAAAGAAAATTTCTTCCCAAAAGTTATTTGATGATTTCATGAAATATGTTCATGAGCAGAAATTTGAGTTTACTTCGCAGCAGGCTGATCTGGCTGCCCGTCTTAAAGAAATGCTTCAAGAGGATAGTTATTCGGCTGAAATTATAAATGAAATAGATTCACTGCAAAAATCGATTGAGAATTTCGATAACAAAGAATTAAAAAATTACAAAAATGATATTGTAGCCGAATGCAAAGAAGAATTAGCCGCCAGAATTAACGGCAGGCTGGGCAGAATTATGGAATCACTCGAATACGATAAACAGTTTGATGCTGGATTGTCTCTTTTACGCAACGAAAAAGTTTATAACGCACTGCTTTCCGTAAAATAATTATTTTGTTTATTGAAACACCTGTTCGCATGTCATGGCAAAATCATAACAGGGTGATCTCCGCTGTTCTCTTGCCTGTAAAAAATATTTGCACCCAATTCTTCAATTGAACCGTAATCCTTTAGGTAATGGACACGAACCGATTCTTTATTTCTTATCAGCCAGCCTAAAGCAATTTTTAATCTTTCTAAATCATTTTCATCCAGTTTTTCAAATAAGGAAATGCTGCCGTTAAAATAATCTTCAAGTGTTCTAGAAAAAGCGTCACTTTCAACTTCCAGGTTATTTTTTATTATCATTTTACCGTCAAGAAGCAGAATGTAATCTGGCTCACTGTAACCCGAAACTTCAAACATTACTTTGGCTTTGTTTATTGGTTCTGATAATATTGACGATTTGTGTATTTGTTGTAGAATTTTATTTACGAGATCTCTTACCCGTGCAGCGTCTTCATATTTTTGTTTTTCGGAAAGTTCTTTCATTTTGTTAAGCAGTCTGTTTACAGCCCATTGATTTTCACCGGCTAAAAATTCGTAGACAAAATCCAGTTCGTTTTTGTAGTCATTGTCGATATTCATTTGGACACACGGTGCTAGACATCGGTCAATATCAGCCAGATAACATTTTTTCTTTTTGCTGAGTTCTTTATCGCTGCATTCTCTCAGCTTAAAAGTTTTATCAATAATTTCTAATAAAGCTCTTGCTGTTTCTCTGCTTGAATAAGGTCCGAAATAATCGTTTCCGTCAAAATCAAAATCGTTTGATTGAACAGCAGCCGGTACATCGTGTGTCAATAAAATCTTGATGAAGTAATTTTTGGAATAATGTTTAAGCATTGTGTTATATCGGGGAGAATGAACTTTAATCAGCTCGGCTTCTTTAAGCAAAGCGGTTAGCTCGGAATTAGCCGGCAAAAAACCGATTCTTTCTGCCTTCCTTATAATTTCTTTGGATTTACGCGGCGCATTATTCAAAAAGTAATTTGATACGCGCTGCTTTAACGATTTTGCTTTCCCGATATAAATTATTTTTTCGTTTTTATCTTTAAAGAAATAAACACCCGGACTGGCAGGCAAACTGCTTAAATCATTGGAGAGTTTCTTTTTTATTATCCTGTAAACGAGTGCAGAGCCCGGCGTTTTCTGAAAATTAATTAAATCGCTTATGGTGTCGACATTGTGTTCGTTGCGCAGGCGGTCGAACATTCTTATGAAAATTTTTGCTGTTGCAGTTGAATCGCCCAAGCCTCGGTGAACATTCCTGTGCCGGATTTTAAGGTATCGTACTAAATTTCCGAGTGATTTGCTTCTGAGTTCGGGATAAAGTCTGCGCGCAAGTTTTAGCGTGCACAAAGACGGATTTTGAGGAACGCTTAAGAACAAATTTTGACATTCATTTTTTAGAAACGAATAATCGAATTGAAGATTGTGAGCAATTAAAACCGAGCTGCCGAAAAATTTCTCAATCTCGGGAAATATGTTTTCAAAGGACGGAGCATTTACAACATCTTCATTCGATATACCCGTCATCTGCGTTATGAAATACGGTATGTACATGCCAGGATTAATAAACGATTGAAATGTATCAACAATTTTACCTTTTTTTATTTTTACAATTCCAATCTCAATTACGCGGTCGCGAAGTGCGGAAGTACCGGTAGTTTCAAAATCAAATACACAATACTCGCCGTCTTCAAAAGGGATTTCGTTTATGTTTATTTCTGTTTTCATTTTCTGTAAAAGCAAATTTAATAAAATAGAATTATTGTAAGGGGCATTTTTATTATGATATGGGTCGATTCAACAAAGCGATTATTAATTAAGAAAACGAGGTCGGGACGGTCTGGCTATCGTACAAAATTCTTTGGGAGACCGGCGTTCTAATCAACTTTTCACTATTCACCCGATTTTCAATATATTTCACATCCTAAGAAAAAATTATGATTAAAGATTAGTGAACATAAATATTTTATTCATAGGCGACATTGTAGGCAAGCCCGGAATGGATATCGTTCAGATGTATCTGCCCGGACTTCAAAAAAAATACAAAGCAGATATAACAATAGTGAATGGCGAGAACGCATCCGACGGTAAAGGATGCACAGATAAAGAAGCCAAACAGCTTTTTGAATTAGGCGTAGATACAATAACCGGCGGTAATCATACATGGGATAAACCGCAGTCCCAAGAATTTTTGAAGAAAGAACCGCGCTCAATTAGACCTATGAATTATCCGAAAGGAACTCACGGAAACGGTTATTATATAATTCCAAATCATAAAGGAAAAGTTGCTGTATTAAACTTGCAGGGCAGAGCTTACATGGCTGCAATCGATTGTCCTTTTAGAACATCGGACTGGGTTATATCAAAGCTTAAAAATGAAACGAATATTATTGTTGTCGATTTTCATGCCGAAGCAACTGCAGAAAAACTTGCACTTGCAAATTATCTTGATGGAAAAGTCTCGGCAATTATCGGGACGCATACTCATATACAAACTGCCGATGAAAGAATCTTAGCCAACGGAACAGGCTATATCACGGATGTTGGAATGACCGGTCCGTACGATTCGGTAATAGGCATGAAAACAGATGCTGCAATAAACAGGTTTTTATATCAAACTCCTCAGAAATACCAGACCGCAACAGATAATGTTCATCTCTGCGGTTTATTTTTTAAGATTGATATGCAATCCGGCAAGACTGTAGAGATAGAAAGAATATTTTTACCCGAATTTGATAAATTGATTGTTGAACCGGAGTGAGATGAAATGGCAGTAATTATTGATGGCAAAAAAATAGCTTCGGAAATTAAAGAAGAACTAAAGCAGAAAATTGAATTACTGAAGACAAAGTATAACAAAATACCAGGTTTGGTAACTATACTTGTCGGAGATAATCCGGCTTCTCAAAGTTATGTTAATTCTAAAGTGAAAGCGTGCAGTGAAATCGGAATGAATTCGATGCTTGAGAGACACGATGATAAAATTAGTCAGAACGATTTGCTGAGAATTATAAATAAATATAATAACGATAATCGATTTCACGGCATATTGGTGCAGCTTCCTCTGCCGAAAAATATTAATGAAGATACAGTCATTGAATCAATTGATCCCCGGAAAGATGTAGACGGATTTCATCCTGTTAATGTTGGCAATCTTGTTATTGGCAAAGATACTTTTTATCCGTGTACGCCTTACGGTATTTTTGAACTTTTTAAGAGATATTCAATCGATCCGAAAGGTAAACATGTTGTTGTTGCCGGAAGAAGTAATATTGTCGGTAAACCGGTTGCAAATATTCTGCTTCAGAAAAAAGAAGGCGCAAATGCAGTGGTGACTGTCTGCCATTCTGCTGCAAAAGATTTGAGCGTTTATACAAAGCAGGCAGATATTCTTATTGCAGCAATCGGTAAGCCGAATTTTATTAAAGAGAACATGGTTAAGGAAGGCGTTGTTGTGATTGATGTCGGCATAAACCGCATTGAAGACAAGACGAAAGCAAAGGGATACAGAATAGTTGGCGATGTTGATTTCGAAAATGTCTCCCGGAAAGCTTCTTTTATTACGCCTGTGCCCGGTGGAGTGGGACTAATGACGGTTGCCATGCTGATGAAAAATACTTTAGAAGCTTTTGAAAGAATTGAATCACAAAAAAATTGAAGAATATGAACTCATCAATAATTGACAAAGTTGTATCTCAAGTATTCATAGAGAAGGCTCTTCATGATTTTTATTGCAAAGGAAATACGTGCGAAGGATGGGAGAGAAACATAGTAGATCAGCCGAATGCTGTACACAATATCATTAATAACGGTGCAGATCGAATTGCAGCAGGCTTGGGAATAGGAGATGATCTTCACGATAGAAACCTTGCAAAATATATAGACCACACTTTGTTAAAGCCGGAAGCAACAATAGAAGACATAAAAACCTTATGTGCTGAAGCAAGAGAATACGGTTTTGCCTCTGTTTGTATTAACCCGTGTTTTGTTCCTCTTTGCAGAGATCTATTGAAAGGTTCTTCGGTAAAAGTTGGTACTGTTATTGGGTTCCCCCTCGGAGCTACTACCACAGAGGTGAAAAGAAACGAAGCCGAACAAGCTTTGAATAACGGTGCACAGGAAATTGATATGGTTATTAACATCGGGATGCTGAAAAGCGGCAATTATGAATATGTTTTTAACGATGTAAATCAAGTTGTTCTTGCAGCAAAAAAACATAATGCGCTTTGCAAAGTAATTATTGAGACTGCTCTGTTAACAGATGAAGAAAAAATAAAAGCTTGTTTGATCAGCAAGGAAGCTAAGGCTGATTTTGTGAAAACTTCGACAGGTTTTAGCAAAGGTGGTGCAACTGCCGGTGACGTTGCATTAATGAAGTACGTTGTTGGAAGTACTGTTGGTGTTAAAGCTTCAGGTGGAATTAGAACTGCCGAAGATGCTGCTATAATGATTGAGAGCGGTGCCGATCGTATTGGCGCAAGTGCAAGTGTTAAAATTGTTAAAGGTGAAAAATCATCTGGTGGTTATTAAGTGGTACTCGATCTAATTGTTATAAAAAGCGACGACGGTTTTACTGCAGAGGTCCCTTCTGTAAAAGGCTGCGAAAGCTGGGCTCATAAAGAGGAAGATGTAATTAATAAAACGCTGGAACTTATCCGTTTCTACCTGAAAATTCCCGGCGGAAGAAAAATTCTTGTGGATAGAGCAAGAAAAACTGGAAACACAACTGTGTATAAACTTGTCTTTGAAAAGTATCTATGAGAAGGTTTAAATCACAGAAACGCCTCGAAAAAATTATTAGGGCAGCTTCTGCAACGCAATTTTCCTTAAGACTCGTACTGGAAAATATTCATGATCCTCATAATGTGAGCGCAATCTTACGGTCGTGCGACGCCGTTGGTGTTCACAAGGTGTCTTTAATTTATAACATAGAGAAATTTCCGAAAATTGGCAGAGTATCTTCGGCATCTGCAAATAAATGGGTTGAGCAGGAAAAATATAAAGATGTAAAATCATGTTATGACGAGCTGCGCAGTGAAGGGTTTAAAATTTTTGCCAGCATACTGAATGAAAAGGCAAAAAATCTTTATTCGCTCGATCTTACACAGAAAACCGCAGTAGTTTTTGGTAATGAACACAGAGGAATTTCGGATTCAGCCGCCGGGCTCGCAGACGAACTTTTTTATATCCCGATGAATGGAATGATTCAGAGCTTAAATGTTTCTGTGGCTGCTGCAGTCGCACTTTACGAAGCGTACAGGCAAAGGTTTGAAAAAGGCATGTATGAAAACAATACTTTATATCAGAGCGAAATTGAAAACTTAATTGATAAGTGGTGCCAAAAGTGATAAAAGAATTTACTTCAATTAATAGAGTTAACGGCGAGTTAATATTACCGGGTGATAAATCGATCTCTCATCGTGCGGTTATGTTCGGCAGTATGGCTGATGGGGTTTCGGTTATTGGAAATCTTTCAACTTCCGAAGATGTTAAATCAACTATGAATTGTTTTAAGGAATTGGGATGTGAATTTGAAATCGGTGAATCAATTATTAAAATAAAAGGAAAAGGTTTTAAAGGATTTAATAAACCTAAGAAATCATTAGACTGCGGAAATTCTGGCACAACTGCAAGATTGATTTCGGGCATTCTTGCTGCCCAGGATTTTGAGACTGAACTGATAGGTGATGAGTCGTTATCCAAAAGACCGATGATGAGAATTGTAGAGCCGCTGAGAAAAATGAATGCAAAAATTTTCACTTCGGATAAAGCAACACTTCCAATTAAAATTAATCCGTCTGCCTTAAATCCTATTAACTATGAGATGACAGTAGCAAGTGCGCAGGTTAAAAGTTCAATACTCCTTGCCGGGCTTCATCTGGTGGACGAAACAATTGTAACTGAAAAAGTTTTTACACGCAATCATACGGAAAAAATGTTAGGTTTAAAAACTGTTGATACCGGCAACGGGGTCAGCATTTATTCTTCAAAAAAAAAATATCCTATACATTTTCAAATTAATGTGCCTTCCGATATTTCAACTGCTTCTTTTTTTATTGTGCTTACACTATTGTTACCAGACTCGGAACTAGTTCTTAAAAACGTTTCTCTGAATCCTACGAGGACAGGTGTTTTAAGAGTACTAAAAAATATGAGCGGCGATATTCAAATTCTGAATAAGCGAAGCGAAATGAATGAAGAGACCGGTGATATTCTTATACGAAGCAGCAGACTAAAAAATGTCGAAATAGATAAATCTATTATTCCCAATATTATAGATGAAATCCCGGTTATTTCTGTTGCGGGCATTTTTGCCGAAGGAAATTTTCAAATAAACAATGCCGAAGAACTACGCTATAAAGAGTGTGACAGGATTTCTGCTTTATGCGAGAACTATAAAAAGCTCGGTTTAAAAGTCGATGAATTTAATGACGGTTTCAGTTTGAGCGGTGGAATATCAAGCAAAAATGTTTTGTTTGAAAGCTTCGGTGACCATAGAATTGCTATGACTTTCGCAGTTTTATCATCTCTGCTAAAAAGCGGCGGCAGAGTAGAAGATTTTGACTGTGTGAAAATTTCCAATCCGGATTTCTTAGGTCAGCTACGGTCAATCTCATTCTAAAGTTCAAGTATTTGATGCTCAAATTTATTGATTGTCAGCTCGTTAAAGATTCTTTTTAAAATATCCAATCCGTATTTATTCGCGAAGAAGAAAAAGTTTATTTCTCTTTCCTGCAAATTTCCATTGGGAAACAAAATGTTGCGCGCTTTTTTAATCTGTCTGATTGCAACCTCATGTTTTCTCTTTTCTGCGTCCAACGCTTTAGCTCTAATTGAATCAACTATTTGTGATATTTTTTCTTTCGACTTGTCCGTTACATCAAAAAGTGTCTTATCAATTTGGAGCAGATACTGATTTAATCTGTCCATTGTTGAATTCAGTTCTGCCGATGCATTTTCAAAAATAGTTTCAAGATTTAACTCGGAAAGGGAGTTAATGACCATGTTAATCAATTGTTCTTCATCATGGAAAAAATCTGTGTGTTTCAGATTATATTTTTCTATAATATTTTTAATCCCTTTTTCGACGATTGTAACAGAAGACCTTGGATAAATATAAGGCTGCTGGATTCCATAAAGTTCATACATTGGTGTAATTTGAGCAAAGTAACTTATTTCACTGGGTCCGGCTACGTAAAATGCGGTTGGGAATAGGTAATCCTGGCAAATCGGACGCAGAATAACATTCGGACTGAATTTTTCCGGCTGAAAATTTAACTGTGCAAGCATTTCATCCTGCGTAAATTTTTTTCTTTTTCCTTTAAGTCTGTATTCGTTTTCCGCTGGCTCGATTAAAAGGCGCTCGTTGTTGTCGATATAAAATAGATTTATCGGTTTTACTTTTACTTGTGCGTGATAGGTATCTTCCAGTTCTGCGCTTCGTTCAACGAGCTTGCCGGAATGTGATCTGAATTCAGTGATTTCTTTCTTGAATATTGGCACTAATAATTTTTTAACCGCCGTGTCGAGTGGGTTAAAAATTACAAGTCCGTATTCATCAAACAAACTGAAAAGCAGCTCACGAAAGCTTTGTGCAAAAGTTTTGCCTTCGGCATAGACGGATCTTAATAAATCCATTAGTTGCGGTTTAAACTCGCTGTCCCGTAAATTTTGATCTAATTTTTCCAGCAAATTCGAAAGGCTGCTTCCAAAAAGCAATTTACCAACAGAACCTCGGTTGTCATCTTCGGTTAGTCCATCTTCATATTTCAGGACTGAAACATTGTTATCGTTATCAACAATACTTACACTGCTTGCTTCATCAAAATCATGATCATCGCCCTCCATCCAAAAAACCGGAACGAAATTGAAACTGTCGTAATTTTCTTTTAAGTAATTGCATAGCTTTATTGCTGTGATAATTTTATATAACGTGTAAAGAGGTCCGCCTAATATTCCTAACTGTTGTCCGGTTACAACAGCTAAGGTTTTGGCTGAAGTTAAAAGTTCGATGTTGTTTTCTGTTTGTTTGGAAAGTTCAGCGCCGGAATACTGATGTCTGATTATTTCTACGAGACCCTCCCGATGGGGTCTGTTTTCCGAAATAAGTGAATTAAAAAATTCAGGATAGCTTTCAACATTCCTGAAATTTCTGTGATAGTATTTTTCAACATTCTCGTATTCCTGTATGTAGTCTAAAAACAGATTTTGATTGAAGGGGATATCCGCAAATTTAATATACATTTATTCTCCACTTAAAAAGTTTCTGGATTGCTGCCCTCGAAATTGTTTTAATTTTTCATTAATACTGTGTATAAATTTAACAAATTTTCCTTTCACTTTACTGAAGTTACATAATATTCATCATCAGAATAAATCTTTAAAACCGTCTCATTGAAGTTGAAATGCCGCTGTACACTGCTACCTAAATTAGGTAATCCTAATACCAAAATCTTTTAAAATAATTTACTAAATCATGTGTATTGCACCGGCATACAAGAGCTGATATTTTTCTTATCAAGATTTAGTCTAAATATCAATTACAATTTACAGAGGGTAAAATGCACATTTCAAATAAATCTTTTCCTATAAATTTAGTCATGTTTTTGCTGATCTTATTAGTCATTTCTTCGCCGCTTAAAGCCGACAAGAAATATTTTGCGAGGTCATACACTTCATATACTCTTCCAGCGAGAGCATTTGAACTGGAAATATGGCAGACCGGCAGACTTTCTAAAGGATTGGGTTTTTATTCCAGATGGCAGCCAAGAATTGAATTCGAATACGGAATTACAGATCGGTTTACCGGCTCAATGTACCTGAACTTTAATGAGGTGAAATCTTCTGACAATAATTTTTCTTCCAAACCGCTAAGTTTATCTTCGACATCATTGGAATTCAGATATCGACTTTCCAATCCGGAAGAATGGTTTGTTGATCCGGCGTTGTATTTTGAATTAGCTTACGGCGGGGATCATGTTGAATACGAACCGAAAATATTACTTACAAAAAGATTTGACCGTTTTGTCTCTGTTGTAAATCTGAACTCTGAAATAGAGAGAGAAATTGCAGAAAGTGAGAATGAATCTGCATTTGAATTGACTTTGGGTTTGGCTTACGAACTGAGCAATAGTTTTTTTGTCGGTGTCGAATTTAGAAATGATAGAAATTATAAGGAAATTTACGAGAAGCAGCTTAACCAGGCAAATTTTATCGGACCCACTGTTGGTTTTCAAACTGAAAGATTTTACATCGTTTTCAATTTTATTGCACAAATCAGCGGTACACCTGCCTCGAATAAGAACATGGATCTTATCGGACATGAAAAATACGAGCTGAGAACGATCCTTGGTGTAGAATTATGAAATATCTTCTTTTCCTTTTTTTGATCGCAGCTATTGCCTGCAGTTCAGGTAAATATTTTAGCAGCAATGGAGAAAAACTTTATTATGATAAATGCAGCGGCTGTCATAGAATACACAATAAAAATGAATATGATTCTGAAAAATGGGCAAAAGTTCTTGAAGAGATGAAAAAGAAAGCAAGATTAACTACCGAAGAGGAAAAAGCAATATTAAATTTTCTTGTTGAGAAGTGAAGAAAAAGAGTAATGTGGCTGATCAACTAGTAAGAAACTTCTTTGTTGGTCAGCCCAACAAATTATTGGAGCCTATCAGCAGACTGGTTATTTCTATTTATTTTGTTCCCAGACTTAAAAAAGCCTTTCGATCTTTTCCAACTCATGGTTAAGTTCCGCCCATTCATTTATGAGTTTTTCTAATTTGTCTTTTGTTTCGTTGTAGCTGATATTTTTTTCTTTTGCTAAAATGGGATTGGAAAAAACATCAGGGTCAGCGAGTTCTTGTTCTAATTGTATTTTTTTACTTTCCAATTTTTCAATCTCTTTTTCAACTTCATGTATTTTTTCTTTTATTCCTTTTGTAGCATTATACTTTTTTTGTCTGAGTTCTGCTTCAATGCGTTTTTGATCTTTTTTAGTTTCTTTTTTTGCCTCTTTTAAAGTGCCGTCATTACTTTGAACGGAGTCATCATTTTTCTTACTGAGATAATATTCAACATTCCCGTTATAAATATTTAACTCGTTTTTTCTCAACTCAAAAATTTTATTTACAATAGGATTCACAAAATCAATATCATGGCTTATTATTACCAAAGTTCCTGCAAAATCGACAAGTGCCTTCTGCAGAATAACTTTCGAAGAATAATCGAGATGATTTGTCGGTTCGTCCATTACAATTAAATTTGCTCTGGTTAAAAGAAGTCTGGCAAGGGCTACTCTGCTTTTTTCTCCCCCGGAAAGTACTTTAACTTTCTTAAATACATCGTCATTCCTGAATAAAAACGATCCAAGTATTGACCGCAGATGCCCGATAGTCAGTTCTTCGTTCATTTCTGAAACGGAATCAAGAATGTCTTGTTCTGTATCCAGTTCTTCGGCTACTTCTTGAGAATAATAAGAAGTAAAAACGTTTTGACCGTAGGTAATTTCACCGGAATCTGGCAGAAGTTTCCCGGCAATTAATTTTGAGAGCGTAGTTTTACCTGCTCCGTTGGGACCTATTACCGCAATCTTATCCCCCCGTTCTATTTGAAAAGATAAATTGGTAATTACTTTATTTTCACCGAAAAATTTGTAAACGTTACGAAATTCAACAGGCACAGCACCGCTTCTTCCAGGTTCCGGAAACCTTAAATTAATTTCCTTTTCCTCTTCTTCTATTACAATCTCGTCCATTTTTTTGAACTGCTTAATTCTGCTTTGCACCTGTTTTGATTTTGTGGCTTTGTATCTGAAACGTTCAATAAATTCCTGTGTTTGTTTTATTTTTTTCTCACGGTCCTTAGCCAGTTTTTTTAATGCTTCATCGCGATCTTTCTTGTAGTTTAAATATTCGCTGTAGCTGCCATTGTAGAAACGGAAGTTTCTATTGTAAATTTCTAACGTTTTATTTGTTACCTGGTCGATAAAATACCTGTCATGTGATACAACAATTAATGCAGCTTTGCTGTTTTTCAAAAACTCAATTACCCATTGAAGTGTATCGATATCAAGATGGTTTGTAGGTTCGTCTAAAAGTATAAGATCATTTTCCTGCAATAGAATTTTTGCAAGTTGAATTCTCATCTGCCATCCGCCGGAAAATTCATCAATTATTTTGAAAAAATCTTTTTCGTCGAATCCCAGCCCTGTTAATGTTTTTTCAATTTTTGAATCAATTGAGTAAAAATCAATTTTTTCTTTTTTGTGTGTTATCTCTCCCAATTCATGTACGATTTTTTCTTTTTCTTCTGAATAGAGATTTTCATTTTCCAATTCTTTTATCAATTTCTTTTCTTCGGTAATTATATCATCGATTATATTGAGGGAAGATTTGATCTCATTAAATAAGGATTTGCCTTTTATTGCGATTAGTTCTTGCGGCAGAAATCCGATTTTGATTCCTTTTTGTTTGACAATGATACCGGTTTCAGGCGGAAGTATGCCGGCAAGAATTTTAAGAAAGGTTGATTTGCCTGAACCGTTTGAACCGACAAGGGCAATTCTGTCATTTTTATTGATCCGGAGATTGACATTTTCGAATAAATTTTCTCCGGTGAATTGAATTGATAAATTGTTAATGTCAATCATTGATTAAAGAAAAATTATTTTTTAATGACGGCAAGTTTTGCAGTGGCTACATTATTTGCTTCTTCATCGAATGCGGTGATTATGTAGATCCCGGAAGGAACCGATCTGCCTTCTAGGTCCTTGCCGTTCCAGAAAGCAACTCTGCCGCCGGGTGAAGCAAAGTCCGCAATCAGTTTGCCGCTCATATTAAAAATTTTGATCTGACTGTTTTTTACTAATCCGTCGATAGTGATTGTAACAGTATTTTCATTTTGCAGAAGAACGGGATTCGGGTAGACAAATAATTCACTGAAACTCTCTTGCGGCTGCATTGAAGAAGTTGTGACTGAAGACAAACCAAAGTCGGTACCAATATAAACGATGCCGTTTTTCTGGTCTATGGCAAGGCTTTTGATATTATCGTTCGCAATAGGACTGTTTGAAGCAGTATAATGCTCTAACAATTGAATTCCATCCTGTGAGAGCAAATAAACGCCGTTGTTCGTTCCGACCCATTTTTGGTTTAAGGGATCGACAGCTATTGATGATATTGTTTGATTTCTGAGTGCAAACCCTACCGAATTTGTAATTGATGATGCCGGTTTGGAAACATCAGTAATCAAACTTATTCCCTGATTTGTTCCTACCCACAATTGTCCGCGCTTGTCCACAGCTAATGCGGTAATTGCATTGCTTATTAAACCATTGCTTTCAGTTAAATAACCCTGAGTATCATCATTCAGATTTGTAAGCGTTCCGTTCTCATTAAAATAATATAAGCCTAAGGTGCCTTTAGTTACAGCGAACCATTTTGTATCAAATTGGTCAACAGCCAGCTTTCCAATTAATGAACTTTCTGTAATGGGAAGATTTGTAAAGGTGTAATTGATTAAATCTCCTGAAGTTGTGAGTACACTCAGCGGAGTTTTTGAAACAGACAAAAGATTAGTCATCCATGCATTCCCTTTCGAGTCGGCTTTCACATCATAAATTACCACAAAATTAGGATCATCAGGAATTCCGGTTAAGGAAGAATTAAATGCACTGTAGGTCTGAAACGTTCCGTTCTTAAATACGGTTACACCCTTACCCCAATTGCAAAAATATTTTGTATTATCCGGTGCTGCGTAAACATTATGAAATGCATTTGATAAGAAGGCATCCGTATTGTTGACGTTGTATACCTTCCAGGTGGTGCCGTCAAATTCAAAAACTCCTACGCCGTAAACATCGCTTCCCGTACCAACCCATAATTTGCCGTCGTTGTCAACGGTAAGACTTGCAAAATTGTTGGTTTCGGGTCCATTCGGAAACAAAAAAGAAACACTGCCGTTTTTGTATTTTAAAATTCCGCTTGATGTGGCACAATAAATCGTTCCATCATCTTTTACCCTAATTGATTTTATTTGAATATTGTTGGCGGAATAAACTTCTGTCGCGATATTATTTTTCAGGGAATATATTTTTTGATTTGCAACGGCGTATAAGGTTGAACCTAAAGAAGCAAAATCATTAATATTTATTCCTGTCAATGAATAAGTATTCCAGATATTTCCGACAAGTTCGAACAATCCGTTATTTGTAGCAGCCAAAATTTTATTACCGAATTTTCCTACGGAGTTTACTGTGGATGCACCTATTTGAGAATTTGTATAATAGTTATCCCAGGATTCCGGTGCTGATAAATTATTCTGTCCTTCTTTTTGAACAGCTATTCCGAGTTCGGTTACTGCATATATCAATTTATCTTTGTAAGCATATTTAATTTTTGTCTCTGAAGGAAAGGTGCCGAGTTTCAAAAAAGAATCGTAAAAAGAGCCGTTAGCGGTATTAATTAAAGAAATTCCAAAATCGGTTGAAACGAAAGCAGTATCGTTAATTATAAAAATCTGATTGATTTGTTTTTGACTTTTTGCGCTGTTATAAATCTCAAATACTCTAAGTAAGCTATTATACAGGGGATTGTATGCGTTTATATAACCTTCCTGTGAGCCGACCCATATTTTGCCGCTGCCGTCAACAGCAATCGATGTTAAAATCTGGCTGTTCAACCCGTCAGCTTTATTTAGAATTTTATAAGTGCTGTCGGAATTACTAAACCGGAATATGCCGCCGGAAGCAACAGCCCAAAACCCGTTGTCTGTGATTGCAACTGCGCTGGTAGTTTTCATATCTGAATAATTTTTCCATATCCCGATTTTCTGTGCAAAAAGCGGTAAAGAAATAAAGAATAACAGGACTGATTTTCTAATCATTTTACACCTTCGTTTTATGGCGCATTGTATTTGAAAAGTCTAAAAACAAATTTAGTATTTTATTTTTGAACTGAAAGGTAAAATAAAAGAGTAGAAATTTTTCGATAGGGTCCTGTTTAACATTTATGAATTGTTCTTAATAAGCATTTTCCGCATTGCTTCCACTTGTACTGACGAAATATAATACTTCCCGAGGTTATCTTCATCTTCTTTTTTGCCTCCGTGAAAATCGGAGCCGCCTGAGCCGAGCAAACAATATTGGCTGACGATCCCGTTAAAAAAACGAATTTGGTTTTCAGTATGACTGGGATGAATTATCTCGATACCGTCAATTCCAGATCTTATCAGATAATAAAGAATCGAATCTTTTATATTGCCAGGATGTGCAATAAAGGAAAGTCCGCCGGAATCGCTAATTAATTTTAATGCGCTGATTGGAGAAACATGGATTTTTTTTTCGTAAGCCGGACCGTAATCGCCGATGTATTTGTGAAAAGCTTCGTAATAATCATTAACAAAACCTAAATCAATCAATGCATAGGCAATATGCGGTCTTCCAACTGCAGAGTTTTGTGCTTTTTCCATAACGTTGTCTATTGTAATTGGCAGTCCAAGCTTTTGCAATTTTTGAACGATTCTTTTTGCCCGATGATAGCGCTCGTCACGAAAAAATTTAAGGTATTTTTGAAGTTCATCATTATTGATATCAATAAAGTATCCGAGAAGGTGAATTTCCTTGTCTTCAAGGTCGGTGCTGATTTCAAGTCCAGGGATAACTTCGACTTTTAAATCTTTGCCACACTCAATTGCTTCTTTGAGCCCGTTTACATTATCGTGGTCGGTGATGCTGATAATGTTGAGTCCTATAGCTGCAGATTTTTGAACAACGGTGCAAGGATCGTAGACGCCGTCTGATAGGTTTGTATGAATGTGCAGGTCTGCTTTCACGTCAAAATTCTCAACTGTAAGTTTCCCGGAATTTTTCGTAATCGAGTATTCTAAGTTTGGCACCCTCTAATTCGATAAGACCTTTTTTTGCAAATGTGTGAAGTGTTCTTGAGATTGTCTCCCGCGAAGTTCCAGCCATATTTGCCAGATCATGCTGCAGTGGCAGCTTTTCAATCTCAACAATGCCCTGTTTAATTTTACCTATATCGTCAGCAATCTGCAGAATTACTGTTGCAACTTTGCCTTCAGCATCTTTTAGAGATAACGCTTTTATTTTCATGTCGGCATTTCTTAATCTTTGAGTTAATTCCTCCAGAAGGGCAATTGATATTTCCGGATGTTCCAGCAAAAGATTTATGAAATCGTTACGCTGAATTATAAATAATTCGGAATTATCCATTGCTGTGACGGTTGCCGAGCGTGTCAGTCCGTCTAATAGTGCCATTTCTCCGAAAAAATTACCGTCAGAAAGGGTAGTCAAAATAACTTCTCTGCCATCGCTGCTTCTGCGGGCAACTTTAACTTTGCCTTTGATAATCAGAAAAAGTGCAGAACCAACCTCATCTTCCATCAAAATAACACTTTCTTTTTTATAGGACTTTTTAAATCCGATTTGTTCGATTCGTGTAAGTGTTTCATCGGAAAGCTCAGAGAAAATAGGTACATATTTTAAAAAGTCAGATGGCATTTATAACTCCTTATATTTTTTAGCGCCGTGGATGGTAGAAAACTTATAATTTTTATACCATTTGTAATATAAATACATTTTCGGTAAAAAATTAGTAAAATTTATTTTTGCAGTAAAATTGAATGGGCTTTATAATTTAGGTATATTTCGAGCTAAAAAAACTAAAATTTCTCAGATTGGAGGATATTATGGCAGTAAAAGTAGGCATTAACGGATTTGGAAGAATTGGAAGATTAGTATTTAATGCTATTGTCGATCAAGGTTTACTTGGTAAGGACATAGAAGTTGTAGCAGTAGTGGATGTAAGTACAGATGCAAGTTATTTTGCATATCAGCTTAAGTACGATTCAATTCACGGAAAATTCAAAGGACAGTTGGGCAGTGAAAAAAGCAATCCGTCGCTTGAAACTGACGATATTTTAGTTGTTAATGGACATAAAATTAAATGTGTGCTAGCACAAAAAGAACCATCCCAGCTTCCATGGAAAGAATTAGGAGTTGAATATGTAATTGAATCAACTGGTTTATTTACTTCACTCGATAAAGCACAAGGTCATCTTGCTGCGGGAGCTAAAAAAGTGATTATTTCTGCTCCAGCAAAAGGTGGTATAAGAACCTTTGTGATGGGCGTTAACGATAATGAATACAATCCGAAAGAACATCACATTGTCTCAAATGCTTCATGTACAACAAATTGTCTTGCACCCATAGTTCATGTTATTCTGAAAGAAGGCATTGGTATAGAAACTGGTTTAATGACAACAATTCATTCGTATACTGCTACCCAAAAAACAGTTGACGGACCTTCCAAAAAAGATTGGAGAGGCGGCAGAGCGGCAGCAGTAAATATAATTCCTTCAACCACCGGAGCTGCAAAAGCAGTCGGTGAAGTATTACCTGTTACTAAAGGAAAATTGACCGGAATGTCGTTCCGCGTTCCTACCTCGGACGTTTCTGTTATCGACTTAACCTTCAGATCAGAAAGAGATACTTCCATTGAGGAAATTGATGCATTGATGAAAAAAGCTTCGGAAACTTACCTCAAAGGTATTTTAGGCTACTGCAACGAAGAGGTTGTTTCAACCGATTTTATCCACGATCAGCGTTCCTCGATCTATGACTCTTTGGCTACCATGCAAAATAATCTGAAAGGCGAAAAGAGGTTTTTCAAGATTGTTTCCTGGTACGATAACGAATGGGGTTATTCCTGCAGGGTTGTAGATCTTTTGAAAAAAATGATTGATACAGATAAGAAATAAATAAATAAGTAAAACGAAAATCTTTAAACGGACGCAGAAACCCCAATAGGTCTGCGTCTTTTTTTATATGTTATCTTAAAAGCCAATTAATTGGAGGATAAAAATGAATAAACTGACTATTGACAGTGTTGACTTAAAAGATAAGCGGGTTTTGGTACGTGTTGATTTCAACGTTCCCCTTGATGAAAATTTAAAGATTACCGATGACATTAGAATTACTTCTGCATTACCAACGATTAAAAAAATAATTAACGACGGCGGCAAAGCTATTTTAATGAGCCATCTCGGCAGACCAAAAGGCGTCGTAAATCCCAAATACAGCTTGAAACCTGTTGCTGTTCGGCTGGGTGAATTGCTAACATCTGAAGTAAAGTTTGCAAGAGATTGTATCGGCGAACAGGTGGAGGCTATTGTGAATTCTCTGAAAAGCGGAGAGGTGCTGCTGCTCGAAAATCTCAGATTTCATTCTGAAGAAGAGAAAAACGATCCCGAATTTGCAAAAAAACTTGCTGCGTTGGGAGATGTTTATATTAACGATGCTTTCGGCAGTGCTCATAGAGCGCATGCTTCTACAGAAGGAGTTACAAAGTACATTAAAATATGTGCAGCCGGCTATCTTATGCAGAAGGAACTGGATTACTTGGGCAAGGCAGTAACATCGCCTGTGAGACCTTTTACTGCCATATTGGGCGGAGCGAAAATCTCAGGTAAAATTGATGTAATCGAAAATTTGCTTCCCAAAGTAGATTACCTTTTAATCGGCGGGGGAATGGCATATACTTTTTATAAAGCAATGGGTTATGAAATAGGTAAATCACTTCTCGAAGAGGAGAAAGTTTCACTTGCAAAGGAAATGCTTGAGAAATTTAAAAACTCTAAAGCAAAAGTAATTTTACCGCAGGATGTTGTAACTGCGCCAGAGTTTAAGAATGAATCACCGTCGAGAGTTGTTGATGTAACAAAGATTCCTCAAACGGAAATGGGGCTTGATGTCGGTCCAAGAACAATTGAGGAATTTAAAAGTGTTATACTTAACAGCAAAACAATTCTCTGGAACGGACCGATGGGCGTTTTTGAATTTGAAAATTTTGCAAAAGGTACCGATGCTGTAGCTGAATCACTCGCTGAGGCTACTGAAAAAGGAGCAGTTACAATTATCGGCGGCGGCGATTCGGCAGCGGCAATTAAGAAAGCGGGATTCGAAGATAAAGTTTCCCACGTCTCAACCGGAGGAGGCGCTTCTCTCGAATTTTTGGAAGGCAAGATTCTTCCCGGCGTTGCTGCTTTGAATGATATCAAATAAAAAGGGAAAAAGATCTCCGTTAACGGACAGTTAAATACGCCTTTTTATTCTCATTAAAATACTTTAATTTGTATTTAAGATTGAGCAAAGGATAGTTAGATGGGTTTAGATTCAAGAGATTATTATAGACCGACCGGATTTGGAGGTTTTTCTTTTTTTCCGCCGGTAATAAAAAATCTTATTATTATTAATGTTGCAGTTTTTTTTCTCCAAATGATTTCCGATAGTATTTCCTTCGGCGGGATTTCCGGCTCTTTAATACTTGAGAGATATTTTGCATTAAATCCTATAGGTTACGGCTTCCAGATATGGCAATTAATATCGTATCAATTTATGCACGGCGGGTTTACACATATATTGTTCAATATGTTTTTTCTATGGATGTTCGGGATGGAAATTGAAAATCTAATGGGGTCAAGAAAATTTTTGTTCTTTTATCTTCTGTGCGGTTTAGGCGCAGGATTGGTGCAGTTATTAATACCGCCTTTGTTTGCTAGTGCGCTTGGACCTACAATAGGAGCTTCTGGAGCAGTATTTGGTGTTATGATTGCTTTTGCAATGTTTTTCCCAGATAGATACATTTATATATATTTTCTGATACCGGTCAAAGCTAAATATTTAATTGCTTTTTTGGTTGTTATAGAATTTATGTCGGTGGGCAATCAAAGTCTCATTGCACATTTTGCACATATCGGTGGCGCTTTAACTGGGTTCATCTTTATTTTGATGGATAGAAAAAACAATTACAACTTCGACAAACTTTTCAATAAGTTTAAACGCAGCAGCAGTGAAATTCGTTCTCCATTCGGCAAAAAAAGAAGCACAATTTATGATTACGATAATAATGTTCAGGACGCCAAATTTTACGATATTGACAGAAAAGATGATGACTCAATTTCTCAGGAAGAAATCGACAAAATTTTAGATAAAATCAGTCAAAGCGGGTATCAGAATTTAACCGAGCGTGAAAAAAGAATTTTATTTGAAGCCAGTAAGAAGAAATAATAAGCTCGAATTGCCAGCTTATTTTAAAACATAATTTAGCCGCTTCCGTAGGGAATGCCTTCGGCAGAATTGCGCTAATTTTCGCTGATTAAACCCCGGCATAGATTTTCTCTTGGGTTAAATTTTTATATTTTTAAGACGGTTTGTGTTTATCAGCGTAATTAGCGGCTTATTTCAAAGAATTTTTTATTTGACGATCAATGTGAGCAATAAGACTACTTTTATCTTTCATACTTGTCTTCTTATTCTTCTTATTACTGCTGCGTGTGGAGGCAAAAAACATTATGATGATAAACTGCTCGCAAAAGTGTACGTGGAAAATCTAATTGCCCGTGAGAAATATTTGGGCAGTAAAGATTCCCTCGATTTAGTACTCAACAATATTTTTAAAGAAAGCGGCATCTCGCAGCAAGAGTATGAAAATGAATTAAAGTCTTTCGCAGATGAATACGATAGATGGAAACAGTTTTTTAGAGAAGCTGAATCCTATCTTACAGAACGGCAAGAATCTATGAGCAGCCACAACAAATAAACTGAGTATATGAATGGTAGTACATTTATCCATTCAACAATTCTCCGAAGGATTCCAATTGACATTCTGTCGCTTATGCTTTGCGAGCACAACGCGGATTTTTCCGTAACTGATTTTATTTGGCATAGATTTTTTCAACTCTTTTAAATCGGTAATGCCTTCGGAAATTTTTTTGAGTATTAAATCTAATTCTTCTTTTGTAATTAGTGAAGTGATATCTGTCTGAGGAAAAAGCTCAATAATTGTTTCTATCTGCATAGAAACCACGGCTTCAGGAAGTTTTATCAATCTGGAAATATCTTCGAGCAGGTATTTTTTATTAACCAATTCGTAAATCTGCCTGATATTCGGTGGCAGTGATTTTCCCTCTAATTTTTTTTCTGCTTTAATATTTGATTGAAAATCTTTTATTGCGGCTAAAAAATTTTCTCCGGCTTTGTTAAACATTCTTAAAGAGAAATTTTTTATTGCGAGCAGTTCACTTGGAGTTTTTGGTTTCACCTTAACAATTTCCCGCAGAACTTCATCCGCACATATCATATACGGCGGCTGGTTGAATTTTTCTGAAGCTTCCTTTCTGATCATTCTTAACTTATTGAAAAGTTCTAAATCAGATTCATAGTTATATGCTCCTGAATCTTTTTCAGCGAAAGTGATATTGTCAAAGATTTCTTCCTCGCCGGTAAACGTCAAATTTCCGTTGGTATTTTCAATCAATTTCATGCGTGTCATATTGTCGATTGTGATTAAGATTTCTTCTTCCGTAAAATGTTCACAGCTTCCGAATGAACTTAGACTAATGTATTGTCTTTTTTTTGTAATGCCTCTAAGTATTTTGATAAGGTTCTTACTGCTTATTTGTGAATTCAATTCGCCGAGGGTTTTGAGGATTATTTCCTGCAGGTATTCAGATTTGACTTCTTTGCCTCCGGGACCTTTGCCTCTACAATTGTCGCACTTTCCGCAATTATAATCTTGAGCGTCCTCTCCAAAATAATTAATGATAAATTTGAATCTGCAGTCGTCGTAGTTGATAAATTCAACCATTCTTTGCAGCTTCTCTCTTGCGTTGTTCATCAGTAATATGCTCTTTTCCATTTTTAGTTGGAGACTTTCGCTTTTTACTCTGCTTTTTAAAAGTTTTACCGAAGGAATTTTCAACGGCTTTTCATACTCAAGGATGCCGGCATTACTCATCATTTCTAAATTGTTGTCCACAGTAGAAAATGTTGTATCAAGTTTTGCTGAAATTTTCTCAAGGTTAACTGCTGATTTGGAGGAAAGCAAACTGCTTCCATATTCACGCAAAAGATAAATAATAATTTCACGAAAGAAGTCGTTTGATGTTTTCTTTAGATAATTTTTTAGCTGTGATTCGTTTACGGTAAAGCGGACGTAATGCCGTTTGTGGTCGCTGTCGTTTAATGTAAGATAACCCGAATCGGCTAATATTTTAATTACCGGCAGCAGCAGATTTCTGCTGACTCCCTTTAATTCAAGGAGCTTGATAAAGTTATCATCAAGCGGAATTTCCTTGTTTGTAATGCTTCCTAAGGAAACCTTCGCGTAATCGCAAATTAAATTGTACGTCAGCGCTGTCTGCTCGAATGCCGGGTAGGAATTTGAAATCAGAAATTCTTGAATTGTTTTATCCGAGTTGTTGTAAAGTAAACAAACGTTAGCTTCAAGATTGTCTCTGCCCGCTCTCCCTATTTCCTGATAATAATTTTCGACAGAACCCGGCATATTGTAATGGATAACGGTGCGGATGTTGCTTTTGTCTATTCCCATACCGAAAGCATTCGTAGCAGCGATTACATTTAATCTGTCGTTTATAAAATCATCCTGAATTATTCTGCGCATCTCAGGATTTAAGCCTGCATGATAAAAAGCAGCGTTAATTTTATTCATTGTTAAGTATGCAGATAATTCTTCGGTGTTTTTTCTTGTAGCCGCATATACTATCGCCGGCAATTTTTCTTTCTTAAGAATTTCAAGGCATTTTTCTTTTTTATTGTTTGTTTGAATTACGTTAATTGACAGATTGTTTCGTTCAAAGCCGCGTACAAATACTTTTGGATTTTTTAAGTTCAATTGCTCGATTATGTCCTGCCTGACTTCCGGTGTTGCCGTAGCGGTGAATGCAGAAATTTTTTCGAGGGAACAGTATTCGGCAAATTCTTTAATTCTTCTGTAACTTGGTCTGAAGTTATGTCCCCATTCACTGATGCAGTGCGCTTCATCGATAAATAAATACTCCGGTCTGAGTTTTTTTATTCTTTCAACGAATGATTGGTTGGTTAATTTTTCCGGTGAAACGTAAAGTAGTTTTATTTTACCGCTGGCGACTTCATTCAAAACTTTTTCGCTCTCTGTATAGTCTAATGAGCTGTTGATAAAAGCAGCAATGTTCTCATTTATGTCGGATTGATGTGCTGCCAAATTTAATGAATCAACCTGATCTTTCATTAAAGAAATTAAAGGTGAGATAATAACAGCAAATGAATTACAAATTAAAGCCGGGATTTGATAACAAATGGATTTGCCGCTGCCCGTGGGCAAAATTGCTACAACATTTTTGCCGCTTATTATGCTTTCTATTATTTCTTCTTGTCCTGGTCTAAATTTTTCGTAGCCGAAATATTTTTTTAAGGCATCGTTTAATGGTAAATTAATTTGTTCCATGTTTTGAATAACGCCTGCTGACTGTTATTTTTTATAATCAAAAATAAAAATAGAAAATTATTATGAATGTTATCGAAGTTAATGATGTTACAAAAATTTATAACGGGGGTATTAAAACTCCGAAGGTAACTGCACTTAAAAATCTTACTCTAAACGTATCTGAAGGAACAATATTCGGTCTGCTAGGTCCCAATGGCGCTGGTAAAACCACACTAATCAAGATTTTGCTTGGAATTACTTTTCAAACAATAGGCACTGCGAAAATATTAGGACAGGACATTTCAAATTACAGAGTAAAAAGCAAAGTCGGCTATCTGCCCGAAAATCATAAATTCCCGCCGTATTTAACCGGCGAGCAGCTATTGAAATTTACTGCGCAGTTAACCGGCACTTATGAAAAAAATGTAAATAAAAAAATATATGAACTTCTTGATCTGGTTAAAATGACAAAATGGGGAAAAACAAAAATCAAAAAATATTCGAAGGGGATGATGCAAAGGCTGGGACTTGCACAGGCGCTGGTAAACGATCCTGCTTTAATTTTTTTAGATGAACCTACAGACGGCGTTGACCCGATAGGGAGAAAAGAAATAAGAGATATTCTCCTTGACCTGAAATCGAGAGGTAAAACAATTTTCTTGAACAGCCACTTACTTTCTGAAGTTGAACTTGTTTCCGACCGTGTGGCAATTTTAAATAAAGGGCAATTGATTCAAGAAGGCACAGTGGAAGAACTAACAACAGCGAAAGAAGTTTATAAAATCACTTTCGATGACGAACTAAATAACGAACAGGTCAACGGCTTTAGCGATTATTCGTTGAAGCCTGAAGGCAATAAATCTTATTCGGTTAAAGTATCCGATCCCGAAAAGCTTAACAAGCTAATAGACGATATAAGGAAGAAAAACATAAATATTAAGTCTATTGTTCCTCTTCGTAAATCGCTAGAGGATATGTTCATTTCATTAATAAAAGAATCCGATAAAGAAAATAAAAAATATTTTAACAATAACGGCTGATACCGCTCCACAGCGTTTCGTCGTGACAGGGCAATAAAATGAAAAACATTTTAACAATTACTCGCTTAACAATTAACGAAGCACTTGCAAGAAAAAATTTCATTATGTTTTTTATAATTTCTACGCTTGTGCTGCTTGTAATACTTGGAGTTTTTGTCTCAACAGATATCGAGGAGTTGATTGGTTCCATTCAATTGAAGGGTGAGAAATTTCATGGCGATATTTTAAGTCAATTATCTCAATTTTTCAGATTAATAATCGTGATGCCGTTATATGCCGGTGGTTTGTTTATATCTATATTTTCCGTTTCGAGTTTTATCCCGCATTTACTCGAAAAAGGTACGGTTGACATATTTCTTTCCAAGCCAATTTCAAGACCTCAATTGATTCTCGGAAAGTATTTAGGTGGCATTGTTGTTGTATTGATTAATGTTCTTTATCTTGTTGTTGGTATCTGGATTTTAACCGGATGGAAATTCGGCAACTGGGACCCAGCGTTTCTTTCTACTGCTTTTTCAATAACTTTTGCTTTTTCGGTTTTATATGCGCTTATAATTTTTATCGGAATACTTACTCAAAGTTCCGTCCTGGCAATGATGCTCTCTTATCTAATATTTTTTGTACTTTCCCCGCTGCTTGTAAACCGGGAAAAGATTGCCGTGTTCTTCGGCGGGAAAGTTCTTTCGGTAATTCTGGACGGATTGTATTATTTAATTCCTCAAACGTCCGAACTCGGTACAATTACAAGCCGCATTGCAGGTGCAGATTCCATCGAGTCTTTCACACCGATTTATGTCTCCTTTGCATTTATTATTCTTGTTCTTGCTGTCAGTATTATTATATTTAATAAAAAAGACTATTAGCCCTTCGTATTTAATCTCTATTCGCAGTAATTTTGTGGTATATATTTTGTCATATTTAGCAGTTAAAATGAGTAAAGACTAATTTTCAGCATGAAAGAGAGGCGGTTATGGCAAATGAAAAGTTAAAACTGGAAGATCTTTTAACCGGCGTTCAAAAAAACGGCGAAACCGGAAGAATAAATTATGTGGCAATAATCGGCGGCGGACAAATGGGGCAGGGCATCGCACATACTATTTCGTCTGCTGGATTGGATGTGCTACTTATTGAAAAAGATGACGAGCATATTCAGAAAGCTCAGGAAAATATTAAAGCGGAGATGGAAAGGGAAATTGCGCGTTGGGCAATGACTCAAAGTGAAATGAAATCAATATTAAATAAAATTAAATGGACTACCGACAAAAGCGAGGTTCCCGAATGTGACCTTATTATTGAAGCCGTTGATGAAAATCTGGAATTAAAGAAAAAGGTTTTCAGAGAACTTGATGAAATTGCGCGTCCCGATACAATTTTTATTTCGAATACATCCACCCTCAGTTTAACTAAAATTGCAGAGGCAACAAAACGAAAAGATAAAATTATCGGAATGCATTTCCTGAATCCGGTTCCTAAGGTTCCGCTGGTTGAACTTGTTCGTGCGCTTGATACTTCCAACAAAACAGTCGAAATCATTAAAAAATTTGCCGAAAGGATTGGCAAGACACCTGTTGAAGTTTATGAATATCCTGGATTTGTTACAACGCGTGCAATTGTTCCTTTGCTGAATGAAGCAATGCACATTTTGTTGGAAGGGCTTGCATCTGCAAAAGATATTGATACGGCGATGAGACTTGGCTACAATTTTAAATCTGGTCCGCTTGAAATGGCAGATGCAATGGGGCTGGACGAAGTACTAGCCTGGATGGAATCGCTTTGGGCAACATTGGGTGAACCAAGGTATAGACCCTGCCCGATACTCAGAAAATTAGTACGGGAAAGAAAACTTGGCAGAAAAACCGGTGAAGGTTTTTATAAATACGATTCAGAAGGAAAAATTATTGAATAGAGATTCGGAGAAACAAATGAAAGTTCTTGTATTAAACTGCGGCAGCTCCTCAATTAAATATCAGTTCATTGACACAGAAACAAAAGTTGCATTAGCAAAAGGGATGGTTGAAAGAATCGGGATGTCAAGTGCCGTCTTAACACACACGCCGCACGGCAAAGAAAAAATTAGAATAGTCGGAGAAATTCTTGACCATTCTGTTGCCATAGAATATGTGATTGCCGTTTTGTTAAGTCCTAATCATGGTGTTATCAAAGATAAAAAGGAAATTGATGCTGTTGGTCATAGAGTTGTTCACGGCGGCGAAACATTTTTTAAGTCCGCTCTTCTAACAGATCGGGTTATGCAGGCAATTAAAGATAATATTGAATTAGCTCCGCTGCACAATCCGTCAAACATTAAAGGCATCAGGGCAACAAAAGAACATCTGCCGGATACACCTCAAGTTGGAGTGTTCGATACCGCTTTTCATATTAAGATGCCTGCGCGTGCTTATTTATACGGTATTCCCTATGAGCTTTATAAAAAATATAAAATCCGGCGGTACGGTTTTCACGGCACATCTCACAGTTATGTTTCTCATAGAGCCGCAGCTTTAATGGGCAGACCGATTGAGGAGTTAAAAATAATTACTGCACATCTCGGCAACGGATGCAGTATGGCAGCAGTTGACGGCGGCAGGTCTATTGATACAACAATGGGGTTTACACCGCTTGAGGGTCTTCTGATGGGAACACGAAGTGGCGATATGGACCCGTCAGTAATTCTTTATATCATGGGTAAAGAAGGTTTGTCATTGGCAGAGGCAAACACGCTGCTTAATAAACACAGCGGTTTAATAGGTTTGAGCGGAGAAAGCAGCGACATGCGGGAAATTGAAGAGGCGGTTAAAGAAGGAAATAAAAAGGCAGCTAATGCAGTTGATGTTTTTTGTTATCGTATTAAAAAATATATTGGCGCTTATACTGCTGCAATGGGAGGTCTGGATGCAGTTGTTTTTACCGGCGGAATAGGTGAGAATTCTGTGATGATTAGAAAAATGTCGTTGTCAAATCTGGAATATCTTGGGATTGAACTTGATGATCACTTAAATGAAAATGCAACGGGTGAAGTTGACATTTCTAAAAGTTCTTCCAAGGTAAGAGTATTCAGAATCCCAACAAATGAAGAATTGGTTATTGCACTGGATACGGAACAAATAGTTCGGGAAGAAGCGCTTGTAAAAAATAATAATCTGTAATTTATTGATGGAAAATCCCCTTTATAAGATCGGGATTTTTTATTTTAAAGTGGTTAATAAAAATCTTTTTAGGAAACGACCCGCTCCGCTGAAGGACCTGCATCGGCAAGCCGACTCACCACGCCGAATTAAGTCGAGCCTGCTCCGCCGAAGTAAGGCGAAAGGCGGAACGACGAAGCAAGGCGAGCCACTTCGCGGATGGATATAAATATTTTTCTTCTGACTTTCATTCCATTGTTTGTTGCAATGGATATTATCGGAACGACGCCGATTTTTATTGGGTTTACTAACGGAATTTCTTCTTATCAAAGAAAAAAATTAATAATAGAAGCTTGTGTGACTGCTTTTATTGTAGCGATTACTTTTTTGTTCGGTGGTAAAGCAGTTCTCAGATTTTTGGGAATTACAATAAATGATTTCCGAATTGCCGGCGGATTGGTTTTGCTGACATTAAGTATTTACGATATTCTTTCTACAACATCTGAAAGCAGAAGAGACCCGCATACCAATGTCGGCATAGTTCCTCTAGGAATTCCTCTTATTATGGGCCCGGCTGCTCTTACTACAATTTTAATTTTGGTTGATAAGTATGGCTATATGCCGACAATAATTTCGATGTTAAGCAATTTTATAGTTGTAGTTTTTGTTCTTGTAAATGCAAAATGGGTTTCGAGAGTATTGGGTGACGGCGGCTCAAAAGCGTTTGCCAAAATTGCATCTCTTTTTTTAGCTGCTTATGCAATAATGATGATCCGCGAAGGAATCAGTATTGTAATAGAAAATTTTAAGGGGTAATTATGAAGTTTAATCTAAAAAACAAGACAGTATTAGTTACGGCTTCAAGTTCCGGTATAGGCAGAGCTACTGCCGAATTATTTATAAAAGAAGGAGCTAAAGTTGCAATCTGCTCAAGGAATAAAGAAAATCTTCTTAAGACCGCAGCAGAAATTAAAGCTGCGTTAAATATTGAACCGATGTGGGTGGTTTGCGATATAAATAAATTGCCGGATATTGAAAACACGGTTAAAGTTGTAAAAGACAGCTTGGGCGATATTGATGTTCTTGTTAATAACTGTGGAGGACCTGCGGCGGGCTATTTTGAAGATATGAAAGATGAAGACTGGGAATACGGATTTAACCAGGTCCTAATGAGTGCAGTTCGATTTACAAGATTGGTGCTGCCCGGCATGAAAGCAAAAAATTGGGGACGAATAATTAATATTACCTCTGTTTCCGTAAAGCAGCCGATTGATAATTTGCTTTTGTCGAATGTCTTTAGAAGTGCAGTAACAGCGTTTGCAAAAACCATCAGTTCACAAATTGGGAAGTATAATATTACCGTAAATAATGTTGGACCCGGATTTACGCTTACATCAAGGTTGTATGATCTTGCCGTCATTAAAGCAAAGCAGTCGGGCGAATCTCACGAACATGTTTTAGCTTCGATGGCGAATGATGTCCCGATGAAAAGATTAGCACGCCCGGACGAAATTGCTTCTTTAATTGTTTATTTAGCATCAGAGCAAGCCGGCTTTATTACAGGTTCAACAATAATGGTAGACGGCGGAATAGTAAAATCGACTTACTGAAAATGAGTGCAGTCGCAAGGAGATTTGTCGAAGACGAGATATTGTCTAAAAAAGTAGATGAACCTCGCCAAAAGCGTAAGACGGGGATATAAAGTGATGAGTGTAAAGTCTGATTTTCTATTCATAACTCTTCATTCTTCACTCTACACTCTTCGCTCTTCATTCTTCACTCTACACTCTACACTCGATTTTTCCTCATAAATAGAGGATGAAATGAAAAAAGAAATAGAACTTTCGGTTTTGCCGGATTTTATTCATGATTATGAATATCAAAAACAAATTGCCGCTCGTAAATTAAAACTCGCCCCGGAAGAAATTACAGCGTTTCGGATTACTAAAAGATCAATTGACGCACGAAGCCGCCAGCCGGTATTTAAACTAAAAGCAGTTGTCTATGTTAATGAAAATCCGACACCGCTTTTACGTGAAATCACATTTAAACCGATCAAGGCGGATAAAAAAGTAATAATTGTCGGAAGCGGTCCTGCAGGTTTATTTGCTGCGATGCGCTTGCTTGAATTGGGAATTAAGCCCGTCATTCTAGAAAGAGGAAAAGATGTCCGCTCACGAAGAAAAGATTTGCGTGCCATTCAGCAGTTTGGAATTGTTAATCCGGAGTCTAATTATTGTTTTGGCGAAGGTGGTGCCGGAACTTACAGTGACGGCAAGCTATATACACGCGCAACAAAGCGGGGGGATGTTCACAGGATCTTAAATCTGCTTGTTCAGCACGGGGCGCAGAACGAAATATTAATTGATGCTCATCCGCATATCGGTTCGAACCGGCTTCCGAAGGTTATTTCTGCAATAAGAGAAACAATAATTTCCGGCGGAGGGGAAATTTATTTCGGGTCTCGAGTTACCGATTTTATTTTGAAAGATAAGAAGATACTTGGTGTAATTGTCAATTCCGAAAAAGAATTTTTGGGTGATGCCGTTATATTGGCAACCGGTCATTCCGCAAGAGACATTTTTTATCTGCTTGACAAACACAAAATAAAAATTGAGGCAAAGCCTTTTGCAATGGGTGTACGAATTGAACATCCTCAAGCATTGATTGATGAAATACAATATCATTCGAAACAGCGGCATCCGAATCTACCTGCGTCCAGTTATAATTTAACATGCCAGGTGGATGCAAGGGGAGTTTATTCGTTTTGTATGTGTCCGGGCGGAATTATTATTCCGTCGTCAACGGAAAATGACGAACTTGTATTGAACGGAATGTCGGTTTCAAGAAGGGATTCTCCTTTTGCCAATTCCGGCTTGGTTGTATCTGTAAATGAACAAGATTGGCAGAAATATTCTGCTTACGGAATTTTTGCCGGACTGGAATTTCAAAAAGAGGTTGAAAAAACTGCCTATGAATCCGGCGGTAAATCTCAAAGAGCTCCGGCTCAAAGAATTACTGATTTTATTAAAGGGAAGATTTCTGAGACTCTTCCTCGATGCTCATATATTCCCGGAACAGTTTCAAAGCCGCTTCATGAGTTGCTTCCGAAAAATATTTCCGAAAGGATAAAAAAATCGCTGCTGATCTTTGACCAAAAAATGAGAGGATATTTAACTGAAGAGGCACAAATACTTGCAGCAGAAACAAGAACAAGTTCGCCGGTTAGAATTCCAAGAAATTCCGAAACATTAATGCATGTGGGAGTGGAAGGATTATTCCCTTCAGGTGAAGGAGCCGGTTACGCCGGTGGAATTGTGTCTGCTGCAATTGATGGGGAAAGATGTGCTGAAGCGGTTAGCAAATTTTTAGAATAGAGATTTATTAACAAAATATTTTTTGGATCAGTGTTGTCTAAAAAAAAGAGATTACTGCTGACTTTGACAATTATTGAAAGCTTTTCCGTCGCTATAGGAATAGTATATTTATTTTTGTACAAATATTTTTACTATGGATAATCTTACAATAATAAAAACAATGAAACTCTTTCTGTTTAACCACCGATAAACTATTTCGGATTATTGCCTTCCTAAAACGTTCTCTATTGAAATTACAGGTAGATGCCATAAGTCGCTTTTCACGAAGTGATAGCTCAGCGAGCGGCTTAGTCCAATCCTTAGATCCTGTAGTTTTTTGCGGGGCATTGGATTATATCTCAGCTTCGTTCGGCATGAATCCTTATAACGTTATACCGCTTTACTGACTAACCTTTTTGTAATCTCTTTACTTCCCTTTTTAATCTGTCTTTTAACTTATCTTTCTCCACTTCTAAGTTATATCTCATTTGCAAGTTTAACCAAAACTTTTCTGACAAACCAAAATATTCCGATAGTCTTAATGCTGTATCTGCTGTTATTGCTCTTTTGCCAAGAACAATTTCGTTTATTCTTCTAGCAGGAACATTTATATCTTGTGCCAATCGGTATTGACTGATTTCCATTGGAATTAGAAATTCTTCAAGTAATATTTCTCCGGGATGGATAGGTTTTATTTTTCTAGTCATAATATTTATCCTTTATAATAATCTATAATTTCAACTTCGTATGCACTGTTTTCTTTCCAGCTAAAAATTATTCTCCATTTGTCATTTATTCTTATGCTATATTTCCCAGCTAAATCACCAGATAACTTTTCAAGTTTAATACCGGGCGGCATTCTTAAATCATCAAGTCTTTCTGCACCATCAATGAGTAAAAGCTTTCTATAAGCTAATCTCTGAATTGTAGGTGGTAGATATCTTACAAATTTTCTATTGAATAAATCTTCGGTTGATTTATCTGAAAAACTATTTATCATATAAATTTATAATAACGCTTTACGTTATTATATTCAAGATTATTTTGAAATTATTTGTTAGAGTTTGTTTGTGATTTGTCTTTTCCCTTTTGTTTGTTACACCTATCTCTCTTTGTAGCGGTATAACGGCAAGGTTAACCTGCAAAACCAATACATTGAACCTGATACAAGGAACCAAACTTCAAATTTTTCCACTGAACTTAGATTGAAGCACGGCGGTTTTGTCAGGTTGAACCTTTTGTTATGTGTCTCATTTGAATTTTTGAAAATACTTATCAATCTCTGTCCTTAACTCTATGCCAGCTCTTTCGAAACAATTCAATAATTCTGAATAGGTGCCATCATTGCCAAGAAAATCCCAAAATTCTTCCGCTACTTTCAGTTCGTTATCTAAATCCAACATCCCTTTTAATGTCCACCTTTCATAAGGTTTAGGCTCGTATG
>DYLN01000215.1 GCA_020722085.1 Melioribacter roseus
TTTGCTCACTTGTTCGAGCACATGATGTTTCAAGGTTCGCAGAATGTTCCGAAGGAATGGCATTTCCGTTACATTCAGGAAGCCGGCGGAACATTAAACGGCTCTACAACTCTCGACCGGACAAATTATTTTGAAACGCTTCCGTCAAATTATCTTGAGCTTGCCCTATGGCTGGAATCGGATAGAATGGGATTTCTCCTTCCGGCATTAACTCAGGAAAAACTCGATAACCAAAAAGATGTTGTGATGAACGAGAGAAGGCAGCGTTACGAAAATCAGCCGTACGGACTTTCATGGGAAAAATTATTTTCTAATTTATATTCTCCTTCCCACCCTTACCACTGGCCTACAATCGGATGGATGGAAGATATTTCAAAATTCGAATTGGAAGAAGTGAAAAATTTCTTCAAGAAGTATTATGCACCAAATAACGCAAGTCTCGTAATTGCCGGCGATATTGATTACAAAACTGCTTTTAATCTGGCAAAAAAATATTTCGAACAAATTCCCCGGGCAGATGAACCGGCAGCACCCGATCCCGGCAGAGAAATTTTAGCCGAGGAAAAAGAAATTATTTACAAAGACAACATTCAGCTCTCGAGAATTTATCTTGCATGGCACTCAAATAAAATTTTCAGCCGGGACGAACCGGCTTTGGAACTATTAGCCGATATTCTCTCAGGCTCAAAAAACGGCAGATTGCATAAATCACTTTTATTCGACAAACAAATAAGTCAGGATGTTTTTGCATTTCAATATTCGGCTAAATTGAGCGGTTCATTCATTATTGCTTCAACGGCAAAACACGGTACCCCTTTGTCTGATATAAAAAATGAAATCTTCAATCAGATAAATTACTTGATAAAAAACGGTATCACGGAAGAAGAACTTTTGCGCTCGAAGAACAGCATTAAATCAGCTTATATTTATTCTCTGCAGAATTTATCAGCCGTTGCCGACCAACTGAATGCATACAACTTTTATCTCGGTGAACCGAATTCGTTCTTGTTCGATATTGAAAGAATTGAAAAAGTTACAAAAGATGATATTGTAACAACAGCAGAGAAATATTTATTAAATAATTTTGTAGAACTAAGCGTAATTCCAAAATAAAATGAATTCAATAGACAGAACAAAACCGCCGTCAGCTCAAAGAGAACTGCAGTTTCATCTTCCGCAGATTGAGAAATTCAAATTACCAAACGGATTAAATCTACTTTACGTAAAGAAAGAAAAACTTCCAATCATTCAGATGCTGATGCTAACCTCGGCGGGAGCTAAATTTGAAGAAAAGAAATTAAGCGGCTTATCACACTTAACAGGTAATTTAATTGACGAAGGCGCCGCTGAATACGACGCCCTTCAGCTAAATAACGAAATTGAAAAACTCGGCTCGATTATCAATATTAGAACCAACGGTGATTTTATCTATTCTTCTTTACTAACTCTTTCTGAAAATCTTGAACGAAGCACGGAATTATTTTCAGAAATACTAACCGAACCGAGACTCGAAAACACCGACTTCGAAAGAGAAAAAAAGAAGGTGCTAAATAAAATAATACAAATGAAAGACGAACCTTCACTTCTGGCGGATTCAGTCTTCAAAAAGATTTTATTTAACAATTCTTTTTATGAATTACCTGAACACGGAACACAGACGACTGTTTCCCGTTTAAAATTGCCGGTGGTAAAATCATTCTACCAAAAATATTTTTCCGCTTCCAACTCAACTTTAATTGCTGCGGGAATCACCCCGCTTAATGATTTTGTTTCTACTATCGAAAAATATTTTTCAAGCTGGAAAGCCGGTGAAAAATACACAACAAACCCAATTTTAATAAACAGAAACCATCGTAAGTTTTACTTAATCCACAAAGAAAATGCAGCACAAAGCGAAATTAGAATCGGGCATCAAGTAAAAGGAAGAAATGACGGAGATTATTTCAGACGGCAGGTGTTAAATACAATTTTAGGCGGACAATTTTCCAGCAGAATAAATTTAAATTTACGCGAGCGGCACGGCTTTACTTACGGAGCAAATTCCAGTTTTAATTATATGCAATCAGCAGCAGGTTTCGAGGTTTCTACAGCTGTAAAATCTGAAAATACCGGCGAGGCAGTTTCGGAAATCTTAAATGAACTAAACAAAATTCGCGAGACAATAACAGAAGAAGAAATAAGTTTTGCAAAATCGTATTTGATAAAAAGATTTCCATCAAGGTTCGAAACATATTTGCAGATTGCACTTAATATTTCTTCTATCGTGATTCATGATCTCCCCAAAAACTTTTTCAATACTTATCTGCAAAATATAACCTCTGTAACAATCGAAGAGGTTTTGAATGCTGCAAAAGATAATATATTCCCTGAAGAATCTGTTATTGTAGTTGTCGGTGATAAAAATATTGTCGAAGATCAACTGCTGAAGATTTCCGAAGGCAATTTGACAGAAATAAATTATAATGATGAATTCTTTGAAGTGCTGTAAAGCGGTTATCTTTAGCCCCTTGAGGTTAACCAAAAAGTAATCTTCAATTAAATAATTCGTACCCCTCATTTCAGGGTGACTAAAAAGTAATTATTCAACAATAAATTCGTAAATAATTAGTGGAA
>DYLN01000068.1:0-1799 GCA_020722085.1 Melioribacter roseus
AAAAAACATCCGCCCGAAAGCGGATGTTTTTTATTTCATGCTGAATTTAATCAGCTTCCCGTTAAACTCTAAATTATGGCTTTACTCTCCATAAGCCTGCTGCATAAACACATGCTGCCATATTCCCGGTAGGAATTGTATAAGAAGTGCCGGCTAAATTAAGAATAACATTCGCACTTGTTGAATTAACAAGATAAACAATTCTGCCCTCTACACCTGCGGGCATACCGCCATTATTGATATTTCCACCTACACCTGTAAGAGTAATTACAGTTCCTGTTGCATTAGGAAGACCTGCAATAGTTGTACTCTGTGTACCAAGAACTGTCGGGTAAGCACCAGTCTGAGTGATACTGCCTGCAACAGTAAAATCACCAACTACTTCTAGTTCTGTTGCACCGGTACCAGCAGTACCGTTAATTTTCAATGCAGCATTATCTCCTGCTGTACCGTATAAGTTAACAGCACCACCTGCTGAAGCAGGAGCATCGAAATGAGCATAAGCAGGACCACTGATAGAATTGCCTAACCAAACACTTACAATACCGATGAGGTCAGTTGCGCCAATATTTGAGTTTGCCCAGATATCGCCGTAAGTCTTGATAGCCATCTTCGGTGAAGCACCGTTGACGTTGCGAACAACGAGAGGAGCTTCCTGAGCGTCAGTCGGGTCTAAGCCAACGGCATCTGCTGTGTTAGACTCAATATACATACCGCGACCGTCACCTGCTGTGTTGCGAACAACTGCTACGTAGTTGTTGTCAGCTGTACCGGCAGTAGCGGCAGAAATACCTTTAATTGCAGTACCTGTTGTTGAGATACCAAGAACAGCTGCATCATTTGCACCAACTTCATCATTGTAACCGAATACACCGGCTGTTTGGTCTGCTGCAGTAGCTGCAATAGCCGTTGCTGATGTTGTGTTAGCAACACCCAATGCACCGAATACCTGTGCAGTTGAACCGCCGTCAGCATTAGATATTGAACCGATAACTGCGGATGCACCGTCTGAATTAACATTAAATGTACCTGCAGACTGAATATGCCCTGCATCTGAACCGGTTACAGTGTTTTCAACAAGAATACCAGTTGTGCTGTAAGGATCAATTCCTGTAGCTGTCTGTGAAACCTTAATTGCAGCAGCATCAGCATTTAAAATATTCAATGTTGTGTTAACAGCTAAAGCACCAGCTGATAAGTTAGTTGCTGTAGTTCTTTCGACAACTGCTGTCGGATAACCTGCGTTACCACCTGCTGCTCTTAATGCATATTGGCTTGTTGCGCCTGCTGCATCATTAGTTGGAATAACAACATTAATACCATTTGACTGATTGTTTGTGCTTGTCAATGAGAACATTGTTGTGCCTATTCCCGGGTCATCGTTATATGTGAATGGAATACGCAATCCGTCCCAGCCCCAAATAGGCATATTGTTTACGGCATCCCATCTCAAAATTTGTTCATCATCCGAAGGAACAACAGCTGCTGAGGAGAATGCCCAAGTGGAATTGTTCCAATACATCACTTGACCAAGTGTAGTAGCATCCGGTAAATTGTTTAGTGTAATGTCAGGATTATCCCAAACAACAGTGCCTGCACGCATTGTGAGTGATTGTCCGTTTGTACCGCCTGGATTGATATTTGCCGGTAAAATTGTATTGTTGGCAATATCGCCGGATACGATTGTAGCGTTAACTATTTTATCTGATGTTACTGAATTGTCAGCTAATTCTGTAGTTCCAACTGCATCGGCTGCTATTGCCAATGGCGTTCCAACTCCGTCGCCTGTGAACTGTCCA
>DYLN01000068.1:1899-17364 GCA_020722085.1 Melioribacter roseus
TACCAAGAACTGATTGTTCGTTCCACTCGGTGCAATTTTGGCTGTTGTTACTGCATTGTTATCAATCTTGTCTGTTGTTACTGCAAGATTTGCCAAATCAGCTGTCTGGACATCACCGTTGAGCAATTCTGTTGTACCTACTGTACTCGGCTGAATTTCCAATGCGTTGTATTTACCTGCTACATCGCCGGCAAAGTCTGTGTTCACTGTCAATACATTGAAACCACCCTGCTGCAACGCTCCTGTGAAGTTCCAGGTTGTTGCTAAGTTAACATCAACAGGAACTATTGTAGCGTCAAGAATTTCAGCTGTTGTTACTGCTCCGGTTGCTATTTCGGATGAACCAACTGCATTATCTGCTATTTCGGATGAACCAACTGCATCAGCTGCTATTTCAGTTGATGTTATTGCATCGGCTGCTATTGCCAATGGCGTTCCAACTCCGTCGCCTGTGAACTGTCCATTATGATTAAATGTTAACCATGTTGTTGCACCTAAGTTGTTCGTTACCAAGAACTGATTGTTCGTTCCACTCGGTGCAATTTTGGCTGTTGTTACTGCAGCGTCTGCTATATCTTCAGTAATTATTGTTCCATTCTGAATCTTTGCACTTGTTACAGCGTCGTTTGCAATCTTCGGTGTTGTAACTGCACCGTCGGCTATATCTTCTGTTAAGATTGTACCGTTTAAGATTTCTTCTGTTGTTACTGCACCTGTGGCAATATCAGCAGCAACAATTGTTTCATTCTGAATCTTTGCACTTGTTACAGCATCGTCTGCAATCTTCGGTGTTGTTATCTGTTCATTGGCTATATCTTCTGTTAAGATTGTTCCGTTTTCAATTTCCCATGTTCCAATACCGCCCTCTTTGATTGTCAAAGGACTTGTTGGTGTACCAACGTTAGTTGTGAACTGATTCTGGTCTGTGAAAACTTTTAAAAGAGCAATTGGCTGTGCAGGAGTACCGTTACCGGTAATAGTAATCTGGTCAGTTGAAACCTGAGCAAAAGGATATGCCCATTCCATCAATCCATAAGAATCATTCCAAGTAAGAGCCATACCATCGCTGGCCAGACCTACCGTATTGATTGTATTTAAATTCTGAGGTGTAATCTTGTTAGCAACCCAGTTACCTGAACCGGGCATACCCTGGAACCAAAGAACTGAACCACTGCCTTCGGGAAGGAAAGCACCGCTATCATCGATTTTCAATGGATTAACTGCGACACCATTATCAAAACCATTACCAACAATCGGTCCGACAGTTGCAATTTGTTTTGCATGCCACATTCCATCATCATAGAAATACATATCGCCTGTGTTTGCCGGAGGACCTTCGAGAGGAACGTTCAACCATGCGCCGACTGTTAATGAGTCATAAGGACCTGTAACGTCACCGGCTGCTTGAGCAATAATCCATTGATTTGTCAACTCGCGATACATATAAATATCGCCCTGTTTTGTCGGCTGGTCTAATAAAGGAACATTCCAGAATTTTCTAACAGTGTCGGCATTGTAAGGACCAACAACATCACCAGCTAATGTAGTAGCGACCCATTCGCCATTGTCAAACATATAGACCTGACCCTGAGTTGCTGCAGTAGCATCGATAGGAACATTTCTCAAACCGCCAACCTGCGGGTTGGGATAAGTACCGTATAAGTCACCGCCAGCGATATCACCTACATTAATAAAGTAATCTTCAACTTCCTGGTTGAAATCTTCGAGCTTAATTGTTCCGTTCAAAATTTTATCGGTTGTAACGGCATCCGGACCTAATTTTTCATTAGTAACTGCATAATCTGCAATCTTCGGAGTTGTAACTGCACCGTCGGCAATTTTGATAGTTGTAACTGCACCATTATATATACGGTCTGTCTTGACTGCACCCGGAGCAATTAACGGGTCGGGATAGACGCCTGTTAAATCGCCACTTGCGGGACCGCAAGGTGTAACACAAATATTAGGAGCAAGTTTATCCTGTGTAATGCTTCCCGGAGGAATATTACGGATAACTGCGGCAGGATTTAATGTCGGATTTGGATATGTTCCGGCAAGGTCGCCACCGGCAGGACCCCAAGGAAATGCCGATACATTTGGTGCCAATTTTTCTTGTGTAATTGCACCGTCAACAACAGTTACTGCCACCATTGCTGTGTCTGCAGTAATTGCCTGCACAGCATTGAATGATGTAGGTACAGTGGTTAATGGCGATCTTGGGAACGGCTCTCCGTTACCGACTTTTATCTCTAACCACAACTGTTTGTTGAAATTCAAATTAATAGGTGTTCTTGAACCGAGATATAAGTTAACGAAACCATTTTTTACGGTTACGTCTTGAATCTCAACCCAGAGAGGTGAACCGCCAAACTCTTGCTCATAAATAGCAAAAGTACCGACGTAGGAACCGTCTTTCAACGGATTATCTAATGCATCGCGAAGGCTTGCTTGATAATTTACAACCTTCGGGATTTCCGATGTAGCACTTTCGGTGAAGACCATCACCATTAATGCTAAAATGCTGAGAAGTAATAACTTCTTCATAAAAAACTCCTTTACGGTAATACAAAAAACATTTTAATTAAATATAATATTCTAATTTGTTTACTTTACTACAGCCATGACTTTACGTAATGTAAAGGGTTGGAATGAACCAAACCCGGCCATTTGAGCTGGACTAACTGATAATTCATAAAGATAAGAACCGGAAGCGACATCTTCGCCATTCTGGTCTTTTACGTTCCAACTAACTTCCTTTATTCCTGCATCCTGAATCTCGTCAACCAAAACTTTAATTAAGTGGCCCGCTACATCATATATTCTTAATGTAACATTTGCAGTACCGGGAAGGCTATACTTAATATTCGTATAATACGAAACCGGATTCGGATAGTTCAACAACTGATGTTCATCAACCGTTTCATTCGGCGTCTCAATGTCAGTTGTTATTCCTGACGGCACCCAAAATCCTTGCCAAACTGCAAGATCACGACCATTGTAGGTACCGGCTATTTTTTCGATAGCAAACTGACCCACGATGCCCGACATCTGCATATTGGAAGAGTTTGTGGCTGCAACCATACCTCCTGCACCTATCACAGATCTTTCCAGCTTGACCTGTTGTGCGGAGAGCTTACCCACACCAATAGAAATAAACATCCCTATGAGTAGTGTGTAGACTATGCATTTTTTCATAAAAAACTCCTCAAAATAAACATTTATAAACTTTTTAATTATTTCCATTTTTATTTAACAAAGTTTAAAAGGCAAAAATAATGCCAATTTAATTCATATTACGACATTTTTTGATTGCTTGGTCTAAAACCGTTTTGGGGTCTTGCCCTAAAATTTTTAATAACTTTTTGCTTAAATCCACTTATAATCCCTGTCCCCTCCATTTCAATATTTAATAACTATATAATTTTATTATATTATATTTTGTCCATTTTGTTTCGCTCAAAATCTCTGAAACCTCCGTTCAGCAGCCCTTTCACTCTATTTTTTATATTTTTTAAAATATACAAATAAAAACTTAATTTTTAAAACCCTCAAATCAAGTTTTGTAAATTTATGAGAGTTTCTTTATATATCCAAACTTTTTTTCTAAAAAACATTATAACGAATGCAAAATAAAAAAAAAATTATTAATAAAAAATACCGTTTTATACTTAAAAATGAATTAAAATTTTAATATTAACATTATATAATAGGTACTTTTTTGTTAACAAAATTGCTTTATTTATTGAAATTATTGTAACTTTGTCAGGTTTTTCTTACACAAAAACGCTATTACTATGGAATTATTTTCACTATTTGGACATATTGCAGAATTATACAGAATAATCAATAAATCGTCGCAACCACCGGACAATTTAACAAGAGAATATTTAAAATCAAAGAAATATTTAGGTTCACACGATAGGAAATTCATTTCTTCGTTACTTTTTACTATACTGAGAATAAAATCCCTGCCTGAATACTTTCTCGAATTTGACATTGTCAAACACTTTACGGACCGCTACATCAGCGACCCAAAGGAGCAAGAAAAATTTACTTCTATATTGAATATCTCCCTCGGTATTATTATTGCCAATATTTTAAATATAGAATTCAAAGAAATTGACATACTGCCCGATAATGACTATTTACCATTTGTAGATGCCACTGCTCTCACTATATCAAAAAAATATAATATTCAACAAGAAGAAGTTCTGCTATTATTAACTACACTGATTTCTTTCTGCAAAAAATTTATATCCGATGTCAGCAAAATTGACATTAATAATGAAATAAACTCAGACGAGCTGAAAGCTCTATCCATAAGATACGCCCAACAGGAATGGGTGTTCAAACTTTTTCTTGACAGTGGCAAATATTCCCCTGCTCAGTTAACAGAATTATTTGAATCACTCTTTTATCCGGCAACTCTTACCCTACGTATTAATGCAGCAAGCGAAAGACGCCGGTCAATATTAGATGAGTGCAAAAAAACCGACCCGAAAGCCGAACCAAGCCGTTTTTCACCTTTTGGGATTTACTTGAGCAAACGACTTGATTTAAACACTTTCCCGCTATATAAACAAGGATTGGTCGAAATTCAGGACGAAGGAAGTCAGCTGATTACTATTGCATTGCAGCCTGAGGAAAACGATACTATTCTCGATGCTTGTGCTGGTGCCGGAGGCAAAACATTGCATGTTGCATCAATAACAAACAACAACGGCAGGATTATCGCTTCGGATGTCGAATTGAAAAAATTAAAAGAATTAAATAAACGAATAAGACGCTCACAATTCACATCCGTAACAACTTATTTATCCAAACATCTCAATAAAAGCGGTATAAGACTATATGATAAAGTCTTGATTGACTCGCCTTGTTCCGGAATGGGCACAGTAAGACGGAATCCAATGCTCAAATGGAGATTGCTCCCTTCACTGCTTGAAAAATATAATCGCAAGCAATATAAAATTCTCGAACAATACGCAGAATACCTTAAGCCGGGCGGTGTTTTGCTATATTCCACTTGCTCATTATTGCCCCAAGAAAATGAAATGATTGTTGAAAAATTTCTCAATGAACATCCCGAGTTCTCGCCTATGCCGTTGAAACCCTCCTTCGACAAATATAAAGTAGATTTACCCGAGTTGGGAAACGAAGATTTTCAATATCAACTGCTTCCTTCCGTTCATGGTACTGATGGTTTTTTTATTGCTAAGTTAACGAGAATATAATTTATGATTAAAGATAAAATACAACATTTATTATTCGATTTCGGTGGTGTTCTATATCAAATTGACCAGACGAGAACACTTACTCTGTTCAAACAATATTTTGATAATTCAATCAAATTATCAAGTCTAAATTTAAACGATTTTTTGGCTATGCCTTTCTTCCGTGATTATGAAACCGGCAAGATTGATTCACATCAATTTAGAAATGAAGTAAGGCAATTTTTCAACATTCAAATTTCCGACTTGGAATTTGATGGAATATGGAATGCTACTTTAATTGCACCATTCGACGACACATACGACATGCTGAAAAGATTAAAACCACACTATAAGATTAATTTGCTCAGCAATACCAATGAAATTCATTTTAACCATTTCTTCCCTGAATGTAAGGAATGCTTCTCGCTTTTTGATAAGACTTTTTATTCACATAAAATCGGATATATGAAACCCTCTACCAAAGCATTTTTATTCGTTTTGGAACAACTGAAAACAGAATCCGAGAATGTTTTATTTATTGACGATTTGGAAAGAAATATTGCAGGTGCAAAACAAATTGGATTACAAACTTTTCACTTCGATTACAACAAAAACAAGAAAATTCTTTTGGACTTCTTACTCTCTGAATAATTCAAATTACTTATCTTGCATCTGACACAATTTAACAAAATAAAAAATTGAAGATTTTTAAGTAGTGAGTTCAATCTGGGAAATACCTTTCATTGTTGTTGATGTTGAAACAAGTGGTTCAAACAGCATAGAAAACAGAGTAATGGAAATTGCATGCGTAACAACTATTGGCGGTGAAATTACAAATGTTTTCTCATCACTCATCAATCCTCATGAACGAATTCCCCCTTTTATCGCAAACATGACCGGTATTACTGACACAATGACCAATAATGCGCCGGAAGCACATGACGTAATTCCTCGTGTAGAAGAAATTTTTAATCAGAAGGATGCAATTTTTGTCGCTCATAATGCTCGATTCGACTGGTCTTTTGTCGTTGAATCCTTCAACCTTGCTGGGCTCCCAAAGCCCCAAATACCGCGACTATGCACATTAAAATTCGCTCGTCGTCTGCTGCCTAAAGCGATAAAAAAAAATCTGGGAGATTTGGCTACCTATTTTAACATAACAATCAAAGACCGCCACAGAGCCACCGGTGATGCCGTTGCTACGGCACATATCCTAAACGAAATGCTGGAAATTGCAGAACAAGAACACGATATAAAAAACATATATGATTTGCTGAAATTTCAAAATAAAACAATTCGAAATTTCCGCGCTCCGGCGTATCAAATTAAAAAATTTGAGCAAAGCCTTGAACAATTGCCGGAAACACCGGGTGTATTTCAATTTCAAGACTCCAACAAAAATACATTATACATTGGCAGAGCCGCTTCATTGAAAGAAAAAGTGAACTTGTTTTTTAATAATGAAATTATGCTATCAAAAAAGCTTGGCATAATGATTAGAAATGCCGAATTTTTACAATGGTACGAAAACGACAGCAACATTTCGGCTATTTTGTTTGAAGCTAAATTGATAAATAAATATAACCCACCTTATAACACAGCTGAAAAAATTTTTAGGAATTATCCTTACATTAAACTAACAGTTGACGACAGTTTCCCCTATGTCGAAATATGTTTCAAAATCGAGGACAACAAGAATGAGTATTATGGTCCATTTAAAAATGTAGCTGTCGCACATCAAATAATTAAATTAATTGAGAACAAAACAAAAATTAGAAAGTGCAACATCAATTTGCAAAAAGGAGAAAAAATTGAATCCTGCTATTTCTATCGAACGGGCAAATGCGCTGCACCTTGCGAAAATATTATTTCAAAAGATGACTATATCCAAGAAGTTAATGCTGCACGTGCAATTTTGAACAATTACGCTGACGACCCTGTCAATAAATTGGAACAACAATTGGACTTGTTGGCTGCATCCGTTGAAAAGACAAAGATTGACAGTTTGAGAACAGAAATTAATCTATTAAGGAACAAACCCCAATATTTACTGTTAAAGAATAACCGGAATAATGACGCCGTATTGATTAACCCTGTTTCTGAACGCGAGAAAATTATTGAACTGATTATAATCAAACAAGGTGAATTTATTCATAGTGAACTCATCGGGAAACGCAGTAACCTGCAACATGTTCTTAAAATCATATCAAAAGAATTTTATTCAAACGGCAGCGACTCATCCAAAGAAAATCATAGCGATAGCCGGACATTACGGACTATTAATCTTTACTTGAATAAAAATAAAGACTATGGCAAATTGATTTACAAAACTGACAAAACCGAAGCTGAATTTATTAATGAAATCATTTCGCAAATTCATAATATTAAATATAAACAAAGCACATAAACTATATTTATTATAGTTTTTTTATAACAAATTAACTTCCTCATCGTATTATCATTTTAGTATATATAAAAACTATTAACATGTTAGTAAAAATTGTGTAATTCATTTATTAAGCTTTTGCTATAAAAAAATTTGATAAAAATAATAATATACATAGTTGTCATTTTCATAAGCACACTGAGCATAAGTGCAATGCCACCAAAACAGCAGGCTGACAAATGCAGTGTCAGTGGGTTTATTAAGGATTCAACAAATCTTGAACCCCTTATTGGCGCAACAGTATATTTAAAAAAAACAAAGTACGGCACATATACAAATAAAATGGGGTTTTTCTCGCTTACAAACTTAGAGCCCGGTGAATATATAATTGTTAGTTCTTTTATTGGCTATAATGTATATGAGAAAAAAATAAATCTAAAACCAAATCAAATACTAAGAATTAACATTATACTCAATCCCACTAATGTAACAACACAAGAAGTTGAAGTTTCGGCTGAGAAAGAAATAGAAAAGCGTGAAATATCCATTTCAAAAATTGATGTCCCTGTAAAGCAAATTAAAAATCTCAGATTGGGTGGTGAATCTGACGTATTCCGCTCTTTACAATACTTGCCCGGCGTTCTGACCTCATCACAACTATCAAGCGGACTGTTCGTCCGCGGCGGTTCACCCGACCAAAACCTTGTATTGATTGACGGTTCTATTGTATATAATCCATCACATCTTTTTGGCTTCATCTCAACATTTAATGCCGACGCAATTAAAGACGTTAAACTTATCAAAGGCGGCTTCCCGGCAGAATACGGGGGCAGATTGTCTGCTATGCTGGATTTAACACAAAAAGACGGCAACAGAAAAAAAATTCAAGGTGCCGCCTCTATAGGTGCTATTTCCTCTCGCCTTTCTTTGGAGGGTCCTTTGGGCAACGGCTCTTGGTTCATCGGTGGGCGCAGGACATATCTCGAACTGATAAAAGCCCTGCTTCCACAATCAATTAATAAAGACATTCCCAACTTTAATTTCTATGATTTGAACGCAAAGTTAACACAGTTCTTCGGCGATAACGACAAACTTTCAGCCAGTGGTTTTATGAGTAGTGATGTTCTCGGTTTTGATAACTACGGCTCCATTTTGAATATGGATTTAAAAAATCAATCTTTTAGTATGAGATGGAACCATATTTTTTCCGAGGAACTGTTCTCCGAAATCATTGCCGGCAGGGGTTACTATAAGAACGGATTTGTCGGCGAACAATCCGGATATGGCTTTTCAATTAAAAATACTATAAGAGATTATACTCTCAAAGGCTCGTTAGATTGGTTTGTTAATGATAAAACTACAATGAAATCCGGCTTTGAAATAAATAATTATGATTTTTTATATTATTCAAATTTTACGGGCAACCTCGACACTAATATTGCATCAGGAACAAACTCCCCGGGATTGATGAACATTAACTTGAATGACTGGAATTACGCTGTTTATTCTCAGATGAATTTTAATTTCTCCGACCTATTATCATTGCAAGCCGGTTTGAGATTAAACTATCTGGAACTGAGCGACAATCTGAAACTTGACCCAAGAGTTTCATTAAAATACATTGTTGCGGAGAATCTTAGTATAAAAGCTGCATGGGGAATTTATACACAAGACTTGAAGCTTGCCTCCCAGCCTGACTTTTCATTTTTTGACACATGGCTGCCAACCGACAAATCGTTGCCGGTTTCAACAGCATCGCATTATATTTTGAGTATGGAATCAAATATCTTTAAACAATTAGACCTTAATTTTGATGTTTATTACAAAAAAATGAAAAACATCAGCGAACTGAATTTAAAGACTTTGACCATAGACAATATATCATCGCTATTTTATGTCGGCGATGCCGATGCATACGGTGCAGAAATTTTTATTCAAAAGAAATTCGGCAAAATCTCCGGATGGGCAGGTTATGCACTCGGATTTATCGAAGCCCGTTTCGACAGTATCAATAGCGGCAATCCATTCCGACCGAAATATGACCGCCGCCATGATTTTAAAATTGTTGCTCAATATCAGCTGAATGACCACTGGGCTTTTAATGCTTCTTTTATGTTTCAGACGGGACAATCCTACACAGGTGCATCTTCTCAATTTCAGGTGCATCTGCCCGGCGATAATATCGGCCGAGGCAAAATTGTTCCTACGCAAAGATACGGACTCCGATTGCCTTCGTCACACCAATTGAATCTTTCGTTTATTTATTCTTTCAAAATGTGGAGTGCAGATGCCAAACTAATTTTGGATGTCTATAACGTTTACAACCACAGGGACATTTGGTTCAGATATTACGATACTTCACAATCTGTTACTGTCGTACGCGATGTTCTGCTTTTACCGATTATTCCTACATTTGCTTTCGAGGTGAAATTCTGATATGAAGAAAAAAATCAACATATTATCTTTGTCGTTAATTACTATCATTCTTTTCGGATGTCAAGACTTGCCTCCATCTGTTTACGAACCGAAAGTATATGTTGAATCATATTTAATCGTTGACCATCCTATTGAACATATTAGAATTATGACTACTCAATCTTTAACGGATTCATTTAATTTGGAAAAGTCATTTATAAGAGACGCAGATGTTTTTATCCATTATAATAAAAGAACTCTTAAACTTGTCTGCGATGCCAACAGTATTGACGGCTACTATTACCCCGATACCACTATTAAAGTATTGCCAAAAACAGAATATGAATTGGAAATAAGACTGAAGAACGGCTCCAAAATTACGGGAAAGACATTTACACCCGACAGATTTAATTGGATTAATATACCGTCAACTACCATACATTATCCAAAAGACACTATAAATTTCAGCGATGCAACTGACACAATGAAAGTATCCTGGGAAAGAGTGCAGAATGCCATTTATTACTTAATCCGTATCACCTGCCTTGATACTGCACTTTACGGTAAATATCTAACGCCTCCAACGGCTGATTCTAATCGTCGTGTGTACAAACCATTTGCCAATACCCAAAGCCCCTCTTACCGAAGCAATCAAATATGGGGTTTTGTTCCAATAAACGAAGTGCCTATTGTCTGGAGATTTTTCAAATGGTATGGTAAACACAGAATTTCTATTCTTGTGCCCGACTACAATTTCTTGAAATGGTCTTTGCAATACTTCCAAGCAGAACAATATGACCCTCTTCTCGGAAATATAAAAGGAGACGGTATTGGTGTATTCGGCTCTGCGTCTGAAGTAGATGCGGATTTCTTCTTGTTTTGGTCTGAGCCCTAATTATTACAATTCATCATCTAATCAGCCATCTTGATAAATTTTTTCACGATAAATTTACCTGTATTCAATCTGATTTTGATAAAATACACACCCGTTTTTAATTTACTGGTGTTTATATGATAATAATTATCTCTAATAGTATTGGATAAATTTAATTTCTGGCCAAGATAATCAAACACTGCAATGTCCCGGACTTTTATCTCCCGCAAACTGCTTAAATCAATATTGATAAAACCTGAAGCAGGATTGGGATAGATAACTATTTTATCTGCATCGCTTTGTTGATAAACGCCCGTCGCCTTACCAAAAGCCAAATCATCAATATACCAGCCGTCATTTTGTCTTATAGCATTAGTTTTTAAACGGAACCGAAAATAGACAGAACTACTTATATTCTTTATGGAATAAGATGCATATAACCAATCGTTGTCATCCTTCACACCATCGCCCCAAGGAGCATATTTTGATTTGTCGAAATAATCCAGTTTAGACCAAGTCTTCATACTATCTTGCGAATATTCAACAATAGCAGAATCACCATTCTCTACAAATGCAGCTTGCCAAAATGAGAATATAACACTGTCGCCTACACCTTCATAAGGGAATATCGTTATTATTTTATCATTTAAAGGTGCATAATCTTGACCGGGACTGTCCGTCAATGACTGCCCGTTACGAGCAAATGATGCTGAAAGCCCCCAACTGTCTTCGTTCAGATATTTACGAAGTTGAGACTCATTAAAATCATCACTATAATTATTCAATCTATCACCGGCATAAATATTAACTTCTTCACTCGCCGGACTTTCATTCCCAAAACTATCGCTTACCTTTGCTGTATAAACATAAAACCCGTTTCCGGGAACAGTATCCTTGACTTCCAATGTACCGCCAACATCCTCAATTCCAATTTCGTAGGAATTTATTGGCACACCCGAACGATACAGTTTAAACTCGGAAGGATTTACAAACGGTGTTACTCCGTCAAGCCTATTGCTTGGAATAATATATTTGATTTGCAGTTTGTCGTTATCCCTTGCTGATGAAACAAACTCGGGTACTCCCGGTTCCTTAGAACCACCTGCCCATGCCGAATCTTCCACAGCAATACTTGTATCACCATCGGCAACAGCGCGAATAGAATAATGATACAAATGGAACTTGGTCAACGATATATCCTGATACTCAAAAGTATTGCCGTCAAGCTCGGCAATCCGTTCGCCATCACGTTGCAAAAGAAATTTTACGGATTCGACATCAATCGGCTGGCCGAATGCTCTTTCGCTAAGTTTATCCCACTCCAAATGTATCTCACTCGGCTTATCGGGAATTGTCTGTGCATCGAAATTTTTCACCTGTGCCGGCTTATTAATATTAATGTATGCAGTATAAACATCGGAATCATATATATTTTGCTCTGCCGCACACATATCAACCCAAGACGGATATATTAACCCATCATTAAATGCACAACCATTATAATCGCCGGCGAAAACATTGTCCTTAAACGGATTTTTCCGTAAATCACTTGATATATCTGCCGCACATCTGTCTATCCAAGTAGTACCTCCGTCAGATGAATAACTGACATAGGCTGCCGTTAATATATTTGAACTGTCGTCACGGCTATCCAAATACATTACCGCTATATCGCCTGTGCTTCTATCCAAAGCAATCCACTGCCAAAGCTGGTCGTTCTTTGTAACGGAATGGACAATAACAGGCTCAGACCAGGTTTCACCCTTATCCGTCGAACGGGAAAAATAAATATTTGGGACACTGTCTGCCGCCCATGTCAAATAGAGCCAACCTTTGCGTTGTCCATTTGTAATATCCACAGCAAGAGATGGATATGCCTCTGCACGTACCCTGCCTTTTACAACATGCCGCCAAATTCCCGGTTCAATCTCTTTTGATTTCCCAAAAATATTATAATACTTCACCAAACGTGCAGACGTCCAAGTATTGCCTCCATCAGTCGAACGAGAAAAACCAATTGCATGCTCAATCCCGTTGTTCCACACCAGATATATTTCCCCGTTCGGTCCCGTTACAGCTAAAGGAAAACTCTGACCATAAGTTGTATCCTCTGATGTCCCCGGCAGCCGAGGGCTTACTGCTACAGGTTGCGTCCAAGTATTTCCTTTGTCCGTTGATTTTGATATCACAATTTGTGTAGCTGAATCTTTTGCCCATACACGCTTCCAAGGAATATAAAGATTACCTTGATATGGCGATGTCTCGGAATTATCTACCGATATATAATATTTGTCCTCAAATGTTGAATCTAAGGTCTGTTCACCCGTATGCTCAATCACAGAAATATGTTTCGTCCATGTTTTTCCTTCATCAGATGAACGCAACAGATAAACACCATTCTCAACTGCCTGTCCCTGCAAGCCATTTGACCTTTTACCGAATGCACCAATAACAAGATAAGCATTACCCTCCAAATCAAAAGCAACAGACGGGTCATTAGATGCAGACCAACCTTCATGCGGCCTCCCGAGTTTTAAATTTACCCATGACATACCGGCATCATGCGAAACATAAACCCATGTAGCAGAGGTATCGCGATAATCTACTGCCGAGCCGACGAGATTTGCAGAATTAATAGGATTAACGGCAATGGAAGACTCATTCTGCATTTTAAATGTTCCGCTCTCATTGACCGTCACCTCTATATTTAAAAAATTCGACAAACCACTCCCCTGAGGCATCAAGGGTAAGAGCATATCATCATTTTTTAAATTCTCCAATGGTGTGGGATGCGCCGATTTGATTTGTCTCAGGAAAAATTCATTTGCCCTTTGATTATTCTCATCAACCTGAGCAACAAGCGAATTGAACAATATCCCTGAAGTAAAAACAATTGTTAAAAATAAAAATAATTTTTTCATTTTTTATTTCTCTAATTGATTTATTAATAGAAAACAACATTAAAATAATTAAGTTAGCAGAATAATAAAAATATTTTTTGAAAAAAGACGAGGAAATTATTAATAAATGAATGTGGAAATAAAAAAAATCAGGCAAATACCTGATTTTTCCATTTTTTTTCTTAATTTGTGACTCCAACGGGATTTGAACCCGTACTGCCACCGTGAAAGGGTGGTGACCTATCCATTAGTCGATGGAGCCAATGGTTTTAAAAAAGAATACAAAAATACGAAGGTAAGGACGTAAATCCAAAAAAATATTTGAAATTATGGAAAATAATAAAAAAAAATCTATCTGCATCGGTATTACGGGAGGATTTGCTTCCGGTAAAACTACTGTTGCCAAAATTATTGAAGGGCAAGGATTGCCGGTTATTTATACAGATGACTTAGCCAAGGAATTAATGGAAAATAATGAAAAAATTAAAAAAAGAATAAAAGTTCGTTTTGGTGATGACGTTTTTAATCAAGACGGTTCCATAAACAATCAGAAACTCGCAAAGATTGTATTTGGAAACACAAAAGAATCACAAAAAAAATTACAATCACTTAACGTCATTATTCATCCTGCTGTCATTGATGAAATGTCGAAGCTTGTGGATAAATATGAAGCCGCCGGTGAGCCGCTAATTTTCGTTGAAAGTGCACTTATTTTTGAGCTGGGGCTCGACGAAGGTTTCGATTATGTTATTTCTGTTTACGCTGATGATGATGTTATGATAGAACGTGCAAGTCAGCGCGGATTTAGCAAAGAGCAAGTTATGCAAAGGCTTTCTCAACAGCTGCCCGCAAAGCAAAAGCTCGAATGGGGCGATTTTACAATTAAAAATAATGGTTCACTCGTGGAACTGAGAGAAGCTACTATCTCTCTGTTGAATATTTTAAAAGCTATATAAGCTTTTTGAATTTTTCCTTTAATCGTGCTGCAACAAATGGCGATACAAACTCGCTTACATCCTGATGTAAACGTGCCAATTCTCTTATAATACTGGAATTCAGATAAGTGTATTTTTCATGCGGCATAAGAAAAACAGTATTAACATCTTTATCTAATTTCCTGTTCATCAAAGCTATTTGAAATTCATATTCAAAATCCGAAATAGCCCTGACACCGCGAATCAAAGCAATTGCATCTTTTGCCTTTGCATAGTCAACTGTTAATCCTTTGTGAATATCAACTGTGGCATTTGTAATATTTTTAATTGCTTCCTTTGCCATTTCTGCACGCTCTTCAACCGAGAAAAGACTATCTTTTTTGGAATTAATGGAAATAAGCACGATTACATTATCGAACAACTTCGCTGCCCGCTCAATAACGTCAACGTGACCATTTGTAATCGGGTCAAAGGTACCCGGATAAATTGCAATTTTTTTACTCATATCTCACCTTATAACCAATTGCTTCAACATCTTTTTGTAATTTATCAACATCAAATTCTCCCTCGACAAAAGCGGCATGCTCGGCTAAACTTACCTCAACTGAATTCACGCCGGGTATTGCCTCAATTGTTTTTGTTACATTCATAACACAATGATTGCAGGTCATTCCCTCGATATTTATTTTTTTGTTATTGTTTAATAATTAATGTCTCTTCCCGAGTTCTTTTGCCTTCTTCA
>DYLN01000216.1:0-1184 GCA_020722085.1 Melioribacter roseus
AAAAGAAAAAAACTATGGCTCAATAGCAATCCCTCTTAATAGCGATACAATTAAGCCTTCATTCTCTAAAAGATCGTTGACAGAAACAAGCGGTGCAAACTTAACTGGGACAAAACTTAGAAGTGATCTTGCTGAATTGCCAAATCCAATTCCAATTCTAGAAAAATTGGGTATTACTTTCAATTATGTTTCTGGGGCAGCCTCAAAGCAAGTTATTCCTGGTGTGGTTTTAAATTCACCTGTTGCCGATATAAAAGATGGGGCTGTTATTGGAACTTTAACTGATCCTGAATTTTCTCTTGAAGATAATGAAGTATATTTAATCACTTCCCAATTACCATTATCGAGAAAATTTTTTATCCAAATAAACGAAACAACAAACGAGCTGTTAAAGCAGATAATTTATAACGTTCTGCAAGATGCTTTATTGTACCGGGTATTTTATGGCAAAACTGCCTTTGGACAATGTGAAGGACTTTATGAAAAAACCGGAATCGAAAAGGCTTCCGGCGCTTCTTTCACGGAGTTAGTTGGTTATCAGCATATGCGCAAGGTTCATTCGAACCAAGTCCCTTCAGAAAGTTGCGTTTGGGTTTTAAATGCTGCCCTTGAAGAGAAATTAAAAGCTCGTTCATATGTTAATAATGGAGATCGTCGCATTATACAGGACAATCTTTTACTTGATAAGCCATATATACTATCAGAGCGTATAGCTGCAAACCAATTATGGTATGGCTATTTTGGTTCTGTAGTGTTGACAATTTACGATCTCGAATTGTTGTTAGACCCTTTTAGCACCGATGGTATTGTAATTAAACAGTGGCAGCCTTACAGTATGTCAGTAAGAAATCAGGGCTGGATCAAGTGCTTAGAGAATGTTGATTAAGTAATAGTAAGGTGTTCTTAAAAAATATTGAAGATTATTAAGCAACGTGGTGATTAGCTTAATAAAATAAATCTTAGCCCCGATGAATCACCACGTCGGGGCTGTATTTTTTGAAATAGAATTAATAGAGATTAAAATTATCGGAGTTGGTTATGAATATAAATGAAGGATTAACACTGATGGTTAATCGGGTTATTGATAGCGTGTATTTAGTTTGTGCAAAAAATAAAATAAGTTATAAAAACTTTTGTGACATTATTGATGATCTTGAAGACCGTGCATTTAGCGAAATGTATAA
>DYLN01000216.1:1284-2567 GCA_020722085.1 Melioribacter roseus
TTACACTAATTAGTTTCAAAAACAGTTACTATGAGTATATCAAGGATTCCCGTCCCTCAAGTGTTGTTATAACACGCGGAAAAAATAAGGGCAAGGTGCTTGAGCAGCCATACACACGGAATGTTTTATATACTCTGGAAAAGTTTATCAACTTTGCCGGAAACATTTTAATAAAAGATGTTACAGTTGATATAGCAGAAAAATATATTATGGATGCTTTCAAACGATCCAAATATACTGCAGCTCTCGATTATCGGATTTTAAGAGCTGCCTTTAATAAAGCTAAAGATTGGAATCATATTATCGTCAATCCATTCACAAAGTTTAAATTGCCAAAATTTCAGAAAGCATACCCTTCGTTTATTACTCCGGAGCAACTTGAAATAATTTTAGAACACGTACCTGAAGGGTTAAAGGATGTTTACAGGTTTGATTTTTACACCGGGTTACGCCTGGGCGAACTTACAAGTTTAAAATTAAAAAATGTAAATATTAAAGAAGGACTTATCCAGGTTGGAGATTCTGAATTTACAACAAAAAGTAAGAAGGTTAGAATTGTACCACTTAATTCTCAAGCTGTTAAAATACTATCTGAAAAAATTCCAAAGATTTTTGACAAGACAAGACCGGTATTTTGTAAACCCGGCAGTAGTAAACTACCATACACGAACGATTATTTAAGCAAGATATTTAAGCGGGCTGTTAGAAAAACAGACTTAGATCAATCAATACACCTGCATTCATTAAGGCATAGCTTCGCTTCTAACCTCGTCAAAAATGGAGTACCATTATATCACTTAAAGGAATTGCTAGGGCATAGCAGCATAGCAGTAACAGAAATTTATTCTCATTTGAATATTGAATCGTTGCGGGATGCGGTTAATAAATTTGATACACAACCTGCAGGAAAAGTTGTATGATTTTAATTTTTAATAACAACAACAAAGCTTTATAGCGGGAGATTATTATGAGCAAGAAAAACACTTATTATTTTTCACACGACTATAATTCTCGGAATGATGATAAAATTAGAAACCTTATCCGTACACACGGAATAGAAGGTTATGGAGTTTACTGGTGCCTTATTGAAGATTTATATAACAATGCGAACGAAATCCAAGCATCTTATGATGGCATTGCGCAAGACTTACGTTTAGATCGAGAAATAGTAAGAAGTGTGGTGGAAGATTTTGGATTATTTAAAGTAACCAACAACAACACTATAAAATCCTTATCTGTAGAAAGGAGATTAAAGGAGCGTGAGAAGATAAGTAAAAAAGCAA
>DYLN01000217.1 GCA_020722085.1 Melioribacter roseus
TGATTTTTTAAAATTTGGGCAATATCCCCCTACCCATTGTCACCATTTAAAGGCATTTCTTACATAATGCGTGAATAAATTTAGTAATCCTACTTTAATCATCACTTCACACTTTATATTCTTAATCCGTTTGCTATAAACATTCTCAGAAAAAATTCGCTTAAAGACCGAATACCTGCCTTCAACCACCCAACGGCGACCATACCCATTGCTCTGCTTCCAACCCTCCTCATCAGTAAGAAATTCCTCTAATACCTTTAACCGCACATAACGCCCTTTTAATCGCTCGTTCTCCTTTTTCTTCTTTAACCGCACAATAACTCTCATCTTTTCCTTACGAACCCGCACTAAACTCATTGACCGCCGCGGCCTTATCCCAGGCACAATACCTTCTTTAGCTAATAAACCATAATTCCTATGACTATCATACCCGGCATCAAAAAGACCGCGGTCTATTTTACCAAAGCTTTTACCAGCCTTAATCATCTTCGGTAATTCCTTACCATCCCGCACTCTCTCAGTCGTCACGTCACAGTAAATAATCTGCCGACTCTTGATATTCACCGCCAGATGTAATTTCAAAAATTCCTTACGCTTACCGCGATATTCCCGCAACCGATACTCACCACGATTCGTCGCTTTTAACCCACTTGCATCACCAGCGATCTCCTGCGCCTCACTCCCTTGATACACCTCAAACTTATAATTCAATCTCGCCCCACGTACCTGAAAAGTCGAATAATCCGGCGCCCCAGAGAACCCGGGAATAAACACCACCACCTTCCGCGCAATCCCCTCTAATGTCCGATAATCTATCTTGAAAGCACATTTCAACCTTAAGAAAAATAAAATAAAGCAATCGGGATATTTAAAAGGACGACCCCGCTTATTCCTATTTAACACCCCTAAATCTTTCTTCCAATCCTTCAAAAAATCAAAATCTAAAAGAAACTCACCCCGCTTCACTAAACCTTCGTTATATACCTGCCAATCAATTAAACAATTATAATTCTTACACCGCTTCCTCTTTCCTGACCTCTTTTTCTTATCGCGCTGATAAATGTGCCAATAAATCGCCTGCCTGGTCACCCGATACTTCTTAGCAATTGCCTGAACCGTTTTACCCTGCTTTAATTCCTGATTGATAAGACGATAAGATAAACTCACCCGCCGCATAAAAATTTAATGACGCCTTAAAGGATAGATATAATAATCCCGCACCTTGCCATGAAAAAAATACTTTGCCCCACGACGTCCCTGTCCTTTGGTCCGACCTAAATATTGCCAATTCGCGGCCTTATACACCGTGCCCTTAAAACGCTGAATATCAACAAAGGTCTCAAAAAACTGCGGCCGATAACCATATCTTGTCTGCCAATCTGAAAGCACAATCTTTGCCGCTAAGGCTAATATCTTCGAGCCTAAATTTTTTATCTTTACCCAGGGAAGAATCAAAAAGCGGTTATTATTGATGATTAAATGGCGCTGGATTGCCCTTGTCTTTTCATCCCAACCCAGCCAATTGTCTCTTAAATGGTGATGATAAATTCCATCACTAAAACTTATTAAGGCAACTAACCGATCGCCTAAATAGACAAAATATTTCAGATGGCGACCAACCGGTCGGGTGTAGCCTAAATAGTGATAAGACTGGATAAGATAACGCCAGAGATTATTTTCCTTTTTTGTCTGCACCAACTCAAAACGGATCTCTGCCATCAATTCAATTGCCCCGGTGATCTTCCCTGCAGGCTTTTTGAAATTGACCTGGTCATTACGGAGTGGTTTAAGCTGGTGATAACCACCACAGGGCTTTATCGGTGGTAAGACAACCAACCCTTGTTTTTCCATTTTGCGTAGCACTTCAAGACAGGGGATAACTTTTAACCGACCGTTGAATCCGTGCCATTTAAGTTTCTCACAAATTATGGTGGCAATCTTTTTACGACCAGCGGACCAATATTGAAAGGCAATACTTTTAATCAATGACAATTCCTCAGAGGTAAAATATCGATTGCGGAACAACCAGGCATTCTTTTCCATTAGGAATAATTATATTCAGATTTTTTGAGAACGCAAGAGTTTAGTTAAAATTGAATTAGGGTTGGAGATGATTAATTGAATTTCTTAATGGCGTGATTTCGCTTAATATATTTTTGAGAGTTTTGAGTAATCAAGATTGAAAATGTAAAGTGAATTATTCAACAAAGCAAGCCTTCTTGACAAATCTAAAAATTTAAAGATAATTAAAATATGAATAAAAAAATCCCTAACAATGGGTTTAATAAAAATATTAAAGAGGTTAAAAATGACTTCTGAGGGTAGCCGGTTAAATAAGAAAAAGAAAAAAAACATACTGTAGCATTTTACTTTTCTTAAAATAAACATTTTTTCTAACGCACTTAGGATCAAATTCGAATTTATTCATTACTATTAAGCTAACTTAAAACATTCTAATACAATTGAAATTCATATTCTTATCTTTCAGTATATTTTGTTTTGTGAAAATAGCTAGGTGGGGCTTTTTTAAACATATTTAATATATTTGATTTATATAAATCAT
>DYLN01000218.1 GCA_020722085.1 Melioribacter roseus
TTGAAAAAATTGCACATGAATTTTTTCACGGATATCAACATGATATAGGGTCAGGTGGTGCAAGTATACTTAGCGAAGTTGAAGCTAATTTATTTGGGGCAGCAATACAAGAAACTGTCACCGGAAATCCGATCCATATGTTTGGTAATAATACTGAAGCTGGAAATATATATACTTTGATGATGCTTACTACACTTTATGCATCTCAATATATTAACGTACATGCAAATTTTCATAGTGCTATGAGCACTTTCAAACAAGGGAGTTATGCAAACAGCAGTGGTTTATATTCTAATTTTCCATTAAGAGCACAAAATCAAAGGGTTTTAATTAATAAATTATACCCATTACTGAGGAGATAGACTATGAGATATAATCCTATTAATTTATTAATATCGGTAATAATAATGTATCAATGTTCTAATTCGACAGACGAAAAGTTGGATAAAACACAACTTGTCCAAGAGAAAAATAAAATCAATATCTGTGACTCGTTACTTATTACAGATAGTTTTAATTTTATAGATTCAGTTATTTATATTAATAAAAAAGAAATTCCTATGTATCCTTATAAAGAAAAATACGATTCCTTAGAAAGCATTGGACGTAAACAGCTTAAAGATGAAATAGACAAAAACCCTAATGCGATTATTGACGTTTTTCCACCAACTCCAGAATTATACGCTGTAGATAGTCTAAATAATAAAATTTCTATCAAGAATTACCTTAATTCAATTCGTAACACTGATTACGGTGAATATCATTGCTTATTAACTTTTAAGGTCGAATGGAATGGGCAAATCTCGGAAATTAGATTAAAAGCCCAAAAAGTGAGGCTACCTAAAAAGTTAAATTTAACTAATGTCGTAAAGAATATAAGAGCTAATCCAGCAATGACAAATTATGGAATTCCATTCCCATCACCTTTGATAGTAACATTATCATTAAAAAATACAGAAAAAGACTAATTTAAGCCAGTTCAATACGTTTAACTTTATAAAAAACAATATTCAAAAATTACTGTTCTTAAAAATCACCCCCATTTTCGGGGATAATTAGGGTGAAATTGACTAAAATTATAGAAAATCACCCCCACTTTTTATAATGATCAATACGAAAATCACCCCCAATATCTGAGGGTTTTTCACTTCATTTTCTGTTCTTTGGAATAAATCTATTTTAAATCGAAATAATTAGTTGTCGCTCCTTAATTTTATTCTTTCAATATTGAACACATCGCCTGTAAAATATTGAACATAACTCAAGGAGCTGACAATGGATTATCAACTGCCTTTTAAGCTGTTTTCTTCAGCTTATGACGATCTAAATGATCCTGATAACCAATTGGTAAAATATTTTGCCTCCATCAACCTCGGAAATATTTCTCCGATCATCAATGAAAGATATGTTGGTATTGGCCCAAGTGGTTATGGTGTATCATTGTTTCTAACTCGAATATTGAAAGTTAAAGAAATCTTTTTCTCAGATCGCGTTTTGGCTAAAAAATTGGCAACCAATGCAACCTATCGTTCTATTTGCCTTTTGGATCAAAGTCAAACGCCATCTCACAACACCTTCAACACATTAAGAAAGCGGCTCGGCGTTGAAGGCTTTCGAAACATTCATCGTCGATTCGTGCTCGAAGCTCATAGTCTCGGATTATTGAATCCGGACATACCGCAACTGCCTAAAACAATAAGAAAAGGTATTATCGTAGTAGGCGATTCAACATTTATTCGAGCCACCTGTTCGACCAGAGGCGAAAAGCAGAAAGATGGTTCCTGGCTTTTTCAGGACGATTCCGTTTCCTTTGGCCGTCCCAATCACAAGTACCGGTATCCTGTCGGACATAAAGCTCATTCTCTTATGAGCATAACAGGCATTCCATTGATCAGTATAGTAACCGCTGCAGGCATGTCGGATCAAGCTATTATTATTGATCTTGTAAAAGAACTTTTTCGACTCTATCCAGATTTGTCCTTTGCATATATCATTTTAGATCGAGGTTATGATTCAGATGAAATTCATCAAGTACTTTATAAAACGTATAACCTGCTACCAATTATCATTCGAAAGAAGATGGTATATCCAAAAGGCTTTACCAGAGCTGGCTATCCGCTTTGTCCTTTTGGATATGCCTTGACCAGAATCGGTATCGATTATAAAAGGAAAAGAACAAAATACTGTTGTCGAAAAATATGTACGAAAAAACCAAAATATCAGACTGAACTGTTTTATTGCGACAAAGTTGATTCGAAAAATCCAAATGGCCTGACGATTTATACTCATTTTAAAGATAGCTATCGCAAGTATGGTCCAGCTACTCCAAGTACGATAATCTATAAACGTCTAAAGCCATTACGAACAGCTATTGAAAGAGAGTATGGCCTTATCAAAGAAAATCGATATAGAATGGAATACATAAACACGTATACCGGCTTAGAAAATGTAGCAATACATGTCATTGAGCATGATATAACTCTAACTCAGGATATTATCTTCGATTTCAAACGATCCGGATTGAAAAGTCCGGTTCTAAAACTTTAATTATTGAACAGGCTT
>DYLN01000219.1 GCA_020722085.1 Melioribacter roseus
ACCGGTTTTATCATAGGGACTGTCCCTATTAGGGACAGTCCCTTTTTTAAAGAACCAGTGAACATCGATAGATTTATTTCTGAATCTGGAATCGTTTGTCCGCTCAAAATTACCTCATCACCGGTAAAATAGTTAGGTTTGTCCAAAGATATAGTTGGCGGAATAATGACCGGCCCGATCGTCACATTATACTGGGTTGGAAAATCAGGTAGGCAGACAGGAGCGCTTATTCGTCCAAATTGGTCTTTGGAGCTTAAGCAAGCCTCATGAGGCGAAAAAGGGGAGAAGCGGTTTTTAAATTCAAAATAACCAGTTGAATCGGCAACTGTCTGGTCAGCAATTCCCTGACCGTTAAGGTTGATCTCGGCAAAAGGTGAAGTATAGCCAAAAAGAGTAAAGCGAAACTCTCCAATCGAAGCAGAATTAAGAATCTCATTTTGAATCATTCCTATTCCAGCAACGTTTCCTGAATCTTGGTTAGATAAAAAAAGATAGCCAAGTTGGAGAGGGATAATTAAAAGAAGAGATAAAGTAATAAAATATTTTTTTTTCAATTGACTTAATTAACTTAATTTCTAATTGACCTAAATAATTACCAAATCCCAATTGGTCTTTGGACATTTTTTAGGTCAATTAACCTGTCTGCCGGTAGACAGGGGTTAATTAGAAATTAGAAATTTTATTCTCTTTTTCGCAGTTGTTGTTTTAGCTTCTCAATCTCTTCTTTTTCTCTGGCGATTTCTTCTTCAAGAGTAATTTCTTTTTTGACAAAGTTTTTGTAAAGACTGGAGAGAAGAAGAATAATAATAATTAAAGTCAAGACGATGATTAAAGCCACTTTCCAAGGAAATACCCAGACATAAGCAACTCCTTCCAGCACCTGACCTTTGTCTCCGTATGAAGCGCTAAGAGTTAATTTGTATTTGCCAAACATCCATTTTTTTCCAAGACTGTTTTCATAATTTCTAACCGTATCGGGAAAAATATTTTCTTCCTTAAGATTTTTTTGGTCAACTGGTCCGCCAAAAGCATTGGATAAAGTAATTACTCCTCTTGGTCTGATATGACAATCACTGCGATTAAAAATTTGAGTATCAACTTTTATCGGTCCATATTCAAAAAATGACGGTGCAAAAAACCGTGATATCAAAGCTTTTTCGGTAATTTGACCCTTTACTTTAATATAAATTAAAGAAGCAATTCGTAAATTGGTCCCTGAACCGGCTTCATTATCTGATACTGATATTTGTTTATTTAAAGTATTTCCTTGTTGGAAAAAAACAGCTACATATCTTCCGCCGGCATGAGCATCAGCAGGAACCAATATTTCTGTTTGGATAGCTACCTTGTCATGAGCAGGAAGGGTTGCCTTATCATAAGGAAGTGTCAACCATCGGGAAGCAGAGTATTTGATCGGCGCATCGATTGAATTTTCAATGAATTTTGGAGTTCCTTGTGAATCTTCTACTATAAAATCGGCGACTTTAAAGAAACCGGAAACAGGATCATCAGATTGATTAAAAAAGTTTATAGTTATGGCTGTTTTTTCTCCGGGTTCAACTTCTATCTGATTTCTTGCCGGCATAACGACCAGAGGAAGGGAAGATTGGGCATTGGCAAAAGGAACAAGAAACAAGCTCCAAGAAACAAACAAGATCCAAATTAGAACCTTTGAAAATTGAAAATTTAAAATTGAAAATTGTTTGTATCTTGTAATTTGCATCTTGGAATTCTTCATATTAGAATGTTGCTGTTGCCGTCAACTGAACTTTATTGTAATAGTAACCTGCCGGTTGGGTTGCCGATACATTCAAACGATAACAAAGATAAATTTGAGACGAGGCGACTGGTCCGGTATTTGACATTATTGTCTGTTTTGTATTACTTGCTTCTTGGTCGGCAAATTGTTTGGTGGAAAATGTTCTTGATGATTCATTATATAAAAACGAAGCGTCAGATCCGGAAGAATTTGCAAGAGAATAACCAAGACCATAATAACTAGTATTGGTCCAATCTTGAGATATTGATTCAGAGCAAGCACTTGCTCCGCAAGTCGTATCCTGGATACAGTTATCAGTTGAATCGGCCGTATCACTGGTTGGTAAAGTGCAAGTTTTTCCGTCTTTTCCCATCTGATCATTTTCCTCAGCTTTAACGACGTATCCGGCATCAGCATTGGTTGAAACTGTCACCGTCTGAGCCGCTTCCTGGAATGCGCCAAAATTAGAAATCGTTCCCCAGGGTACTGAAGTTGCCGTTGTTGTTACATCAGTAGTTTGTCCGCATACTGACGTGCTGGCAGCAACTCCGGCAATAGTCACAGATAAAGTTTCTTGCACGGTCGCCGAAACTAAAACCCCTTCAATTACTGCTACCTTTATATTACTTTGATCAAGTGTGTAATCCGATCCGTCTCTGGTTTTAACATTTATCGTATATACATCGGCTGCTCCTTGAGTATGACTGGTGGTGATTGGAGCGGGATTAATTAATTTTTTACTGGCATCTCCCACCGTGACC
>DYLN01000069.1 GCA_020722085.1 Melioribacter roseus
CTGCAGCCGGCGAATGCGATACCGTTGGGCAGGGAAGTGGCGATCATCACGACTATTCAAACCAGCCCGCTCACCGCAGTTGAGGAAAAACGCTCAAACCTGCTGGAGTCCTTTCGGTTGGAGCAGAACTATCCCAATCCGTTCAATCCGACTACGACGATAGAATTCTCCTTGCCGGAACGCTCGCTCGTCAAGCTGACAATAGTGAACCTCCTTGGCCAAACCGTTGAAACTCTTGTGGCAGAAGAACTGCCCGCCGGCGTCCACCGGACGACATGGAACGCAAGCAACTCCCCGAGCGGCGTCTATTTCTACCGCATTGAGGCGGAAAACTTCATTGCGGCGGTGAAAAAAATGCTGCTGGTAAAATAAGCATTTCATTGTAGAGCATTAAAACCTCAAAGATTTTTAAAAGCAACCCTCGGAGTTTTCGTCTGCACTTCAATTTCTTCGAAGTAATCCTGAAGTTCTGATTAAACTAATATATCACAATCCCAATTTTTCTTTAATCTCTTTCGGAATTGCGTCTTTGTGAACCATAATTGCAATGGTTCTTAATTTTACAAACGGCTCCGACATATACCAATACCCGTCATACTTTTTTTCTTTTGTCCCCCAGGAATTTTTTGTGTAGTAAAATTTTGTTCCTGCCTGATCTTTTGCAAGTCCTGTTATATGCATTAAATGATCATCCGTTGTTGTATAATCATCATAAGCTTTTTGTCTTTTTTCTGAAGTTATAACCTGTTCTTTTTCAGGACCGGTTTTTGACGTATCCCCTTCAACTGGAACAACGGCGTATCCTTCTTTGCGGTAAAAATTATCGCTGCCAACATCGCCGTCCCACGCAACCGAAAAACCGTTAGCTAAAGCATTATCCATTATCTTGATTAAATCATCCAACGGAACGTTGTAATATTTCCCTTCCGTCCAGTTATCAGGTATTTCCAGTTCGAACTTCGTATAAAATGGATGGTGTGTAAACGAAGTTATTTCGATGTAATCCTTCGTATTTATGCCAAGACTTTCGGCAAAGCTTTTTGGTGTGTAAGTTTTTCCTTTGTACTCGAATGTTTGAGGAACTTTGCCTAAATAAATATCGAGCACTGCATCGACAATTTCTTTGTAATATGAAGAAATTTTACGCTGCTTTACAATTGTGTCGAGAATAGATTTCAGAACGGCATCCAGCTCAAAATTATCGTGAAGAGAATCGCCCGGTTCCAAACCAGGATAAACATTATCCGGTACGGCACCGTAAGTATCAAAAATTTTCAGAACATCGTGAGCCTGTCCACCTGGTCCAAAATTAGTCAGTCCGTGATATCTAACATACCTTTCGGCTTTGAGGGGATAAGTATATCTTACGTTAAACATTTCCGAAAGATTACAAACGCCTTTTCCCATTCTCATCAATTCGCTTTCAAGAAAAGATTGTGTGGCAAAATCCCAACATGTTCCAGTTCTTGCCTGATTTTTCACCGAAGTTGCACCAACCTCGTAAATCATTGTAAATGTGTGTCTATCTTTCTTCCCTTTATGGTCTTCCTTTTTTTCATTTTGTGAATTAGTTGTAACGACAGCAAATATTAAAATCATTACTGCGTAAAACATGTTTTTGATTTTCATTTTACCTCCTTGCAAAAAATTAAATTAAGATGCAATTAATTTATCAATAATAATATATCTTAAAAAGCGAAGAGGGGGAAAATAAATGTGCTTTATGAAAATAAAAACTTTTCTTTGCATTTTTCAGTCGGCAGTTATAAATTCTCGTATCCAATCAACAAATAACAGAGTTAAAATGAAAAATTTAACTACGAAGCGTCGAATTCTCGTTAAGCATTTAACCTTTATTTTTTTAGCAGGATTATTTGTCAGTGTACAGGCTCAGGACAATCATAAATTCGGAATTGTACTGCACGGCGGCGCCGGCACAATTCTTAAAAAGTATATGACACCCGAAAAAGAAAAAGCCTACCACGACAAACTTCATGAAGCACTTGAAAAAGGATATTCCATTTTAGAAAAAGGCGGCAGCAGCCTCGATGCTGTTGAAGCGGCAATAAACATTATGGAAGATTCACCGCTGTTTAATGCCGGCAAAGGAGCGGTGTTTACAGCAAACGGAATCAACGAACTTGATGCATCAATAATGGACGGAAAAACTTTGAGTGCCGGAGCGGTAGCAAGAGTTTCACACATTAAAAATCCGATTTCACTTGCACGGATGGTTATGGAAAAATCTCCCCACGTACTTTTGGTCGGCGACGGCGCAGAACAGTTTGCAAAAGAACACGGAGTTAAGCTTATCGACAGCAAATATTTTTTCACCAAAGAAAGATGGGATGCGCTTCAGAAGATAAAAGAAAAAAGCAAAAATGAAAAAAAGAATAAAACAGGTTCGATACAAAAATCCTTCTACTCCGAACCGCTTGATGAAATGTTCGGAACAGTTGGAGTTGCAGCATTGGATAAAAACGGAAACCTTGCAGCGGGCACTTCTACCGGCGGAATGACAAACAAACTTTACGGAAGAGTTGGTGATTCACCTATTATTGGTGCAGGCACTTATGCAAACAATAAAACATGCGCCGTTTCTGGAACAGGCTGGGGAGAATTTTTTATCCGCCTTAATGCTGCTAAAGATATTTCCGATTTGATGGAATATAAAGGCATGAGTTTAAAAGACGCTGCCGATGAAGTGATCATGAAAAAACTTCCGGCATTAGGCGGCAACGGCGGTGTAATCGCAATTGATAAAGACGGAAATATTGCAATGCCTTTTAATACCGAAGGAATGTACCGCGCTTATCATCTTGAAGGAAGCGAACCGGTAATAAAATTTTATAAGGAATGAACAAAGTAAAAATATTATGAACATCAACTGCATTGTTTTTGATCTAGATGGAACTCTTGTTTCTTCTCACTTGACTATCTATAATACTACTGTTAAAACAATGAAACAGCTTGGTATTAAAGGTAATCTGCCAGAAAAAGAATTTTACAGAAGACTCGGTCATCATTTTGTTGATATCTTCCGCGAATTTAATATTGAGCTGCCAAATTTTGAAGAATTTATAAGAATCTACAAATCACTTTATTTTAGTTTTATAAATTCCTCTTCATTATATCCCGGCGTTACGGAAACACTTCATTACTTAAAAGAAAAAAATATTAAAACCGCGCTCTTAACTACAAAAGGACAGGATCAGGCAGAAAAATTGACGGCATATTTTCAACTCGACCGGTATCTAAATTATGTGATGGGCAGAAGAGACGGTGTAGAAAACAAGCCTTCACCGGAACCTCTTGAAATTATTATAAAAGAGTTGAAAGCCGATAAAAACAATACAATGATAGTAGGCGATACCCAGCTTGATATCCAATGCGGAAAAAATGCCGGCATAAAAACATGCGCCGTTACCTTTGGCTACCGCACAGAAGAAGAATTGAAAAAGGAGAATCCCGATTTCATGATTGATAATTTTAAAAAAATAATTAATATAGTTTTTGATAACGAGACTTGATTAAGCCGGAGGCACCATGAAAGACAACGGAAAAGTAACAACTCACATACACGATGGAATTGCAACAATTTCGTTTTACCATCCCAAAAGTAATTCTCTTTCTAAAACCTTACTAAAAGAACTTGCAGGCACATTCGATTCACTTGCAAAACAAAAAGAAGCAAAAGTAATTGTGCTGCGAAGCGAAGGCGATAAAACTTTCTGCAGCGGGGCGTCGTTCGATGAATTAACGGCAATAAAAGACACAAAAACCGGCAAGGAATTTTTTATGGGCTTTGCAAGACTAATTAATGCAATGAGAAAATGTCCTAAATTTATTATTGCCAGAATTCAGGGGAAGTGCGCCGGCGGCGGTGTGGGACTTGCAGCAGCAGCAGATTATACGATGGCTTCAAGCGAAGCCTCTGTAAGGTTGAGCGAACTAGCTCTGGGCATCGGTCCGTTTGTTGTCGGTCCAGCAATTGAAAGAAAAATCGGCAGCACAAATTTTATCACAATGTCGATTGATGCCGAATGGCACGACGCTTTCTGGGCAAAATCTGCAGGCCTGTTTACAAAAGTTTTTGCCAGTATTAGGGAAGTTGATGAAGCCGTCTCCAAACTTGCTCACAAAATTGCTGGCTGCAACCCCGAAGCAATCGAACAATTGAAAAAGATTTTCTGGCATGGAACGGAAAACTGGGACAAGCTGTTGGAAGAGCGCGCAGAGATCAGCGGAAAACTTGCTCTCTCCGACTTTACTAAAAAATATATCCAGCAGTTTAAATCAAAAAAATAATCCTTCGTTTGATGCTCTTGACGGCGAGATGGTTTTCCTTAATGGAATCGTTTACCAAATAAAAGCGGACGGCACAGTTCTTCAAGCAGATGATTCTATTAAAATTCCTTTTGCTTCGGTGGTAAATTTCAAGCCACAGATTAACAAGCAAATAAACTTACAGACTACAATTGAAAAATTTTATAGGGAAGCCGATTCACTGCTACCAACTAAAAATTATTTTTATGCAATTAAAGTGACCGGCATTTTTGATTCTATAATTACTCGAAGCGTTCCGCGCCAGCAGAAACCTTATAAGCAGATTCTTCAGAAAACGAACTTGTCGGGCATCTTTCAAATGAGCTTTTTCAGGTTGAGAACAAATAAGCTGGAATTTTATACGGTATTTACAAATTTTTTTCCGGCGTATTAAAAAATTTTTGCTTTGCTCGATAATAAATCACTTGACACGACAGATATTAGAGCCTATATTTGCAGTCGTTATTCATGAACAACACGATAAAAAATATAACCACAAGTTCAAATGTTGCCTTACCCCATGACAACAGTCGCGTTGTTGTACTTAATTCAATAAACGTCATATCTTTAGATATTCTCCTGCTAGGGATCATTATTAGCATTCTAGCTCTAGTGATTATTGGCTAATAATAAAGTCGATCCCTAAATCAATTACAAAATTATTAAATCAGCTTAGGGGTCGACCCGAACCCCTGCAAGTATATCTGAAGATTTTAAAAAATTTACAGAGGTTATACTTTGCGGTCTGATTTAATAAAAAAAGGTTTTGATAAAGCTCCTCACAGAAGTCTATTGAAAGCAACAGGCGTCATTAAATCCGATGAGGATTTTAATAAACCGTTTATCGGGATCTGCAATTCGTATATTGATCTGATCCCCGGTCACGTACATCTTCAGGAGTTTGGAAAAGTAGTTAAAGAAGCAGTAAGAGAAGCCGGCGGCGTTCCGTTTGAATTCAACACAATCGGCGTTGATGACGGAATTGCAATGGGGCACCTCGGAATGCGGTTTTCTCTTGCAAGCCGGGAATTAATTGCCGACAGTGTCGAAACTGTTGCAGAGGCTCATCGCCTTGATGGACTTGTCTGCATTCCCAACTGCGATAAAATTGTACCCGGTATGCTGATGGCGGCTGCAAGACTGAACATACCGGTAATATTTGTTTCTGGCGGACCGATGAAAGCCGGAAGAACCTCCAGCGGTGAAAAGTCGGACTTGATAAGTGTTTTTGAAGGTGTCGGAAAATTTAATGCCGGCGAAATTACCTCAGACCAATTGAAAGAACTTGAAAATGTAAGCTGTCCAACCTGCGGTTCGTGCTCGGGAATGTTCACTGCAAATTCAATGAATTGTCTGATGGAAGCTCTCGGAATTGCTCTGCCCGGCAATGGTTCGATCCTTGCGGTAGATCCCAAAAGAATTGAACTGGCAAAACAAGCTGCACGACAAATTTTGTATCTCGTTGAGCACGATATTAAACCATCCGACATTTTTACCCGTCAATCATTTAGAAATGCTTTTGCGCTCGATATGGCAATGGGCGGCAGCACAAATACAATTTTACACTCACTCGCCATCGCCCTTGAATCCGGTTTTGAATTCGACTTAAGTGAATTAAACGAAATTGCCTCTAAAGTGCCATACCTATGTAAGGTAAGTCCAGCTTCCAAAACTGTTCACATGGAAGACGTTGATGCTGCAGGAGGAATTCCGGCAATATTAAACGAACTTTCAAAATTAGATAGTATAATTGATACAACATGTCTTACTGTTACCGGAAAAACTTTAGGTGAAAATATTAAGAACGCGGAAATAAAAAACAAAAATGTAATTCGTACCATTGATAATCCGTATTCAAAAGTAGGCGGGCTGGCGGTTTTATTCGGCAACCTTGCACCAGAAGGCTCAATTGTTAAAACTGGAGCTGTTGAGCCGTCAATGATGATTCACAAAGGACCAGCAAGAATTTATGAATCACAGGAAAGCGCACTCGAAGGAATTTTAAATAAAGAAGTGCAGCCCGGGGAAGTTGTCGTTATCAGATATGAAGGACCGAGCGGGGGACCGGGAATGCCGGAAATGCTCAGTCCAACAAGCGCAATAATGGGAATGGGACTAGGCGATAAAGTTGCATTGATTACTGACGGAAGATTTTCCGGCGGAACAAGGGGTGCATGCATCGGTCATGTTTCACCTGAGGCTGCTGCAAGAGGTCCGATTGCAGCATTACAAAACGGCGATATAATTTCTATAGATATTCCAAACCGCTCATTGAATGTAGAATTATCCCAGGATGAAATAAATGAAAGGTTAAACCGACTTCCGGCTTTTGTTCCTAAAATTAAAAAAGGATATTTAAGCAGATATGCCAAAATGGTTACATCTGCAAGCAAAGGTGCGATTTTAAAAACCAATTATTAATAAATTAAAGGTAATCAACATGAGAAAAGCTAATGCAATTCTTACAGGCGCCGACATATTTTTTGAGTGTCTTAAACGCGAAGGGGTTGAGTATATTTTCGGTTATCCCGGCGGCGCAGTTCTTAAATTATATGAAAAATTATATGACATCGATTTCCTTCAACATATACTTGTAAGACATGAACAGGGTGCAACTCATGCGGCTGAAGGCTACGCTAAAGCTACCGGCAAAGTGGGCGTCGTGCTGGTTACCTCTGGACCCGGAGCAACAAATACTGTAACAGGAATTGCAGACGCTTATATGGATTCCGTTCCGATTGTTGTTTTTACAGGACAAGTGCCTTCCCATTTAATAGGCAATGATGCATTTCAAGAAGCAGATATAGTCGGTATCACTCGTCCGATAACAAAACATAATTTCCTCGTACGCCATGTTGAAGAGCTGGCAGCTACTATCAGAAAAGCATTTTTTATCGCTGCTACCGGCAGACCCGGTCCTGTTGTTGTAGCTTTACCTAAAGATGTAATCAACTCTTCATGCGAATTTGTTTATCCTGAAGATATTGAGATAAGAGGATACAAACCGAAATATAAAGGTCATCTTAACCAGATTAAGAAAGCTGCCGAGGTAATAAGTAATGCAAAACGTCCGCTGCTTTATGTTGGAGGCGGGGTAATAATGTCCGGCGGCTCAAATGAACTTGCAATATTTGCCAGAGAAAATAAATTGCCGGTAACAATGACCTTGCAGGGTCTGGGTGCTTTCCCGGGGACCGATGAATTATCCCTCGGAATGCTGGGAATGCACGGCACGTACTGGGCAAATCAAGCGGTTAACAATTGTGACGTTCTTGTTTCACTCGGTGCCCGCTTCGATGATAGGGTTACCGGAAAAGTAGAAACGTTTGCTACCAATGCTTTCAAAATCCATGTTGATATTGACCCGACATGTATTGATAAAAATGTAATAGTAGACTTACCGATAGTTGGAGATGTAAAACATGTTCTTGCAGAACTTGCTGCGGAAATGCCTAAACCACCTGTAGTCGACGAGTGGTGGAATCAAATTTATCAATGGAAGGATGAATGCCCGCTTACTTATGAAGACAACGACGGCAGACTCAGAACAGAATTTATCATTGAAAAACTTTCTCAAAAAACAAAAGGGGAAGCAATTATTGTTACCGATGTCGGTCAGCATCAAATGTGGACTGCACAATATTATCAATTCAATCACCCCCGTTCCAATTTAACAAGCGGCGGATTGGGTACAATGGGCTTTTCCGTGCCGGCTTCAATTGGCGCTGCCTTCGCAGTTAAAGACAGACCAGTAATTTCTATAAGCGGTGACGGCGGTTTTCAAATGAATATGCAGGAATTAATTACTGCTGCATTCTACAAGCTTCCTATTAAGTTTATTATTATTAATAACAGCTTTTTGGGAATGGTAAGGCAGTGGCAGGAATTGTTTCATGCTGAAAAATACAGTTTTACCGATTTGTCAAGCAGTAACCCTAATTTTGTGAAAGTAGGAGAAGCATTTGGAATAGAATCTTATTCAACTGATAACCCGAAAGATGTTGACTCATTGTTAAATAAAGCATTATCAGTCAACGATAGACCAATCTTAGTCGAATTTAAAGTAGTAAAAGAAGATATGGTTTTCCCGATGGTTCCTTCCGGAGCTTCAATTTCGCAAATGATTTTGAGAAGATTAAATCCCAAAGGAATGTTGTAAAATGAAACATACAATTTCAGTGTTGGTTGAAAATCATTTCGGCGCATTTGACCGCGTAGCAACTATGTTTAGCGGAAAGGGATTCAATATCAGAAGTATTTCTATCGGTGAAACCGAAATTAACGAAGTCTCCAGAATGACAATTGTAACCGAAGGAGATGATCAGATTATTGACCAGGTTGTAAAACAGTTGAACAGACTAATCGACACAATAAAAGTTATTGACCTCACTGGTTCAAATCATGTTGAAAGAGAACTCGCATTGATAAGTATAGGACTGCAGAAAGGAAGTATGGATGAAATAAAAAATATATGCGATATATTCCGCGGAAACATAGTGGATATAAACAATAAAAGTATGATGATTGAAATAACAGGTCCACCAGATAAAATAGACGCAGCAATAAATGTGCTTGCACCTTTCGGAATTAAGGAAGTTGCCCGATCTGGTACAGTTGCTTTAAAAAGAGGTGAGCAGACGAAGTTTCAGAAAAAAGAATTATCAACAAATTAACAGAGGTACAAAATGAAAGTTTATTATGACAGCGATGCATCTTTAGAATCATTACAAAATAAAAAAATTGCTGTGTTGGGCTTTGGAAGTCAAGGACATGCACATTCCCTTAACCTTCACGAAAGCGGTTTAAATGTTTGCGTCGGTTTAAGACGTACAAGTTCTTCATGGCAGAAAGCCGAAGCTGCCGGACTTGCAGTTAAAGAAGTTGATGAAGCCGTTAAATGGGCTGATGTAATAATGATCCTACTTCCCGACCAGCATCAAAAACAAGTTTATGAAAAACAGATAGCACCGTACTTAAAAGAAGGCGATACACTTGTATTTGCTCATGGCTTTAATATTCATTACAAATGGATTGTTCCTCCTAAGAATGTAAACGTAATGATGATCGCACCCAAGAGCCCGGGACACCTTGTAAGAAGAACTTATCTGGAAGGAAACGGCGTTCCCTGTTTAATAGCAGTTTATCAAGATTATACAGGCAACACAAGAGACATGGCTCTTGCATGGGCAAAGGGAATCGGAGGTACGAAAGCAGGCGTCATTGAAACTACCTTTAAAGATGAAACCGAAACCGATTTGTTCGGTGAGCAGGCTGTATTGTGCGGAGGTTCCGCCGAATTAGTTAAAGCAGGATTCGAAGTTCTAACCGAAGCTGGTTATCCACCGGAGCTTGCATACTTTGAATGTATGCATGAATTGAAATTAATTGTTGACTTATACTATGAAGGCGGACTTTCAAGAATGAATTATTCCGTTAGTGATACTGCTGAATACGGCGGAATGACCAGAGGTCCGAGAGTCATTACCGAGGAAACAAAAAATGTAATGCGAAAAATTCTGAAGGATGTTCAGAATGGAAGCTTTGCTGAAGAATGGCGCAAAGAAAATGAAGGCGGTCTTAAGCTGATGGAAAAACTGAGAAAAGAAAACCGCGAGCACCCCATTGAGCAGGTGGGTGCAAAATTGAGAGGTATGATGTCCTGGCTGTTAAAGAAAAATAAAAAAGAGGAGGTTGGCGTATGAACAAAAGAATAACACTCCTCCCCGGCGATGGTATTGGTCCCGAAGTTATTGGGTCGGCAGTTAAAGTATTGAAATACGTGATAGAAAAATTCGGGGTTGAATTTGAGTTCGTTGAAATGCCGATAGGCGGTGCGTCGTATGATAAATACGGCACTCCTTTGACCGATGAAACATTGCAGACTTGCTACGATTCCGATGCTGTTTTGCTGGGAGCCGTTGGAGGGTACAAATGGGAAAACCTTGAACACTCTTTAAAACCCGAAGCTGCACTATTGAAACTTCGTAAATCATTAGGATTGTTCGCAAATATTCGTCCCGCAAAAGTTTATCCTTCATTAGCCGACGCTTCATCTTTAAAAAAAGAAATTGTTGAAGGAACCAACTTTGTAGTCTTCCGTGAATTAACCGGCGGGATTTATTTCGGTCAGCCGCGCGGCTACACCGAAGAAAAAGGATGGAACACTATGGTTTACACAAGAGAGGAGATTGAAAGAATTGCAAAAATGGCTTTCGAAGCTGCAATAAAAAGAAAAGGTATGGTGACTTCTGTTGATAAAGCAAACGTTCTGGAAGTTTCTCAATTCTGGCGTAAAGTAGTAGGAGATGTAAGTAAAGATTATCCCATGGTTCAATTAAAAAATATGTACATAGATAACGCAGCTATGCAGATCGTAAGAGATCCTAGACAATTCGATGTTATTCTTACATCTAATTTGTTCGGCGATATTCTCAGCGATATTTCCGGAATGATAACAGGCAGTCTTGGCATGCTGCCATCGGCAAGCATTGGCACTAAGTATGCTCTTTACGAGCCTGTTCACGGCAGCGCGCCCGATATTGCGGGGCAAAATATAGCAAATCCCATTGCCGCAATTTCTTCGGCTGCTATGATGCTTGAATATTCGTTCGATATGAGCAAAGCTTCCGAACTTATTATTGATGCAATAAACAGAGCTTTGCAAGAAGGTTACAGGACTGCAGATATAGGGAACGAAGGAGATAAAATTGTAGGCACAAAAGAAATTACGAACGTAATTATGAGTAAATTCGAAGAAATCTACAACGAACAGGCGCTGGGAGTTTTTACTCTCTAAATAAATTTGTTGCAAAATTAGGAAGGAATTAAAATGCAAGATAGAGTATTAATATTCGATACTACATTAAGAGACGGCGAGCAGTCTCCGGGTGCTTCATTAAATGTATTTGAAAAACTGGAAATTGCAAAGCAGCTCGAAAAACTTAATGTCGATATTATCGAAGCCGGTTTTCCGGTCTCTTCCCCGACACAATTTGAGGCTGTGAAAAGGATTTCCGGCGAGGTTGGTGTTGTTGTTGCAGCACTTGCCCGCGCAAAGGAAATCGACGTGAAAACTGCTTACGAAGCAATTAGAGATGCAGACAAAAAAAGAATTCATACTTTTTCCAGCACTTCGGATTATCACATCACTGGAAAATTTGCTGATCCGCGTTACGGAACTACGTTAGCTGAAAAAAGAAAAACTGTCTTAAAAATGTCTTACGATATGGTCCAATATGCAAAAACATTCTGCGATGATGTTGAATTTTCGGCGGAGGATGCGGGCAGAACGGACCTGGCATATCTTACAGATGTTATCGAAGCTGCTATTGAAGCTGGGGCAACTACTGTCAACATTCCGGATACAACGGGTTACACAATGCCTTCTGAGTTCGGAAATAAAATTGCCGAATTGAGAAAGCGTGTAAAAAATATTGATAAAGCAGTTATAAGTGTCCACTGCCACAACGACCTTGGATTGGCAGTTGCAAATTCTCTTGCCGGTATAGAAAACGGAGCACGGCAGGTTGAATGCACAATCAACGGTATCGGCGAACGTGCCGGCAATGCTTCCCTGGAAGAAATTGTTATGGCGTTGAATGTCAGAAAAGATATCTATAAATATTTTACAAATATTAACACCAAGGAAATTTATAACACCAGCAGAATGGTCTCTGCATTCACCGGAATTATAGTTCAGCCGAATAAAGCTATTGTCGGCGAAAATGCCTTCGCACATGAATCCGGTATTCACCAGGACGGCATGCTTAAGAATCGTCAGACGTATGAAATAATGATTCCCGAAAATGTCGGTGTACCTAAAACCAAAATTGTACTGGGCAGACATTCGGGCAGACACGGACTTAAAGCGCGCCTCGAAGAACTCGGCTATCATATTTCTGAGGAAGAACTGCAGAAAGTCTACGAAGCATTTACCAAGCTTGCCGATAAAAAGAAAGAAGTGTTCGACGACGATTTACGAATGCTCATGGGCGACGAAGTTTTCAAAAAACAGGAACATTACGAAATTCAGTATATGCATGTGAATGCCGGCACAAATTCTATTCCTACCGCAACAGTATTAATAAAAAATCATGAAAAAGAATATTCCGATTCAGCAACTGGAGACGGACCCGTAGATGCTTTGTTTAACGCAATTGACAGAGCCTTAAATTTTACTCCTTCTGTCGAATCATATCAGGTTCGTTCGGTAACTTCCGGCAGAGAAGCAATGGGAGAGGTTCTTGTCAGAATAAGATATAAAGAACATTCTTTTACAGGCAGAGGCATTTCAACCGATATTATTGAGGCGAGTGCAAAAGCATATCTGAATGCAATTAACCAGCAGGAAATATTTAAAACAGAAAAAGAAAATTTTCGTGAAGATGAATCTTCCGTATCAAAGGCGATTTGAAAGGATTAATAAAAATGGGAATGACAATAACGGAAAAGATACTCGCTAAATCGGCAGGAAGAAGAAGCGTTACCCCAGGCGAAAATATCTGGCTTAATGTAGATGTTTTGATGACTCATGATGTATGTGGACCGCCTACTATTGGTATCTGGAAAAAGGAATTCGGAGATAAAGCAAAAATCTGGGACAAAAATAAATTAGTAATTTTTCCCGACCATTATATTTTCACGGCAAATAAACATGCCAACAGAAACGTAGAAATTTTGCGCAGCTTTGCTAAGGAATATCAAGTAGAAAATTACTATGACGTTGGTACGGAAAGATATAAAGGTGTCTGCCATGTTGCGTTAGCCGAAGAGGGCTATAATCTGCCAGGTACCGTTTTGTTCGGAACGGACTCACATACTTGTACTTCAGGTGCTTTTGGAATGTTTTCAACCGGAGTGGGCAATACCGACGCTGCTTTCATTTTAGGTACCGGAAAAATTTGGGAGAAAGTTCCGGAATCAATGAAATTTATTTTTCACGGCAGGCTCCCTAATTATTTGACCGCCAAAGATTTAATTCTCCAAATATTGGGAGATATTTCAACTGACGGCGCCACTTACCGTGCAATGGAATTTGACGGTGAGGCTGTATACGATCTTTCAATGAATGAAAGAATGACTTTAACAAATATGGCAATTGAAGCCGGAGGAATGAGCGGAATTATCGCTGCCGATAAAGTGACCGAAAATTATGTGAAAGAGAGAACCGATGAACCATACGAAATTTTTACAAGCGATGAAGATGCCAAATACCACAGCAAGTATGAATACAACGTTGAAGATATTGAACCTCTTGTCGCCAAACCTCACAGTCCCGACAACCGCGATAAAGTGAGAAATGTAGCAGGTACTAAATTGACAAAGTGTTATATCGGCTCGTGCACCGGCGGTAAAATAACTGATTTCAAATTTGCAGCACCCCTGCTTCTCGGTAATACCGTAAAAGTACCTACATTCATTGTACCGGCGAGTACTGAAGTTGCAAAAGAATTAGAAATTGAGACTTATAAAGGAATTTCACTTAGAGAAATATTTGAAAAAGCAGGCTGCATAATTGCTCAATCTTCATGCGCAGCTTGTTTAGGCGGACCGGACGATACAATCGGCAGAGCAGTTGATAAAGATGTTGTTATCTCAACAACAAACAGAAACTTTCCCGGCAGAATGGGAAGCAAAAAGTCTGAGGTTTATTTGGCTTCGCCCCTTACTGTTGCCGCATCGGCTGTTAATGGATTTATCACCGATCCTAGAGAGTTTTTATAAATGAAAAATAAACAGAAAATAAAATAAATAGTCACCAAACTACTTTAAAAAATTGAGGCTGACTAAAAAGTAGTTTTTTTATAGAACAATAACCGCGAATAGCCCCAATGCTTCGTAAACTCAGCACAGGTTTTACGAATTATTTTATTGATTCTTACTTTTTAGTCAGCCTCTTGGGAGTGGGCTTCATGAATAACATTATCCAAGGGAAAGCGTTCGTTCTGGGAGACAACATAGATACAGATCAAATAATTCCGGCAGAACATTTGGTTTACAGTTTAACAGACGAGGAAGAATCAAAAAAGTACGGACATTTTGCATTATCGGGTGTTCCAACTGCACAAGCAGGACTGCCGGACGGCGGAATAAGTTTTATCGAAGATGAGAATTACCAGTCGCAATTTAAAATAATAATTGCAGGTTCAAATTTCGGATGCGGCTCTTCAAGGGAACACGCACCGTTTGCTTTGCAGAAATCCGGGGTAAAAGCTGTCGTTGCAGAATCTTACGCAAGAATATTTTACCGCAACTCGGTTGACGGCGGATTTATTGTCCCGATTGAATCAACCGGCAAATTAAACAATAAAATTAAAACCGGCGATCAGCTTAAAATAAATCTGGATAATAACACATTGAAAAATTTATCAGACGGAACGGAATATCAATTAAAACCACTGGGAGATGTTCTGCCGATAATTGAAAGCGGCGGTTTATTTGAATATGCACGTAAATCTGGAATGTTAGAGTAAAACTTTATTTGAAGGGAGAATCAAATGAAAATAGAAATTTTTGATACTACATTAAGAGACGGCACACAGGGTGAGGGTGTGAACCTTTCTGTTCAGGATAAATTACTCATTTCTAAACGTCTAGACGAATTTGGCATCGACATAATTGAAGGCGGCTGGCCCGGCAGTAATCCGAAAGATGAAGAATTTTTCGAGCGGGCAAAATCACTTGAGCTTAATCATGCAAAATTATGTGCTTTCGGCTCAACTGCACGTTCTTTAAGTAATGTGGAGGGCGATGCGAATCTGAATGCATTGTTGACTGCAGGTACTCCTGTGGTAGCAATTTTCGGGAAAACATGGAGACTGCATTCACAAAAATCTCTTGGATTGACTGATGACGAAAATGAGGAGCTGATTTATCTCTCCGTAAAATTTCTGAAATCAAAAGGCAAAAGAGTTGTCTTTGATGCTGAACATTTTTTCGACGGCTATAAAGATGATCCTTCCTTCTCATATAAAATGCTGACTGCCGCTATTAAAGGCGGTGCCGATACTCTGGTACTTTGCGATACAAATGGCGGCTCTCTGCCCGATGAAATATTCAAAGCAGTTGCCGATATAAAGAATAAATTTAGTGTTGATATAGGCATTCATGCTCATAACGATTCCGAACTTGCAGTTGCAAATTCGCTGGCAGCGGTTTCTGCAGGAGCCGTACACGTGCAGGGAACAATAAACGGTGTCGGTGAAAGATGCGGCAATGCGAATCTAAGCAGCATAATTCCCAATCTTATTCTTAAATTAAAACATTCAACCAACCAGCAGGAAAATTTATGCCACCTAACTTCTGTTTCAAATTATGTTTATGAATTGATGAATCTGGCACCCAATTCAAGAGCAGCATTTACAGGCAAATCTGCTTTTGCGCATAAAGGCGGTGTTCACGTAAGTGCAGTTATGAAAGACAGCAGGATGTATGAACACATTGATCCATCGCTGGTAGGAAATAAACAGCGCGTGCTCGTTTCCGACTTATCCGGACAAAGCAACATAAAGTATAAAGCAAACGAAATCGGCATTGACTTATCCGCTAATAAAGAATTAAGCAAGCGTGTTGTCGAGTATGTTAAAACGCTAGAATACGACGGCTACCAGTTTGACGGCGCCGAGGCATCTTTTGAATTATTGCTGCGTTCCGAAATGAATGAGTTCAATCCGTTTTTTAATGTGATCGATTCCAAGGTAAATGTTTTTTATGATGACAAGGGGCATTCGAACGCCGAGGCTGTTCTTAAGATTGAAGTTGACGGCGAAATAGAACACACGGCATCCGACGGCGACGGTCCAGTAAACGCACTCGATAATGCATTGAGGAAAGCATTGATGAGATTTTATCCCGAAATTTCATTGATAAAATTAATTGATTATAAAGTGCGTGTGCTCGATGAAAAAGACGGTACCGGTGCAAAAGTGAGAGTTATGATTCAATCCGGCGACGGCGAAGAAACATGGAGTACAGTCGGTGTTTCAAGAAATATAATTGAAGCAAGCTTTAGAGCGTTAATCGACAGCCTCAACTATAAACTTTTCAAACTCCAGAAAGTAGGACGAAAGGAAGTTTCTCAGGCTTAAAATGTGGAGGGAAAATACACAATTTATGATTGAAGGTTGAAAGTTCGGTTTCGTTCCGCGAACTCGGCTGTACAAGTTGAAAATCGTATGTGGAGCAGTGAAAAAGTCGTTAGACCTCTATGGTCTGTTCCGTGACATCGTCAGTGACGAAGTCACAAGACGAACGAGACTGACGGCAGACTTATCGAGATGGCATCTCTAAACATTGAAATAAAATTTTAAAAAATACCATCTTTCTACCTCCTTCCATCTTTACTTCATTTTTTTATCATCCATAATGTTAATCAGTAATACTCCCCAAGTTAACTGCCTATTTAAAAACATAATTTAGCTGCTTCCGTAAGGAATGCTTTCGGCAGAATTGCGCTAATTTTCGATGATTAAACCCACATTGTCCATTAAGAAAATTTATCAATAACATATTAGTAACTCACATTACGCAGAATGTTAATTGGAATTGCCACGAGCTTTAGCTCGTGGATTAATGAACACCCAAAAAAAGGCTTTAGCCACATTAATTACGAAAAATGGTGCTAAAAGCCTGAAATTTTGTTTTAATTAGGTTCCCGACATAAATGTCGGGGCTATTAAATAACTACCATTGCGTAAGGTGAGT